>NZ_JAVRCP020000013.1:0-179560 GCF_034530675.2 Nostoc sp. DedVER02
ATTGTCAGCGATCGCACAGGGTTCTTTCCCTTTACATTTTCCCATAAATGGTAAATCTTCCAAAACTGGATGCTCCCGAATAAGAGGTTGGTTATTCACCCAACTCAAACCTAGTATTAAGATTAAAAAATCATCGTATACTATCTTTCTGAGAAAATATTGCTCACCTGGTCGCTTCGCTCGCTCTAGATACAAGAACGGAATATAAGTATTAGCCATAGCCGAAACATACTTTGCTTCCGGCCAAATAACTAAGCATGGAATTGCCACAGACGCAAGTAACAGATTATCGTCGGTTGAATCCGTGATTGCGATCGCACGGTTAACTTCATCTTTAGTCAATAATGCTGACACTAACGAGTATTTTCCTTTTTCTCTATCTATAGCTCCTTGCCAAAATCGACAAGCTATTACGCTATCAAGTTCTATGGGGAAGTGTTTACACAGGGAACGAACAATAAAATTAAACCCTTGAGTAGCAACTATTACACGCAAATTTGCATTTTTAGTGAATGCATCGATCAGAATAGCGTTTCCATAAACTTGAGCTAACTCTTTAGCTCGCCATCGCCACAAAATGACAGTCCAGGGAAAAAGCAAGGTTGCCACAAAAACCTTCACCCAATCTCGTGAAACTTCTCCTTTGATTTTTCCTGGTAAAAAACTCCACGGTTTAAGAAAATTCAGCAATGTGAGCAATAAGTATCCAAGTATGCGCGGTCTTAATGTATCGAGATACTCTTGTGTTGAATTGCGAAGAAAGAGAGTCTCATCTAAATCTACTATAATCGGTGTGCTATCATCTGGAGTTCTGTCAATGATGCTTATTACTTCGCGCACAGAGGTATCATAGCTTAATGTATTCATTAATATAAGCCTAATAGTCTGATTACAGAATTATCATTTTATACGTGGGGACAGTTCTAAACCTGAACGCTAAATCAGATAGCCATTTTCTTGAAAGTTGAGTCCTCGACAACTTTCAAGTGGTATATTCTGAATTCTCTCTCCAGCTGTAATTATTTCCTTCAACGTGTGTTTTTCTTAGTGCAGCACGGCGTAAATAAACTACCTTCTGAAATATCTAAAACCCTTACACAATGCTAATTAATGCGGTGTGCAACTTTTCCTCAAACTTAACCCCCGACTCCTTTCCTGGTAGGGAAAAAGAGTAAGATTCAAAGCTCTCTCTCTGCTTGCCTAACGATAGACTAATGCCAACGAGGAGAGGTATGGAATCAGGGTTTTAAGAAGAAGTTGCACATCGCGTTAATTAGGAATTAAAATTGCGAATTAAGCAAAGCCGTACTAGTAGCTCTTACAGTAGATTAACACTGTTTAGCTGTCGATGGACTTACAAAATCATGCAAATTTTCATCCCAAATGCTAATGTAAATAAAATTACATTCTTGGCGGATAATCTGACCCTTCACTGAGCCATTCTTAAAACTAAAATTATCAGACTGACCTTGCTGTACTTGTTTCAGTCCCTGCTTAATTTTTTCAGTGGCTTGCCCATCTAACATTCCATTCAAAGTAGCTTCCATCAGCTGCGGGTCTACCGATTGGGCAAAAGATACCTCAGTTTGACGCAGGACTTTAGAATTACGATCGAATAAGTAACCAAGATCAATTTTGTTTGGCACTAGTTTGTAAACAACAGCACGGGTATTGCCCCACGCGCCTCTTAAATCTTGATTTGGTTTGCCGAGGGTAGCTTCTACGGCACTTCTTGACGTACCTGTAGGAAAGGCGGGAATGCTTTGGCTGCTGGTAGTTACAGCTACTTTACTAGGCGGCTGCTCCTTCTTTTGTGGTGTAGAAGGTGCTTCTAGTGTGGGAACTGCAACACTCTCTGGTTCTGGCTGTGGTGTAAAACGCACTTCTGGCGCTGGAGTATCTGAAGTGACAGGTTCTTTTTCTGGCTGTGGCGTGGATATAACTGGGGGATTAAAGGTTGGTAAAGAATCGGGAATAATTCGCCGTCGTGGTCGTGAGGTTGGTACAACTGGGATTGGAGAAGTTTGGGAAGAAACGGGCGATTCTGGAGATTCTGGAGTGGGCAAAGATTCTAGCGATGGGGTGCGACTTGTGACAATGGTTGTTTCTGGTTGTTGCTGACGAATGATGTTAGGAATTACTACTGCACCAATTAAGCCACCTATCAGCAAACTACCAATAATCACAGTTGGTTTTTGCCAGTTTCCAGGAGTTGAAGACCCTGGTGAAATTACAGAATTTTTTTGCGGGGAATATAATGGCTGCGTTTGCCGAGTTGATGCAACAGTGGGAGAAAAATTGACTGTGGAAGTCTTTGCACCTAACTCAGGAAGAATATTGCTAGGAGACTGCAAGGCGTATAACATTTTACTAGCGGTGCTGTAGCGATCGCCAGCATGAGGTTTGATTGCCTGATTAAGTACCGTCGCTAATTGAGAAGAGACATTAGGGGCGTGCTGCTGCCAAAGTATTTCCCCTGTTTTGAGATCGGTTAGTAATTCTTGCGGGTGTTTGCCAGTCAGCAGATAAATCGCCGTCAAGCCTAAGCTGTAGATATCAGTGCTGTAGACTGGGCGGCCTACGGCTTGTTCGCTAGGCATATATCCCGGCGTACCAATAACGAGCGATCGCGTGGGGTATGCTGAAGAGTTAACCACGGAACGGATTGTTTCTTTGACTGCGCCAAAATCAATCAAAACTGGCTTGTTATCAACAGCACGGAGAATAATGTTATCTGGCTTGATATCTCGGTGAATAATCCCTTTACTGTGGATATAATCTAACACTGGAAGCAGACTCAAGAGAATTTGCCGAACAGCAGTTTCACTCTCAAATCCTTTGGCTTCGACAATTTTCGTCAGAGTCTGGCCGTGAATCCATTCTTGGACAAGGTAAAATTGCCCGTTCTCAGAAAAGTAGGCATAGAGTTTAGGAATTTGGTTACTACTTTCACCCAAATATTCTAATGTTGAGGCTTCCCGTTCAAACCGTTGTTGGATCAGTTGGTAATTTTGCGGATCGTTATTAGTGATCGGTTTGAGTTGCTTGATTACACAACGACGGCGAGAAGGTAAATGGACATCTTCTGCCAGAAAGGTTTCGCCAAAACCACCAGCGCCGATTACTTGGATAACTTGATAGCGATTGTTTAGCAGGGTTATTGTCATGAAAAATCACAAGCGTAGACATCGGAGACACTCCGCCTCTGGGCTTGTCGTCAGACATCGCCCTTTCCAAATGTACATCACATAGGCAAAGCTAGGGCGAAGGGAATTAGCGTCTACACAGGCAAAGGCAACCTCCTCGAATCAAAAATTTAAACTACGAAGGTGGATTTCGGTAGTGTAGACGCGGTTTCTGACCGCCAATTTCGTTTGAAACTCACGGAAATGTCTTAAGTAAACTCTATAGTCTCCACAAACTCTAAAATACTCTCCTTAATGTCTTCAGCTTCTTCTTCAAGGGAGTCGGGAGTTTCGCCGTCCAAAAAGCTGTGCTGACTACTAACTATGTACAAAAATTCACCACTAATAAAAGTGAGCAGCCCTCGGTATGCATCTAATCTGATTGCAGTTCCATTATTTTCTTGCTTAGAAATCGTTGAACCTTTGGGCATATCAATTAACACATAGTAAGCGCCTCGCAAGGTATTTTCTAGATATTCGGTATACTCCACAGAAGCCTCTGGTACATTGGCAAAAATCGCCTGTGGTACATACTTGTCTACTAAAATTGTTTGTAAATATTCTTCTTGTCCAACAGCTTCCAGTTCTTCTAACTGTTCTAAAGGGAAAGGATAATAATCGATCCTCAACAAAGTCCCAATGTCATCAGAAAAGCCAACTACTCCTTCCTGGCTTTGAATTCTCCCGCCCTGTTGGGGATCGACCGGAATTGGTACAGTAAAATTACCTAAAGGGGATTGATATGTCTGTTCGCTAAAATCTTCTATGACTACTGTCTCATCTTCGTCGTCTGCATATTCTTCCTCTTCTGCTTCTTTAAAAGCTGCAATTACCTCCTTAATGATTTCCTCTGCTTCTTCATCTTCCAGTTCTAAGGCTGCTTGTAGCTTTTTGAGGTAGGCTTGTTTTGGTTTGGCGATCGCAAGTTCATCGTCTAAAAGCACTATCACCCCAGCTGCAAAACCATCCAAAACTAATTCATCTGAGAGAGATACTTTGGCGGTATTAAACAAAGGCCCAATTCCCTCTGCTTCTGCAATGGCTAGGAGTCTGTCAACTATCTCGGCAATTTCATCTTCTGAGTATTCCTCGAAAACCTCGAATTCCCAGAGGATACCCGCTAAACTTTCTGCATCTACATCTTCAATTATTGAATCAGCGATCGCAGTGACAGTTGCGATCGCTGCCACCGCCTCCTCTGGACTTAGTGATTCCTCCGATCTCTTTGATGAGTTAAAAACCTTGTCATATTTAGTCATAATTGCTACCTAAATTAATCCTTGATAGTAAAAACAGATTGAAAGTGACAATGGTCAGTTTAGCAATGGAGCGAATCTTCTAGAGAAAAAGTTAACGAATAGGTAGTTAATTCATCCCACAGCCACGAAAACAAGGCTTGGCTTCTGAGGCGCTCCCGCCTTCGCTACGCTCGTAGACTCGGTTCTAGCTCCGCCATCCTTTTCTGGAATTGCCATAAAAAAATCGAAGTCATTAGTCATTGGGACTAATGACCAATGACTAATGACTATTAATAACTGCTATATTCCTTTATTTTTATCCTCTAGCAGATGAATTATATCTATCGATAGAATTATAAACTAGCTAGCGATAGATACCTATACCGTCGGCAGGATGTCACAATAGCGATGTTTGCAGTAGCACACAATACTCGAAACTTTGGTACTGTTAGTTCTACAAACGTGAATTATATAAAATTTTGAGTTTTTTTATGGTAGAAACCCCTCCATCTCAGTTTTCCCCAGATCAATACAAAGTTGATTCTCCACAAGAAAAAGTAAACGCTATTGTAGAAACGCCACCATCAGAAACTGAGATTGACTTAGAGTTTCTTTACACCAGAGATATTGAATTTCGACAAGAAACCATTTACTTTCTAGTGGTTGATCGCTTTTATGATGGCGATCCAGATAATAGCGAAGGTGCAAACTCAGAACTGTACGATCCGAATAGACAAGATTGGGGTAAGTACTGGGGTGGTGACTTGCAAGGTGTCATCGATAAATTAGATTATCTGAAAAATATGGGAGTTACAGCCCTTTGGCTAACTCCACTATTCGAGCAGGTTGAAGAGTTATTTGTTGGCAATGCGGCGTTACATGGCTATTGGACAAAAGACTTTAAGCGGATTAATCCTCGCTATATTGCTGATGGAGAGAATCCTTCTTTAAATGCTACCCAAGAAGAAAAAAATACAACCTTCGATCGGTTAATTACGGAACTGCATAAGCGCAATATGAAGCTGGTGCTTGATATTGTCTGCAACCACAGCAGCCCTGATACTAGCGGTAGTAAAGGTGAATTATATGATGATGGGGTAAAAATTGCTGACTTCAATGATGATGTGAATCATTGGTATCACCACTATGGTGAAGTGCAAGACTGGGAGGACGATTGGCAAGTACAGAATTGTGAACTAGCGGGTCTTGCAACCTTCAATGAAAATAATACAGAATATCGGCAGTATATTAAGTCAGCAATTAAACAATGGCTAGACCGGGGTGTGGATGCACTGCGGGTTGATACTGTTAAGCACATGCCGATCTGGTTTTGGCAAGAATTTACTGGCGAGATGAGCAATCACAAACCAGATGTATTTATTTTTGGTGAATGGATTTACAGTAATCCTAATGACGATCGCTCGGTAGAATTTGCCAATCACTCAGGCATGACACTTCTCGACTTTGGGCTATGTGTAGCAATTCGAGCCGCACTAGGGCAAGGTTCAGAAATGGGATTCCAAACAATTCAATACATTTTTGATCAAGATTATCGTTATAGTGGGGCAACAGAGTTAGTTACCTTCATCGATAACCATGATATGTCCCGCTTCCAATCGCTGAATCCCGATCCAGCGATGCTAAAGGTTGCGATCGCTTTAATTATGACCTGTCGCGGTATTCCCTGCATCTATTACGGTACAGAACAATATCTGCATAACGACACCGATGGCGGTAATGATCCCTATAACCGCCCGATGATGGAAAATTGGGATACTGATAGTGAAATTTATCGTTGCATCAGGCTACTATCTGGCTTACGGCGACTGAATCCAGCCGTGTCAATGGGTAGCCACTGGCAAAAATACTTAACAGCAGATATTTACTGTTATGTACGCCGCTATCGTGACTCCCTGTGTTTTGTAGCTTTAAACCGGGGAGGAGAAGTCACCTTACCAGAAGTAGAAACAGAATTGCCAGATGGAGAACATACTTGCGTGGTGACTCGCAACAAGTATGAAGTCAAAGACGGCAAGATTTTTAATCTAGTATTAGAAGAACGGGGAGTACTTGTTTTCAGCCACGTTGGGGAACGGATTAAAGCACAAACAATTGTGCGCGTACAACTTAATGGCGTGCAGACCCAACCTGGTGAAATCATCGTGGTGACAGGAGATTGCCCAGAGTTGGGTAATTGGGATATCAGTAAAGCATATCCGCTAGAGTACATCAACACCAATACTTGGTCTGCTGAGATTCCCTTTAATGAGAGTGCTGGTAAGCTGATTGCTTATAAATATGCCATGTGGCGGGAAGGGCGATCGCCTCTGCGCGAAAATCTCGTTAACCGCCGTTGGGTGATTGCCAAAGAAGGTACTGTGAAATGGCGTGATACCTGGGCTTCTGGAAGAGAATCGTAGAAATTTATAGCAAGGAACTGGGGACTGGGTGAAAAGTCTTTTTGTGTCTAAGTTTCATCATCTATTGATGTCCTAACCACCAAGGCTTGTGTTATAAATTTCATTCAGATAAACAATGAAGTGTGAAGGAGCAAAATTTTTTCCTTCGCACTTTATTTTTTGTGAATTAATAGTGTTTCTTCTACTCTATAGACACTCCGTTGGAGAATTCGAAGAGTAGCTGCTACATATCTATATATTTAATACCTGATTTTTAAATGCTTCTTCGATAAATATATATTTTAGCTTAAAGTGATCTGGATCACACCATCTTGTCAGTAAAAATAGATAGTATCAAGCACATAAATATCTAACAACTGTCAAGATGATGAGCTATAAAGCTCTACCTTGTACAGGATAAAAGAATAGGTGATACCTTTGTGAGTACTATACTCGCCAGTTTTTAATTCTTATCAAATCATTTTAAAAAATGGGAAAAAGGTAAATGGTCATGTTTGAACTATTGCTGAAAAATCAATTAAGCGCTCCCAAAAAACTAAAGTTTAAAAAAGAAATTTTGGCACGAGTTCAAGGTCGAAATTCAGAAGATTTAAATGCCGAGATAAATTTTTACAAAACTGAATTACTTCCCTATTTTATAAAGTTGAGTCAACACAATCCTGTTTTCAGTGTTACAGAGCAACTACGGCTTTTAGTGGGTGTTTGGACACCAATTTGGTCTACTATATCGTTTCATGAAAGTTTACCAAAAAGAATACAAGATCAGTCTTTCCAAATTTTTCAGCATGATGGTTACTGTGGTAGCGTAGCTCGTTACGTAATGGGAAAAGAACCGTCTTTATCCCAGAATTATCAATCAAATTTACCAGCTTATGATTTCATGTTAATCCAAAAATATGGAGTCCAAAATGGCAAATGGTATCTTCAAAACATCGATAGATTTCAGGCTTTCCAAAATAGAGAAATTCCTCTAAATTTAGAATCAGTATACAACTGGTTTACTAATGTAGTTAATACTAAAGTCAAGCTTAACTCACCAAAATTTGATTTACCTAAAGCCCTCGAATTAAAAAATATAGATACAAATGATGCTCAGGAATTACAAAAAACATCCTTAGCAAGTTCTCAAATTTTTGAGCATTTATATATAGATAATGATTGGCGACTTGTGAAAACTCAAACAGATGCCTCACATCTACCTAGCTACACAATTGCTGTGAAGAGACAATAATAAGGAATTTAGCACAGAGACGGTAGAACGCCTGGGACCGATCAATCAAGGTAAAGGATTGGGGTTTACGCTCAATGAGATTAAATACTTACTCGACGAATGGGGTAGTAACACAATGCCTAAAACTGAACAAATACGCATTGTTGAGCGTAAACTTCAAGAAATTTCAGAAAAGATGCAACAATTAATAAAGATTAAAACTTACCTAACTAATAAACTCAGTGGGCTGAAGTACGAAGTTAATGCTGATTCTAGCAGCGATTTCCAACCACTTTCTCATACACAATCTTAAAGAATCTTAATAAGCAATATGAATAAGTGGTACAAAGAAGACCTCGCATTTATTCATGATGACGGTTTCCGTGATTTCGCTCTTAAATCTGCTCCTGGCATCTTAGAAATCCTCGCTCAAAACAAAATAGATAATGGACTAGTGGTTGATTTGGGTTGCGGTAGCGGATTATGGGCACAAGAACTCACCAAGGCTCATTATCATGTTCTCGGAGTTGATATCTCTGAGTCGATGATTAATATTGCCCGCACAAGAGTGCCGGATGCTGAATTTCGGATCGATTCATTATTTAAAACAGATATTCCACCATGCAATGCTGTCACGTCTATAAGTGAATGCATCAGCTACCTGTTTGAGCCAGATAGCGATCGCCATCTTGTTCAGCTTTTCCAGCGCATATATAATGCTTTAACTCCTGGGGGTCTATTCATTTTCGACATTGCTGAGAAAGGACAAATTGCACCAGGTACTACAACTAAGAGTTTCACTGAAGGAGACGGCTGGGTAGTACTAGTTGAAAAGTCAGAAGATCAAGAACAAAAAACTTTGACTCGCCGAATTATCAGCTTCCGTAAGATAGGAGAACACTACAGACGATCTGACGAAGTACACCAGGTGCGGTTATACGAAGCAACAGCTATTGCAAGTGAACTCTGTAGCATTGGTTTCCAAGTTGAGACAACTCGCAGTTATGGTCAATATGCTCTGCCGAATAGTAATGTAGCATTTATTGCACGCAAACCAGGATCGTAAACATTTGAATCCAATACGCTTGGGTTAAGGCTAAAACTCTGTTATCAAGTCAATTTTTTAACGAACCGCCTTCGCGCAGCGTCTCGCAGAGAAGGCGCAGAGGACGCAGAGAGAAGAAAGAGAAGGAAAAAATTGCTTAACTGAACTGTATTGCATTTGAATTAAATCCAATATCTAATTTTTTTTGTTATGGTGATCCCAAAGGAATTATTAAGTACTTAGGAAGCGCCAATGAAGTAGCTAATCGATTTGCATGTATATTAAAATACAATTATGCATAGATAACTTATCTATAAAGTATATCTATTTAGGTTGAGCAATACGCACTTCAATATCTTCTAATGTTTGTAACAATAGACTCCTTGCCTGCAATTGCCAACCCCACTTTTGAATTCTATAAGCTGATACAGTACCAACTATCGCTGCTAATAAAAAGAAGGGTTGATTTAAAGAAATTCCGAATAACAAACCTAATCCAGCAATTCCCCAAAATGGTAAGGCTACGGTTTGTCTTTGTTCTTCCACAATTTGAGTAATTATATTAGATTGTTTATTAGCTAATAATGCTTCTTTTACTTGTCGCTGTTCAGCTGCCGAGACTGATAAACCTATTTTTCGACGTAGTTTTTCCATTTTCCGGGCATCAGTGCTGTACTCAGTTAACTCATCTTCTGCCATTTTTAACAGTCGTTCTAGTTGCGCCATTTTAGATTGCATCCAGTATTTTAATACAACTATTAACTTGAATAATTATTAATTTTTATTGACTATAACCTTGTATTTAATCGCCAAATTTAAAGTTACACGACAGAATGAAAAATCTAAAATTGAATATGGGAAAGATATGCAAACGGTTACGCACTTACAAATTATAAATTTAAAAGGTAATTATGACTACAGTATCTAAAAGTACTTTATCTCCATCTGCCCAAGAGCGATCGCTCATCTTGTGGTTTGATGAAGTTGGCATTGCTGATATCCCCTTAGTTGGTGGTAAAAATGCCTCATTGGGGGAAATGATTCAACAGCTAACGCCCAAAGGAATTAACGTCCCTAACGGATTCGCCACCACTGCTTACGCCTATCGTCATTTCATCAAATCAGCAGGTTTAGAAGTAAAGCTACGCAAACTCTTTGCTGACTTGGATGTTGAGGATGTCAAAAATTTACGCGAACGGGGGAAAAAAGCGCGATCGCTATTAATCCACACTCCATTTCCTGTAGAATTGCGAGAGGCGATCGCCACAGCCTACCATAGCCTTTGCGAACGATACCATGCAGAGACAGATGTAGCAGTCCGTTCTAGCGCCACCGCCGAAGATTTACCTGATGCTAGTTTTGCTGGACAGCAAGAAACTTATCTTAACGTTGTTGGTGTTGAGGGAGTTTTAGCAGCTTGTCACAAATGCTTTGCTTCCATATTTACCGATCGTGCCATTTCTTATCGCCACACCAAGGGATTTGACCACTTTAGCATTGCTCTGGCTGTGGGCGTGCAAAAAATGGTGCGTTCTGACTTAGCAACCTCTGGGGTGATGTTCTCCATTGATACAGAAACCGGATTTAAGGACGCAGCACTAATTACAGCCGCTTATGGTTTAGGTGAAAACGTTGTCCAAGGTTCTGTAAATCCCGATGAATATTATGTTTTTAAGCCAACTTTAAAAGCTGGTTTTCGCCCAATTATCGATAAAAAATTGGGTAGCAAAGAACTGAAAATGATTTATGATGACGGTTCAAAATTTACGAAAAATGTGTCTGTTTCTGCTGGAGAAAGAGGCAAATTCGCCCTAAGTGATGAAGAAATTTTACAATTAGGAACTTGGGCGTGTTTAATTGAAGATCATTATTCTCAAGTCCACGGCATTTTAACTCCAATGGATATCGAGTGGGCAAAAGATGGAATTACTAACCAACTTTTTATTGTGCAAGCGCGTCCCGAAACCGTCCAGTCACAGAAGACAGGAAATGTATTGCGGAGTTATCGGTTGGTATTGGGGAATAGGGAATGGGGAATAGGGAATGGGGAAAAATCTTCCCAATCCCCAATTCCCCTGGTTACAGGAAGTGCAATTGGAGAAGCTATTAGTCAAGGGAAAGCCCGCTTAATTTTAGATGTTCAGAAACTTGAACAGTTTCAAGTCGGGGAAGTTTTAGTGACAGAGAGAACCGATCCCGATTGGGAACCAATTATGAAACGCGCTAGTGCAATTGTCACTAATTCTGGTGGTAGAACGTGTCACGCGGCGATCATTGCGCGAGAATTAGGTGTACCTGCGATCGTGGGATGTGGTAATGCTACAGAAATCTTAAAACCTGGTCAAGAGGTAACAATTTCTTGCGCTGAAGGAGAAGAGGGAAAAGTTTATGCAGGTTTATTACCTTTTGAAGTTGAAGAAGTTCCTTTAGAGAACTTACCGCGTACCCATACTAAAATTTTAATGAATGTGGGTAATCCCCAAGAAGCATTGAGTTTATCGGCAATTCCTAATGATGGGGTAGGTTTAGCACGGACAGAATTTATCATTGCTAATCAAATTCAAATTCATCCAATGGCGTTGATTCATTATGAACTATTAAAAGATGAATTTGCGAAAGCCAAAATTGCTGACATTACCTCACTTTATGATGACAAACCCCAATATTTTGTAGATAAATTAGCTCAAGGCATAGGTCGAATTGCCGCAGCATTTTATCCTAAACCAGTGATTGTGCGAATGTCAGATTTCAAAAGTAATGAATATGCGAATTTATTAGGTGGGCGACAGTTTGAACCCCATGAAGAAAATCCTATGCTGGGTTGGCGAGGAGCAGCACGTTACTATGATGAAGGCTACAGAGAAGCTTTTGCCTTAGAATGTCATGCCCTCAAACGGGTACGGGAAGATATGGGTTTAACGAACGTTATTCCGATGATTCCCTTTTGTCGTACTCCCGATGAAGGGCGGTTGGTTTTGGCAGAGATGGCAAAAAATGGTTTAAAGCAAGGTGTTAACGACTTGCAGGTTTATGTAATGTGTGAGTTGCCCAGTAATGTTATTTTGGCTGAGGAATTTGCTGAGGTATTTGATGGGTTCTCCATTGGTTCTAATGATTTAACTCAATTGACACTAGGAATAGATAGGGATTCGGCATTGGTAGCGCGATTGTTTGATGAACGCAGTCCGGCTGTCAAACGAATGGTGAAAATGGTCATAGAAACAGCGAAAAAATGCGATCGCAAAATCGGCATTTGTGGGCAAGCACCCAGCGATTACCCAGAATTTGCTCAATTTTTGGTTGAACAGGGAATTGACTCGATTAGTCTAAATCCAGATTCGGTTTTAAAGACGATGCTGGAAGTGGCAAAAGTCGAGGGTAGTAATTCATAATTCGAGTAATTTATGCCAGTTAGAGATCGTTACCACGAAAACTTGAAGAATGCCCTAATTAAAGATGGCTGGAATGTTACGACGATCCCTTTCATCTAAAGTGGGGAAAAAAGGATCTTTACGTGGATTTGGCAGCCGAAAAGTTGCTCATAGCAGAAAAAGGAACAGAGAAGATTGCTGTAGAAATCAAAACCTTCAGTGGTGACTCAGAAGTAGCAGACTTAGAACAGGCGATTGGTCAGTACTTTACCTACCTTGCTGTTATGAGCCGTAATTATCAAGATAGGGTTTTGTATATCGCTGTTCATGAGGATGTCTTTACTGATATTTTTGAGGAAGAACCGCTTGGTAAACTTATATTGGAAGACTATAAAATTCCTCTAATCGTTTTTAATCCAAAGCGGGAGGTTATTGTCCGATGGGTAATTTGGAGCAATACAGGCAGCTAATTTGCAGCATTCTTACTGAACACACAAAGATTCCTTACTCTTACGGTAATATTCAGCATGAAACTATCTTTGATCGAGAACAGGATCGATATTTGGTAATGATTCTTGGCCGAGAACCGGTGCCAGAACTTTCTCCTACTGCAACGCGCCGCGTTCACGGCTGTTTGATTCACATTGATATTATTGATGGCAAAATTTGGATTCAACGTGATGGCACTGAAGAGGGGATAGCAACAGAATTAGTAAAGGCAGGGATACCAAAGAATCGGATTGTGTTGGGATTCCGATCTGAAGAACTGCGGCAAAATTCAGAATTTGCGATCGCATAACCCGTCATAGTTGAACTTCTGGATAACTGCCTGTAACATAGCGATCGCTAGATTCTGCTGATTATTATCCCATGTCCAATGCCCCATCCCCCATGCCCAATGCCCAATACCCAATAACCAAAAAATGGTTCCGAATTGGGATGTTGGGTATATTTATCTTCTCACTTGCCTTGAGGTTTTGGGGACTGGAGCGATTCAATACCCTGGTATTTGATGAAGTTTACTTTGCCAAATTTGGTAATAATTATCTTACCCATACGCCATTTTTTAATGCTCATCCGCCGCTAAGTCAATATATGATCGGCATCGGCATTTGGATTGGCAGTCATATTCCTTTTTGGCACGATACGGTAAATGGGTTGACAGGTTCAATGCGATCGCCCTGGACTTATCGCTGGTTCAATGCCCTTACAGGCTCCTTTATCCCTTTAGTTGTAGCTGCGATCGCTTATCAGTTGAGTTATCGCCGTAGCTTTGCTTTGCTTGCTGGTTTATTTACAGCTTGTGATGGCATTTTTCTAGTTGAATCTCGTTATGCTTTAAGTAATATTTATATCGTCATTTTTGGTTTATTAGGGCACTGGTTTTTATTATTGGCATTAGATAACCAAAATCGGCGACGTTCATTTTGGTTAGTTTTTGCTGGCATTGCTTTTGGCGCATCAGTTGGTACTAAATGGAACGGTTTATGGTTTCTATCAGGTGCTTATCTTATTTGGATAGTAGCCTGGGTAATTCAGGGAATGTATTCTTTTGCTAACTCCAAACTCTTTTTTACATCCCCCTCATTGCAGGAAGCAGAATTCAGAAGTCAGAATTCAGGAGTCAGAATTCAGGAGTCAGAATTCAGGAGTCAGAATTCAGGAGTTAGTACTTATTCTCAACCATTTTCACCATCTCCCTTATCTGAGTCACCACTACAAAACCTAACTCAGCTAAATATTTTTCAGATATTATTTTATCTAGGAATTATCCCAGCTTTTATATACAGCATTATCTGGATTCCCCACCTTCAGCTAGATAAAACTTATGGATTTATTGCAGTACATGAGCAAATTTTGAAATTTCATTTACACTTAGGTGGTAATAGCTCGGATGTGCATCCTTATTGTGCTGCCTGGTATAAATGGCCTTTGATGACTCGACCAATGGCATATTATTATCAAACAGCTGAAAGTATCACTGAAGCATTACCTGTAATGGGGCCACCTTTACCTGCTGGTGCTGGAAAAGTTATTTATGATGTCCATGCAATGGGTAATCCATTTTTGTGGTGGTTTGGTGTTGCTGCCATGTTGTTTTTAGCAGGAATGCTGATAGCAAAAATTGCGATTTATTGGGTTAAGGAAAAACGTTTTTTAGTATCTGGAACTCTTAGTGTTGATACTTGGATTGCCTTGTATTTAGTTATAAATTATGCTGCTAACTTAGCACCTTGGGTTGAGGTGACGAGGTGTGTTTTCATATACCATTATATGTGTGCAGTAATATTTGTATTTTTAGCGATCGCTTGGTTTGTCGATCAGTGTCTTCGCAGTTATTATCAACAACTCCGAGCGGTAGGTGTCACCATTACTTTTATCATTATCGCTGCTTTTATTTTCTGGATGCCCATTTATTTGGGTTTACCGCTCTCCCCGAACGATTATAAGCTGCGAATGTGGTTCAACTCTTGGATTTGATTAAGAAGGCATGGGGCATTGGAATAATAAATAACTCCTAACTCTTGTACAGACGCGGTTAATCGCGTCTCCTAACTCTTGTACAGACGTGATTAATCGCGTCTCCTAACTCTTGCACAGACGTGATTAATCACGTCTCCTAACTCTTAACATAGCGACACATATACAGAAATGTTTAATCACATGGGTTTAACATTTCTTATCGCCATGTAACTTTAGCTACTGTTAGACTTTTCAAAGCGCAGGCAGATGAGAATAAGGCTGCAAAACGCAAGATTAGGGCATGGGAAATTAGATACTAAGTAAAAATGCTGGACAAAAAAGTATAAAAACTTTCTATTCATCATTTTCCATTTATAGATACTCTAGTTTTGATGCTCCCGGATAACACAGGAGGATCGTCATGGAAATGAACTTACAATTCCCAGGTATTAATGTAATTAGCTTGAAAGAAGCACCAATTCATATTTCTAGCCAAATTCAGTCTCATGGTGTCCTGTTAGTATTGGAAGAGCCTGAGCTAAAAATATTACAAGTTAGCACTAACACATTAAAGATTTTCGGAATTGCTCCCGAAAATATGTTGCACAAAAAATTAGAAGATTTACTCGATCCCTTTCAAATAGAAAGAATTAAAACAGGGTTATCTGGGGAAAATCTTGATTTTATTAATCCCACTAAAGTTTGGGTGCGAAAAAAAGGTGATGACTACATAGTATTTGACGCAATATTTCACCGGAATACAGAAGGGGTTTTAATTCTGGAATTAGAACCTGCTATTACTCAAGAAAATATTCCATTTTTAAGCTTTTATCATCTAGCTAGAGCTTCTATAAATCAGCTAGAAAAAACAGCAAATCTCCGTGACTTTTGTCAAGTTATCGTTCAAGAAGTTCGGAAGATAACGGAATTTGACAGGGTAATGCTATATAAATTCGATGATGATGGACATGGTTCCGTTGTCGCCGAAGAAAAACTAGAAAGTCTAGAACCATATTTAGGGCTGCACTACCCAGAATCAGATATTCCCAAACCAGCGAGACAATTATTTGCTGCCAATTCCATCAGAATCATACCGGATTCTTATTCTCAGCCAGTAAAACTTTTTCCTGTCAATAATCCAATTAGCGATCGCCCGATTAATTTAACCAACTCTATTCTCAGAAGTGCTGCCTCCTGCCATACAGAGTACTTGCATAATATGGGTGTTGGAGCTTCGCTAACTATTTCTTTAATTAAAGACCAAAAGCTCTGGGGTCTAATTGCTTGTCATCATCAGTCCCCTAAACATGTTTCTTATGAATTGCGTAAAGCTTGCGAATTTTTGGGGCGAGTAATATTTGCAGAAATTTCAGCCAGAGAAGAAACCCAAGACTACTATCACCGAATAAATCTGACACACCTTCAATCAATATTGATTGAACAGATGTCTCAAGAAGAAAACTTCATTGATGGTTTAGTTAAAAACCCACAGCATCTTTTAGATTTGGCTAGCGCTCAAGGTGCCGCTGTATGTTTTGGTGGAAATTGCACGGTAGTTGGTGAAACGCCTAGAGAAGAAGAATTGAGCTTTTTAGTCCAATGGCTTAAGAATAATGTAGAAGAAGAAGTCTTTTACACAGATTCTCTACCACACATTTATCCAGATGCCGAAGGTTTTAAAAATGTCGCTAGTGGTTTGTTAGCAATTCCCATCGCCAAGCGGAATTATGTTTTGTGGTTCCGACCGGAAGTAATTCAAACTGTAAATTGGGGTGGCGATCCGACTAAAGCCTTTGAAGTTAACCAGACAGAAGGAAATGTCCGTCTGTGTCCCCGCAAATCATTTGAACTGTGGAAAGAAACAGTTCGCTTAACATCTTTACCTTGGAAAGAGGTCGAAGTTAAAGCAGCTTTAGAACTGCGGAAAGCAATTGTTAATATTGTGCTGCGTCAAGCCGATGAACTAGCCCAGTTAGCGCAAGATTTAGAACGTTCTAACGCCGACTTGAAAAAGTTTGCCTACGTCGCCTCCCATGACTTGCAAGAACCTCTCAATCAAGTCGTAAATTATGTGCAGTTGTTGGAGATGCGATATAGCAAAGAACTCGACGAAGATGCTCAGGAGTTTATTAGCTACGCTGTTCAGGGAGTTAACCTGATGCAGACGTTGATTGATGACGTACTGGCATACTCAAAAGTGGATATGCAGGCGATCGCATTTCAAATGACCGAGGTCGAGACAGCCTTCAATCGTGGGTTGGGCAATTTGCGTCAACGCATTAATGAAACTGGCGCTACTATCACCCACGATCCCTTACCAATAGTTATGGCTGACAGCACCCAACTGATGCAGCTATTCCAAAACCTCATCGGTAACGCCATTAAATTCCATAGCGATGAGCCGCCACAAATTCATGTGGGAGCAGAAAGGACAGAAGATGCCTGGTTGTTCTCAGTTCGGGATAATGGAATTGGCATTCATCCACAATTTAGCGATCGCATATTCGTAATCTTTCAGCGTTTACATACACGGGATGAATATACTGGTACAGGGATGGGTTTAGCCATCTGTAAGAAGATTGTCGAATGTCACCGGGGGCGAATCTGGGTAGAGTCAGAACTGGGCCAGGGCGCAACCTTCTACTTTACGATTCCAGTTGGAGGACGCGAACTTGAGCGTAGAAACGGAAGAAAAACACAAAACCATCTTTTTGGTAGAGGATAATAAAGCTGACATTCGCTTAATTCAAGAAGCATTAAAAAATAGTTCAGTGCCCTATCAAGTAGTAACAGTCAGGGATGGTATAGATGCTATGGCATATTTACGCCAAGAAGGTGAATATGCCGATGCACCTCGCCCTGACCTGATTCTGCTGGATTTGAACCTGCCAAAAAAAGATGGTCGAGAAGTGCTGGCGGAAATAAAAGCCGATCCAGTACTCAAACGCATTCCAGTTGTTGTACTAACAACCTCGAAAAATGAGGATGACATTTTTCACAGCTATGATTTACATGTGAATTGTTACATCACTAAATCCCGCAACCTCAACCAATTATTTCAAATTGTCAAGAGTATTGAGGATTTTTGGCTTTGTACTGTAACCCTACCATCGGAGTGAGGCAGGGGGGCAGGGGGGCAGGGGGGCAGGGGAAGAATAATAACTTCTAACTCAGCACTCCTAACTCCTAACTCAGCACGGGCTAAACGCCCCGCTAACGCTATCAGTACTCAGCACTCAAAAGATAGAGGAGCAATAGGGGGTGAAACCCGAAGATTATGGTTGTGAGCTACTCTGTAAAAATTTTGTTAATTGAAGACAACCTAGCTTCTGCTAGGTTGTTACAAGAGTTTCTGACGCAAGCCCAATGCCAAGAGTTTACTCTGGTTCATGTGACGCGATTGAGCGAAGCACTCCAGGAACTAAGTCAATGTAATTATGATGTTATTTTATTAGATTTAACTCTACCTGACAGCCAAGGATTGTCATCTCTACCTCCTTTGATTAGCCAAGCGCCAAGCATACCGATTGTTGTCTTAACCAATACAAATGACGAAGAACTGGCAATTGAGGCAGTACGGCAGGGGGCACAAGATTATCTAGTCAAGCGACAGGTAAACGTAGATGTGTTGGTTCGCTCTTTGCGTTATGCGATCGAGCGCAAGCAGGTTTTAGAATCATTACGCACGGTCAATGAAACGCTACAAACCCGGGTTGAAGAACGAACTGCGGAACTGGTGAAAGCTAATGAACTCAACCAGTTCAAATCTGAATTTGTCTCAATGCTTTCTCATGACATCCGCAATCCCCTAAATACTATTCTCTTGGCTGCTGGATTGCTACAAAACCAGGATGAAAGATTGACCAAAGAGAAAAAACAGAATCATTTGCAAATGATTCGCTCGGCGATCAAAAATATGGCAAAGCTATTGGATGAAGTTACATTCATCGGAAAAGCTGATTCTGGCAGAATGGGGTATGAACTAATTTGCATAGATTTAGAAGCTTTTTGCCGTCAAATGGTCGAAGAAGTTAGATTAATAGCAAATGAAAAGCATTTAACTTTGGTGTTCGCCAGTTGTGGGAAATTAGAGGAGGCATTATGGGATGAAAGCTTGCTGCGGCACATTTTGGGCAATTTACTGAGCAATGCAATTAAGTATTCACTACCAGGTGGGATAGTGCGCTTTGAACTAATTGGTCAAGAAAAAGCAGTAATTTTCCGAATTCAAGATTGGGGAATTGGTATTCCTAAAGAAGGTCAAAAGCGACTATTTCAGCCTTTCCGACGCGCGGACAATGTTGGGACGATTCCAGGTACTGGCTTAGGACTAGCGATCGTTAAAAAATGTGTTGATGCACACGAGGGCGAGATTGTAGTCAATAGTCAAGTTGGAGTCGGTACAACCTTTACCGTTACCCTTCCTTTACTAGAAGTTTAACCATCTAGCTAAGTAATCAAGGTTAAATTCTATATATTTAAAAGATACAGCAAAGTTTCCCCAAAGGAATTGCTTGTCAAGTCGCTTCATTCACAACTTCTCGTCTGACAAACAAAGCCCGATAAACAGGTTCACCCTTTTTTTGTGTACCTATTTCCCGTTCTGTGGGGACTGGTAACGGGTTTTCTGCTAACCATTCTTCAGTGCCAACTTTCTGATAGGCTGGATGAGCAGCAAAGCGATCGCGCATTTCTACCGCGATAAATTCCATATCTGATTGCACAAACACAACCCCACCAACCGCCAAATAACTAGCTAACTCCTCCACTAGTTCTGGTTGCACTACACGGCGTTTAGCATGGCGGCTTTTAAACCAAGGATCGGGGAATTGAATTGTAACGCGCTGTAAAGTTCCTGGAGGGAGAGAAGATAACAGCGATCGCAATGAATTATTCACATTGCAAAATAAGTAGTGCAGATTTGTGAAACCTAACTCAGAACGTAACTTATTCGCCTCCACCACTAGAGGTTCTCGAATTTCTAAGCCGAGAAAATTCCAGTTAGGTTCTATTTTGGCCATATTTAACAAAAATTGTCCCTTAGCGCAGCCAATATCTAAATGTAGTGGTTGATTTGGCTTTGCATAAATTTTTCCCAAGTCTTGGGGACTTGCTGGTGTTTGATACTTTTTAGCAAGTGGATTAACATGTTGGCGGACTCGGACTGCTGCCAAAATTTTCTCTCCTTATACATACGTCAAAATATTTTATGGTGTCCTGCGATCGCCCTCAGTTGGCTTTGCTAACAAAATTTACTAACTGTAAAAATTATCGTCTGAGACTTTGAAGGAACTCTTGCTTAAGCACAAAATGGTTAGTAATCTCTGCAAAAGTAAGTGGTGTAACTTTTATTTCTGCCCGGATTGGCTGTAATAAAGCGTTTAGGCTGCAATGTGAACTGTTAGCCTTTCTATATACGCAATTGTAACTCATACCAGTTATCCGAAAGTAGTCACCTATTTCTAATTCTTGGAAAGTCATAATATTCTCAGAATTTTTGGTAAATAACGGTTATAAAAATAAGAGTTTATAAAAGTGATTTTAGATTGTTTTATTAAATTTACTTGTCATATTTAAAGTTAGGCAAATTCGTAATAAGCAATCTTTTAATTCACTGCTCCTGTTCGATAGCTAAGAGCTTTTCAAAGGTTAGTTATTGTATCTTTTTTAACTAAATCTTAGGATTAGCTGCCCAGGCAAAAAAAGGCAGTATATGCTAGAATTGTACCAAAATATAGCAATTATTCAAGAGCAATTTAGAATAATTTTGCGCTTTGTTGAGTAAAAAAGCTAAAATCTACGATTTTTGGAGATTTTTAGGTTATGACAACCTCACAGGAGAGGATTATCCCGACAGACTTGCGAAACGAAATGTCGCAGTCTTATCTGGAATACGCCATGAGCGTGATAGTGGGTCGGGCGCTGCCAGATGCTAGGGATGGTCTAAAACCTGTGCATCGTCGCATTCTCTACGCAATGCACGAGCTAGGTCTGCTCCACGATCGCCCCTTTAAGAAATGCGCCCGTGTGGTGGGGGAAGTGTTGGGTAAATATCACCCCCACGGGGACACAGCAGTATATGATGCTTTGGTGCGGATGGCGCAGGATTTCTCCATGCGATCGCCCCTAGTTAACGGACATGGTAACTTTGGTTCGGTAGACAACGATCCACCAGCCGCCATGCGGTAC
Organism: Nostoc sp. DedVER02; assembly: GCF_034530675.2. Taxonomy (NCBI): domain Bacteria; kingdom Bacillati; phylum Cyanobacteriota; class Cyanophyceae; order Nostocales; family Nostocaceae; genus Nostoc; species Nostoc sp. DedVER02. The sequence continues at coordinate 21,122 of NZ_JAVRCP020000013.1, forward strand.
ACAGAATGCCGCTTGCAAGCTTTAACTAGCGCTGGTTTACTCCACGACATAGAGTATGAAACCGTAGATTTCGCCGATAACTTCGACGGTTCCCAGCAAGAACCGACAGTCTTACCCGCACGGATTCCCCAATTATTGCTCAACGGTTCCTCTGGGATTGCCGTGGGTATGGCAACCAACATTCCGCCGCATAATTTGGGTGAATTGATTGATGCTTTAGTGGCTGTAATCCACAATCCAGAAATCACCGATCTCGAATTAATGCAGTATGTCCACGGCCCAGACTTTCCAACTGGGGCGCAAATTTTGGGGACATCTGCCATTCGAGAAGCTTATACTACTGGGCGTGGTTCCATTACCATGCGTGGTGTTGCCAACATTGAAACCGTTGAACAACGGGGACGACCAGATAGAGAAGCAATTATCATCACCGAATTGCCCTATCAAACCAACAAAGCGGCGCTGATTGAAAAAATTGCCGAAATGGTGAATGAAAAACGGCTAGAGGGCATCGCAGATATCCGAGATGAAAGCGATCGCGACGGGATGCGAGTTGTCATCGAACTCAAGCGTGATGCTTATCCCCGCGTTGTGTTGAACAACCTCTACAAGCAAACGCCACTGCAAGCCAACTTCGGCGCAAATATGCTGGCGTTGGTGAATAGCGAACCCCAAGTACTCACCCTCAAGCAGTTTTTAACTGTCTTCTTAGATTTCCGTATCGAATCTATTGCCAGACGCACCCGTTACGAACTGCGGAAAGCCGAAGAACGCGATCATCTTCTACAAGGGTTATTAATTGCCCTGTCTCACTTAGATCCAATTATCATCTTAATTCGCCATGCTCCCGATGCACCCACAGCTAAAGGCGAGTTAATCACAACTTACGGACTTTCGGAAGTGCAAGCAGATGCGATTTTGCAGATGCAATTGCGGCGGTTGACTGCCTTAGAAGCAGACAAAATTCGTTTAGAACACGAGGAATTACAAGCGAAAATTACCGACTTGCAAGATATTTTGGCACGTCGGGAGAGAGTGCTAGAAATCATTGAAACCGAAGTTGGGCAACTGAAAACTAACTTTGCCACACCCCGCCGCACGGTAATTTTACCAGGGGAAGGGGAATTAGACGATCGCGACCTCATTGCCAATGAAAAAGCGATAATTCTAGTGACAGAGCAAGGTTACATCAAACGGATGCCAGTTAATACCTTTGAAGCCCAAAGCCGTGCTACTAGAGGTAAAGCCGCAGCCAAGGTAAAAGATGATGATACCATTGAGCATTTCTTAACTTGCTGCGATCACGACAGTATTTTATTCTTTAGTGAACGTGGTGTTGTGTACTGCCTGAGAGCGTATCAAATTCCAGCGAGTTCGCGTACCAGTCGCGGGACACCAATTGTCCAGATGCTACCCATTCCCAAAGAGGAAAAAATCACCTCCATTGTACCGGTTGACGAGTTCAGCAACGAAGAATATTTGGTCATGCTCACCAAGGGCGGCAATATCAAGAAAACCGAATTGGCAGCCTTTAGTCACATTCGCGCCAATGGTTTGATTGCCATTTCTTTAGAAGAAGGCGATCAACTGCGGTGGGTAAGACGCGCTAGAGTCGAGGACAGTGTAATCATTGGTTCTCGTAACGGCATGGCGATTAACTTCCGGTGCAACCACGAACAACTGCGTCCTTTAAGTAGGGCGACTCGTGGGGTGAAAGCCATGAAACTTAAGAATAAAGATGAACTTGTGGGTATGGATATTCTGCCCGCAGCAATTCTTGAAACTTTGGATATAGTTACAGAAGCCGAAACAGAAGATATCGAAGTAATCGAAACAGAAGATATCGAAGTTACCGAAACTAATGAAGAGTCCGCAGAAGTGCCTAGCAGTGGCATTGTTGGCCCTTGGGTGTTGGTGATTACAATGGGAGGATATGGTAAGCGCGTACCAGTTGCTCAGTTCCGCCTGCAAAATCGTGCTGGTCAAGGTTTAATGGCAACGAAGTTCAAAAACCGCAAAACCAAAGACAAGTTAGCAACCTTACGCATTGTCAACAATGATGATGATGAAATCATGATGGTGACAAATCGCGGTATTATCATCCGTCAAGCCGTAAATGCGATTTCTATCCAATCGCGATCGGCAACTGGAGTCAGAGTGCAGCGTTTAGATGAAGATGACGCAATTATTGGAGTGGCAGTAGTTCCACCTGATGCTGCCGATGCAGAAGAAGCAGAGTAAGAAGCAAGGCGAGCAGGGGAAGCAGGGGAGGCAGGGGGAGAGATTTATCTCTTTGCTCCCTTACCTCATTTCCTTAGCTAGCGGCATTTTAATGGGGCTAACCGTAGCCCCAGTGGATGCATGGTTCTTGGCTTGGATTGCCTTAGTTCCCTTATGGGTGCTAGTTGTCACTTCAGCTAAAAGCAAAAACCAATTCCCTCTAGCTTTTTTCTGGGGTATAGGTTATCACGGTGTCGCCCTATCTTGGATTACCGGAATTCATCCGATGACATGGTTGGGAGTTCCTTGGTTGCCAAGTTTGGCAATCACCCTTTTTTGTTGGGGATTTATCAGTGTCTTGGGAGGGATATTCCTTAGTATTTGGGCGGCTGTAATGGTTCGCCTGGGCGGACAAAAACCGTGGTTGCGTATACTTATTGGTACAGCCGTCTGGTGCGCCTTAGAGAATCTGTGGAGTGCCGGGCCTTTGTGGTGGAGTTCCCTAGCTTACACTCAAAGCCCGCACAATCTCATAATTGTACATCTGGGTCAACTATCAGGGCCTAATACTGTCACAGCAGCAATAGTTGCCATTAATGGTTTAATTGCTGAAGGATGGATGAACCGGACAGAGGCAGAGAGAATTTCCTCTGTGTCCTCCGCGCCTCTGCGGTTCGTTAATAAATACTGGGTCATCGCCACAGGATTATTAATTACCTTACACTTCATTGGTTTTATCTTATATAGTCGTCCCATCGCCCAACCACCAGAAGCAGCCTTGAAAGTGGGGATTGTTCAGGGTAATATTCCGAACCGACTTTTACGAAGTTCCGAAGGGTTTCGTCGCGCCCAAGAAAACTATACCAATGGATATTTAACTTTAGCAGACCAAGGTGTAGATGCAGTCCTCACCCCAGAAGGAGCCTTACCTATTTTCCAGCGCAACTTGATGAAAACTGCCTTAGTCGCAGCAGTGAAGGAAAAAGGCGTAGTTGGTTGGATTGGGGCTTTTGGCGAACGGGGAGACAGTTATACAATTAGCTTGTTTACTTTCAATAGTAAAGGTGAAATTGTCAGCCGCTACGATAAATCCAAACTTGTACCTTTGGGAGAATATATTCCCTTTGAAGGGATTTTAGGCGGGTTAATTCAACGCTTATCGCCTTTAGAGGCACACCAAGTTCCGGGTTTGGCAAATCAGATATTTGACACTCCTTTTGGTCGTGCGATCGCTAGTATATGTTACGAATCTGCTTTTCCTGAACAATTTCGTCGCCAAGCTGCGGCTGCTGGGCAATTTATCCTCAGTTCTTCTAACGATGCCCATTACACTGCATCAATGCCATTCCAACACCATGCACAGGATATCATGCGGGCAATTGAAACCGATCGATGGTCAGCACGGGCAACGAATACCGGATATTCAGCCTTTGTAGATCCTCATGGTAGAACTTTATGGATGTCTGGATATAATACTTACGAAACTCACGCTGAAACAATTTATCGGCGACAGACACAAACTATATATGTGCGTTGGGGTGATTGGTTAACACCTTTGTTGCTAGCATTGAGTGTCTTAGGGTGGTTTGTGCAAAGAGTGATTAACTAACGCTAATATCAGATTGTAATACAGTGACATCCACGATAAATGGTCACCACTTGAATCTTTAAAAGAGGGATTGTGGCATGGAAGACATTCAGCAACGCAAACTTTTATCTGCCTTAAGCCACGGAGCAATATTTTTTAGCTCTACGATTATCTCCATTGGCATACCCATTGCAATTTTGTTAATTAGCAATGACCCGATTATCAAAAGCAATGCCAAAGAATCCCTCAATTTCCACATAAATCTTTATATTTATGCAATTATCTTTGCATTGCTGATTGTTGTAGGCATTGGTATTTTGTTGTTGATTGTGTTGGGCGTGGTCAGTTTTATTATGCCAATTATTGCCATTATTAATGTTCTGAATCAGCCAAATGCATCTTACCGCTATCCCTTTATTTTCCGATTTGTCTAATTAATAAAGAGTTATACCTTTGTAGCTTATGTTGAGTAATAGGGAAATTTATAAATGTCATAGTAAAGTGGGTTTATAAGAATCAATCAAACCTACACAATTTATTTTTTTATTATCTAATTAAACTTTACTCAAGTTTATTGTAATGCGGCAAAGCTTTCTTAAAGTGAGACAAAATATTAGGTAATTCTCAATTTTGCCTATTAAAAAAAATTAGATTTTGGTAAAAGATGGCTTTTTAAGTACATAGTCTGGGCTAATTTACAATTATCCATAAGGATGAAGTCTGAATACAGAATTTCATACCAAATTAAGTTTAAAAAAAACCTCAGAAGCGATAATTTCCCGACTTTAAGGTGTTTTAATAAAGCTATTAACGAAAGTCTAGTAGAAGCAAAAACATGAAAGGTTTCAGGAAGTTATCCTCAATAGCGTTATTGCTATGTGCTTTTGTGTATCCGCCCTCATTAGCTGAAGCAAAAGATATTTCTTTAAGTCATGCTCGCAATGAACAGAGCGCCACACCAGAAGCTAACCTAATTGGAGATAAAACTGGAGAGCTTTTAATTGCTCAACGGTGGCCAGGACGATATCGAACGATCCGACGACGGCAGCCCTATGGACGATACCAGATTATCCGACGACGGCAGCCTTTCGGACGATATGAAAATATCCGACGACGGGAGCAGTTCAGACGACGGGAGTTTATTCGACGACAGCAGCCTTACGGACGAAACCAAAATATTCGAGGTCGTTATTATTGGTAACGGCTGATACAACTAAGTAATGGCTAGTGGTTGGTGATTCAACCACTAACTATTGTTATCTTCTAATGACTTGCTACTACTTCTCCTTCAAGGCGAACTAGTCGGTCTGCCAAAAGTTTTTCAAGGTCTTCTAATGCTTTGGTGAAACCTTTGATGCCTTCGTCTAATTTGTCAGTTGCCATACGGTCTGCTGCGTGCATTTTGTCATAGCTAGCTTTGTCGATGGATATCTTTTCGATTGACAAGCTTGCTGCCTTAGCGGGGTCAAGTTTACGTGGCAGTTCTCCAACATTTGATTGTAATTCAGCCAAAAGTGATGGAGAAATAGTTAGTAAATCGCTACCTGCGAGTTCAGTAATTTCGCCAATGTTGCGGAAGCTAGCTCCCATAACTTCGGTTTTATAACCGAATTTCTTGTAGTAGTTGTAGATTTTGGTGACAGACAAAACTCCTGGATCTTCGGCGGCTGGGTAGCTATCGCGTCCGGTATCTTTTTTGTACCAGTCGAGAATCCGACCAACGAAAGGAGAAATTAGGGTGACACCGGCTTCTGCACAGGCGATCGCTTGGTGAAGACCAAACAACAAGGTAAGGTTACAGTGAATACCTTCTTTTTCAAGAATTTCCGCAGCGCGAATACCTTCCCAAGTGCTGGCTATTTTAATTAAAACGCGATCGCGGCCAATTCCAGCAGCTTTATACTGAGCAATTAAGTCCCGTGCTTTAGTTAGGGTAGCTTCGGTATCGTAAGACAAACGAGCATCTACTTCTGTAGACACGCGACCGGGAATGATTTGTAAAATCTTTAATCCAAAGGCAACTGCCAAACGGCCAAAAGCCAGAGTAACTATCTCTGCTTGGGTGGCTCCGGCTCCAGCATCTTTCTTCGCTTGCAGTAAAGTTTGATCGACAATTCCCTGATATTCTGGCATTTGTGCCGCAGCAGTAATCAGCGAAGGATTAGTGGTGGCATCTTGGGGTTTAAACTTTTCAATTGCCTGGATATCCCCTGTATCTGCGACTACAACAGTCACCTCTCGCAATTGTTCTAGTAAATTCTTAGACATAAAAGACTCCGTGATGAATGTTACAGGATTTACTTATTCCCTAGCGAGTGCTGAGTTCTGAGTTCTGAGTAGAGACGCGATTAATTGCGTCTGTACAGGAGTTAGGAGTTATTATTCTTTTCCTTGTCTCCCAGTCCCTAATCCCCAATCCCCAGTCCCCAGTCCCTTCAATTCTGATTCTGGCAATTTTTCTTAATTATTGCCCAATTTTGCTTACTATCTTGAGCCTCAGCCCTATTCTAAGTGCCTTATGCCGAAATTGGCTGTCCAATGGAATGCACTTTGATTAAACTAGTTGTGCCCGATTTACCAATTGGAACACCAGAGGTAATCACTACTTTATCGCCTTTATTTGCCAAACCCATATCTACAACTGTGTTCACCACATTGGTAAACATCTCTTCAGCATGATGGACTGGTGGGATTAGTAAAGCTTCCACACCCCAAGACAGTGCTAGTTGGCGATAAGCGGTGATGTCGGAGGTTAGGGCAATAATCGGAGAAGTAGGGCGATATTTAGATACCATTCTCGCCGTACTTCCTGATGTAGTGTTACAGAGAATTGCTCGTGAGCCTGTTTCATAAGCGATGCGACACACTGATTCTGCAACAGATTCGGTGACGCTGAGACTACCTGCTTCATGACACCAAGCATGTTTACTACCCTCATCTAGAGCCTGTTCTGTCCGCACGGCGATGTTGTGCATCATCTGAACGGCGGCAATGGGATATTGCCCCACGGCTGTTTCACCAGAAAGCATTACTGCATCCGTACCATCTAAGATGGAGTTGGCAACATCGGTGGCTTCGGCGCGGGTGGGATCGGGGGCGCTAATCATCGACTCTAGCATTTGGGTGGCTGTAATCACCGGCTTGCCAGCACGATTGCAACGGCGAATAATATCTTTTTGAATCAGGGGTACTTCGTGAATTGGCACTTCCACACCTAAATCGCCACGAGCAATCATAATTGCGTCGGCGACCTTCAAAATGGAGTCAAAATTCTCTACTGCTTCTGCTCTTTCAATTTTGGCAATTAAGCGGATAGAAGCACCAGCCGCTTCAATCATCCGCTTGGCGGGTTCTAAGTCTTGTGGCGATTGGACAAAGGACACCGCTACCCAGTCTACACCCAACTGAATCCCAAAGCGCAGATCCAGTAAGTCTTTTTCGGTGATCGAATTGACAGGTAAAGGAGTTTGTGGTAGATTCACTCCTTTATGTGTAGAAATTAACCCGCCAGTTTTCACTTGGGCACGAATGCGATCGGCATCGCGATCGCTAACAATTAACTTGACACGACCATCATTAATTAAAATTGGTTCACCTGGTCGCACCATTGCGAACAAAGTCGGCAATGGTAGGGGGAGTTCCTCGATACTGTCACCCTTTTCTTGCAAAACAAAGGTGACTTCAGTACCGACTTCTAAATTTAACCCTTCTGGTGGTAAAGTTCCCAAACGAATCTTCGGCCCACACAGGTCTTGCATAATTGCGATCGGTTTTTGCCGCTCAGTACTAATTTGTCTGAGATAATGAGCAGTTTGGGCGTGGAATTCATAAGCCCCGTGAGAAAAATTCAACCGTGCCACATTCATACCAGCTTCTACTAAAGCTTGCAGCTTTTCAGGTGCAGATGTAGCTGGCCCAACAGTACAAATGATTTTGGTGCGACGCATAGGGATTAGGGGTTGAGGAGTAAGCTGTGAATTCGTAATTCGTAATTCGTAATTCGTAATTCAGAGACTTCAGATTTTATTTGGGTTTTCGGGTTTAAATCTTTAGCCTTCTTTCAAAGAATTAGTATTACGAGCCAAAAATCACATGTGCTTCATATCAATGGTTTGCTAAATATAAATACTAGGTTGCGTTTTGTTTTCGGCATCTTTCCCATTTCACCCAAATCCCAAAAGTCAAAGGTTAATCACCAATGACCATTAAACAATTCGTAGTTCGTAGTTCGTAATTATGTTTTGTAATGGAATTTCAACCCCCACTAATATACAAACTGTTTATTATTCGATGGCATCAACCCCTATTCAATTACGAATTACGAATTACGAATTACGAATTATCAAGCAGCTGTCGGGGCGAGTTGTTCTTTTTGTGACATAGATAACATCATCTCAATCACGCGATTCGAGTAGCCCCACTCGTTGTCATACCAAGCAATTACCTTGAAGAAGTTCGAGTTCAACTCAATTCCAGCACCTGCGTCGAAGATACTAGAATGAGTATCGCCTTGAAAATCTGTGGAAACTACTTCTTCATCTGTGTAACCCAAAATACCCGCTAGTGAACCTGCGGCAGCTTCCTTCATCGCAGCACAGATTTCTTTGTAACTGGTAGCTTTGGCAGTTTTGAAAGTTAAATCAACTACAGAGACATCGGGAGTTGGAACTCGTAATGCCATACCAGTTAATCTACCCTTCAATTCTGGTAAAACTAGTGCTACAGCTTTAGCTGCACCTGTGGACGAGGGAATAATATTCTGGCTTGCACCTCGACCACCCCGCCAGTCTTTCTTGCTGGGGCCGTCTACGGTTGGCTGAGTGGCAGTCATGGCATGAACTGTGGTCATCAACCCTTCAGTCAACCCAAAGTTGTCATTGATAACCTTAGCTATGGGAGCTAGACAGTTTGTAGTGCAGCTAGCATTGGAGACAATGATATCTTTGCTGGGGTCAAATAAGTGATGATTGACACCCATTAGTAGAGTAGGAACTCTATCTGGATCTTTAGTGGGAGCGGAAATTATCACTCGCTTTGCACCTGCCTTCAGGTGATTTGCGGCTCCTTCGTGGTCAGTGAAGAGTCCTGTAGATTCCACTACATAATCTGCCCCTAATTTTCCCCAAGGTAACTCTGCTGGATTCCTCACCGACACACAAGGAATGAAGTGTCCGTCAATGAGAATCCCGTCTTCCTTGGCTTCAACCTTGTGCTTTAATTGACCGTGGGTTGAATCGTACTTTAATAGGTAAGCGAGATTATCTGGTGGTACTAGGTCGTTAATACCCACAAACTCAATATTGGGATTATCGATGCCAGCGCGAAGCACGAGTCGCCCGATTCGACCGAAGCCATTGATACCAACTTTCAATTTAGTCAAGATTAAACCTCCCGTTGTGGAAGTTGAACAAAAGGAGAAAGGTTAAAAGTCAAAATAGATTGCCTTTTATTCTTTACTCTTTGATCCTGACAGTATCAGCAAGCTAAGGCATATTTACTTGGCATATTTTAAGGATTGGGCATTGGGCATTGGGCATTGGGCATTGGGCATTGGGAATTGGGAATTGGGAATTGGGCATTGGGCATTGGGCATTGGGCATTGGGCATTGGGAGAATACTCCTAACTCCTAACTCACTACTCAGCACTCAGCACTCACTACTCAGCACTCAGCACTCAGCACTCAACTCATGAGGAGCAAGCCACGATTTGTTAAAAGGTAAACGGCAAAAGTTCCTAGCCAGTGGCTAGCTGCATAATGTTCAATTACAACATCCGTGAGTCCATGATAACGATGTTGGAGGGCAGTAGAGCGGAGTGTTTCGATGCGGCGATCGCTATTTGCCAACTTAGATATAATACCCTCAAGCATCCACGCACGACTGAGGTTAAGTCCGTAAAAGTGGGCTTGCATATAATCTTGAGGATTATCTACCCTGACAGGTTCTAACCAATTTGCTGAGTTATCAATGGGTATTTGGGGAAGAAAATTCGTCAGCCATTCACTGAAATCTGTTGTTGGCAGGATTCGCCGCATTAGGTCTGCTTCAGCAAGGCCAGGAGAGAGAAAATCGTAGCCAAGCGGCTCAAATTGTAAGGAGTAGTTGCGATCGCTAAGATAGAATTGCCGTGCTTTGTTCTCTACTAACTGAATAAAATCAGTATTTTCGGTAATCCTTGCCCAATCTAGCATCAAACCAAGTGCAAAAGCTGTTTGGCTATGCATCCCTGTGCGATTTGGGAGTTTCAGTTTGTCAATCCAGCGTTGTAAGTTACCTGCAATCAAGTTCTCTAACGGTTCCAATACAACCCGCCATTCTTTCCCTTGAGGATGATTCCACTCGTGAAGTTCCGCAGCTAGTTGCAGAAACCATGCCACACCATAAGGAAATTCATAAAAGGGTAGCCGTTGAAAATGGGCAATTTCTCCTTGAATCTTCTCAGGTGTTAGGCTTTGGCTAAGTGCTTGCTTTGAAGCTGCATTGAATGAGGCTTCGGGGAAATGACGCATCAGACGTACTAACAACCAGTGACCATGTACAGCTGAATGCCAATCTAAGCAGCCATAAAAAGCAGGAGTCAATTGACGCGGTGGTTTTATATCCTCGTCGCTATCAGCCCAATATAAATTACTATTGGGATACTCCCGCCCGATACAATCCAGCACTAATTGAGCAAATTGTGTTGCGATCGCTTCATTTATCTCTAAATTATCGGGTGGCATGGTCACTTCTAGCAATAAGGACATTGTATCGGAATGTATTGTACGATCGCAAAGACGCGATAAATCGCCGTCTCTACAATAATCAGTCCTTTGTAGAGACGGCGATTTATCGCGTCTCTTGCCTTGCTAATTTGCTAGGAATTAACCATCACTTGCGCTTCAGGTTTTACCCTAGCTTCTGCTTCCAGAAATTCAGCCACTTGAGCCTCAATTTGATCGCGAACAATTTGGCGATACTCTAAGAAATGCTCAATTTGGGCACAAACGGCTAAATAGCTACTCACCCCACCGCGATTATTTTGATACATACTCCATAGGTAACGCCAGAATTGCCACCGCGTCTGACGACGTACACCTTGCCGCCAACAAATGATCAGAAACGCTCGAAGTACTTTCCAGTTCAATGGTTTCTTGGCAGCTTTGCCCTTTTTCGGGTAGGTTGCTTCCCCCAAAAGCCGGAAGTGTTTGTATGTACGCTCCAAAAACCGCTCTGGCTCATACAAATCACAGAACGCTTGCACATATTCACGAGCGATGTCTTCTAAGGGTCGAGTGGGGACAAAGTTCATCAACGTGGTTTGGTTGATGTTGGCTGATTTATTGCGGAGTCGTCCTTCCTTTTCTAATCGATGCCAAAGCGCTGTATCTGGAAGCGCTTGCAACATACTAAATAAGGCAGTGGGAATTGCTGTTTGCTCCACAAACTTAACAATCCGCGCACCTGCACCTACTTTCTCGCCATCAAACCCAATAATAAAGCCTGCCATAACTCGCAACCCTGAGCGGGTAATTCTATTCACCGCCTCGCTGAGTGAGTCTCGCGTGTTCTGATATTTCTGAGTGAAAGTGAGACTTTCTTCGTCTGGGGTTTCAATTCCTAGAAAAACGGCTCCAAAATTACACGCTACCATCAAATCCATCAGTTCTTGATCTTGCGCTAAATCAACTGAGGCTTCTGTAGCAAAAGAAAAGGGATAGTTATGTTCTACCATCCAGGGCAGAAGAGACTTCAAAAATAATTTAACATTCCGCTTATTCCCGATGAAATTGTCATCCACCATGAAAATACTGCGCCGCCAACCCAGTTGGTAGAGATAATCAAGTTCTGCTAATAGCTGTTCTGGGGTTTTGGTGCGGGGTTTGCGTCCGTATAGCACAATAATGTCGCAGAATTCACACTGAAAGGGACATCCACGAGAAAATTGCACCGACATTTCCGCGTAGGCTTCAAACTCTAGCAAGTCAAAGCGAGGGGTGGGAGTGTTGGTAACATCTGGTTTTTCACCACCAGAGCGAAATATACCCGTGCGATCGCCCCGTGCGATCGCTGCTACAAATAAAGGTAGGGTAATTTCCCCTTCATCTAATATCAAGTAATCTGCCCCGGCGGATGTCATTTCATCTGGTAACGCTGTCGGGAAAGGCCCACCCACGGCTACCCGTTTACCTCTGCGTTTTGCTTCTCCTATCTGAGAAAGCAAATCTTCTTTTTGCACAATCATCGCCGACATAATAACCAAATCTGCCCAAGCCCACTCTGCCTCTGTACAGTCACGAACATTTCGATCTACTAATTTATACTGCCATTCTTGAGGTAATATCGCGGCTACTGTCACCAAACCTAAAGGCGGTAGCATTGCTTTACGGTCTAATAAAGCCAGTGTTTTTTCAAAAGACCAAAAACTTTTTGGAAAACGGGGATATAGAAGTAAAACGTTCATATTTGATGCTTATAATCCTTGATCTTAGCTACTGGCTGAGTTTACATACAACTGAGATCCTCTTGTAACACACTTAGAGAAACCTTTGTATGCAGTAGCTGTAAACTTTACTATGACTGATTTAGACAAAGCAATATTTTTTAAGGGTAATTAAATGAAAACAATCATGATTTCGCTATATGCTTTTGAGGTGATCCCTTTCTATTAACTCCTGTTTTTGTTTCAGGTACACAAAACCAAAAAACTCCCAAAGCCACAACTGCGATCGCTGCTAAAATCAAAAAACCAACATTATAACCAGCATTTTTAACCACAAACCCAGCTAATACGTTGCTCAAACCCGCACCAACACCAATGGCAGTGTTGAGCATCCCTTGGGTAACATTAAAGCGCCCTGTGCCTTTAGTTAAATCAGCTACCATCAACACGGAAAGCACACCAAAAATCCCGGCTCCAATACCATCCAGAATTTGTACAGAAACAAGAAAATAGGGATTATCCGAAAGCGTATACAGTACTCCTCGAATGGGCAAGACGGCAAAGCCAAGGAGAAATATGGGTTTTCTGGCTGTATGTGCGAAACGTCCAGCCAAGTTGGAGACTGGAATCATTACCAACTGAGCCACAATAATACAAGCAGACATATAAACTGTGTCACTTGTCCCTTTACCCTGTGCCAATTCTTGACCAACTAGTGGTAACATAGCAGCATTAGCAAAGTGAAACAGAACTACTGCAACAGTAAAAAAAAGGATTTGGCGATCGCTTAATAATTGCAATATGCCTTCATATCCCTGTCGATGTTGTTCTTTATCCTGCTCTTTGCCCTCTTCTCCATCTCCACGCGCTAGTTCGTGGTCAATCTCTCCTTCACGAATCATCCTTACGGAAATAATGCTGCCCACAGCCATAGCAGCAACTAGGAAAAATATTGCCTTGCGTGCAATAAAGTAACCTGCTAAAGCAGCGAGAAGAGCAGCTATCAGATTGCCTGCATGGTTAAATGTTTCATTACGACCTATCCGCCTATCTAATCTCTCGTGTCCTACAAGTCCTAGAGTAATGGCAGTAATAGCAGGTGGGAAAATTGCTGCTGCAATCCCAATCATTATCTGAGAGCCAATGACAACAGGCAAACTCGGTAACAATCCTATAGCGATACAGCCAATAGAAACAAACACAGCAGCCAGTACAATCAACGTCCGTTTCTGACGTAGCCTGTCAACCAATGCACCAGCTGGTGTTTGGACAAGGACTGTGGCAATTGTTGAAGCTGACATCGCCATTCCAATCTGGGCTGGGTTCCAATTTTGTGAGGCTTTCAGGTAGATGCTCAAATATGGCCCAACACCATCGCGCACATCTGCGAGAAACACATTCAAGTAATCAAGAGAGCGCAAACTTTTCTTACTCGGTCTTTGCTGTTTTTGCATAAGTCTTTAGCGATGTTTGATAAGCTATAGAGAAGAAAAGTCGCAAAACTTTTGTACAAAAATCGTGCCAAATTTATGGGCGTTCGGCTACATCTGGCAAGAAAACTTTTACCAGTGCATCTACAAAAACTGAGTTAAGCAATATTTCACCAACAGTATCAGATTCAAACGGAAAAAGATATAACCAGCCTTATAGTAATCTGTCAGCCGTATTACTGGGGTTATTAAATATGCTAAGTAAGGTACATTTGCATCTTTTACAGCCTTCGCTAGTTGGGTGAAGTGTTGCAGATTTGCAAGTAACTAGAACTAGCAATACTGCTCTTAAATAGCAATTAAGATTCCCAACTTTTTTAATAAATCGGGAATCTGAGGTTTTCGAGTTAGTCTGAAGAAATCCTATTTTAAACAATAATCGACTGATGCGCGATCGCAATTAGCTAATCAGACCTTCTACTTCGTTGCCTCTGCTCCTGCTTTACTTGATTCATTAGATGAAGCTGATTCTGTTTTTTCTGGTTGCGTCTCGTTTGTTTGTTGCAATTGGTTGAGATGAATATTGTTCACTTGAACAATAAAGTATTCTAATGCTTGACTTGCCTTTTGTTGCTGTTGGCTTTCATCAGAGACATCATAGCAACGATAAGGCGGAGTTACTCCCAATATAAATTTCTCTTGTTCCGCTTCTAACAATTCAACGGCTGTGTTAGCAGCAAGAGAATTCTTCTGAAAAGGAAAAGAGGTAACTATACTAGCAACAATAGAAGCAATAGCTGGACACAATACAGGGAGCCATTTGAGCCAAGCTTGTCCTGCTTCTAATTTGTCTACCAGAACTAAAATTGGTGTGACTCCTGATAAAATCACTGTCGCAATTTGCAAACTATAGTAAAGGTTCCTTGATACACCCCTAATTTTTTTATAATCGTCAATCAAGTCTTGGCTGTATTGTAAAGCCTTCCCTCTTGTTAGAGTCAGCGTATCTTTATCCCAAGAATTAGGATTAGTTAATAGATAACTATATAGTTCAGCTTTCTTGGTGAGTTCTGACTGATAAGCTGCCTTCTTATAGTTCTGGAATACTTGTCTATTGATAAGCAACAAAAAAAATAAGAAAGTTAGAGCTACTGCCCCAGAAATAACAACTCTTTTATCTTCTGAGAGAAAAACAATAAAGAGTCCAGACGAAACAAAAGCTGCAAGTAATAAATACTCAATTACCTTCAAGTTAAAGAACTTTTTTTCATCTGATATGGAGGAGAAATTTTCAATCCTATCGGAAATTTTTCCTTGGTTTCTTTGATTAAGATTAGGTAATTCAGAAGTAGTCATTGCCTCTTACTCAATTTTTTATCGGGTGAAATGCAGCAATCAAATGAATAGCAATAAGTAGAATTAATTGTGCTGAGGGGGTAGAAGTCAGGACAACTTTGCAAATATATAGAATTCTAACTTTTGCTTAGACATCCCTTGTATAACTGTTCTTAAGCAGTTTATCCCTTTCCAAAACCTTCTAGCATCTACTATTAGCTTCCATTTTGCGATTGACTAGTTGGCTGAGATCCTTTATAAAAGCCAGAAATCTTTCTTTCTGTTGACGTAAAATTATCTCAGTCTAGCAAGTCTAATTAATCCTAACCATACATACATTTGATTGATAATGCAAGTTTTTTTGAAAGTGTTTTTACGTAGAGATTAAAATATTTTTAATACAAGTATCTGTTGTTCTAAATAAAATATATGATTTGGGCTTTGCAATAGTTGAATTGTTTTTTTGAAGAGAATTTTAAGCCTATCGGGGTTGTTAGCCTGTCGTGTCGAGATTGGCAAACAACTATTGCGACAGAAAATTATTCAAGATTCTCCGATTTATCAGGATATCCTTCAAAGAAGAAGATAGCAGGAAGCGCTAGCACTGATAAGATGCGAACAATTGCAGAAATTAATGAGAAAATTATCCGCCAACGTGCGGTAGTATTGACAACTGAAGAGTTAAAAGCACGAGTTGTAGAAATCGGTGTTACTAAAGCTGCTAAAGAAGTTGATGTAATCACCACTGGCACGTTTGAGCCGATGGAATCAAGCGGTGCAATTATCAATCTCGGACATACTGACCCCCCGATAAAAATTCGCCGTTGTTGGTTAGATGGTGTACCAGCATACTCTGGTTTTGGGGCAGTAGATTTATACTTGGGTGCGAGTTGTGCTGTAGAAACGACCGATGGGGAAGAAGTTCGAGAACGTGGCGGTGGTCATGTAATTGAAGATTTAATCGCTGGTAAAGCCATACATGTAAAAGCGCAAGGACAAGTAACTGATTGTTACCCCAGAGCAAGTTTTGAAACTACAGTTACCCGTGAAAGCATTAATCAGTTTTATTTATTCAATCCGCGCAATCTTTATCAAAATTTTATTGTAGGTGTAAATGGTGGCGATCGCCCCCTCTTCACCTACCTGGGCCCTTTACAACCGCGTCTGGGGAATGCTGTTTACTCTAATCCTGGTGCTATTTCCCCCTTACTCAATGATCCCGATTTGCAACTCGTTGGTATAGGGACTCGAATTTTTTTAGGTGGTGGTATTGGCTATGTCGCTTGGGAAGGCACTCAGCACTTCCCGTTACAAAAGCGTTTAGCTAATCGTACACCCATTGGGCCCTCTGCCACATTAGCTTTAATTGGTGATGCCAAACAGATGGATGCTCATTGGGTGCGGGGTTGTTACTTTAAAAGTTATGGCCCCTCATTGATGTTAGGCGTTGGTGTCCCACTCCCTGTATTAAATGAACAAGTAGTTGAACACTGTGCGGTACAGGATCAAGACTTAGTAGCCCCAATAGTGGATTTTTCCATACCCCGGCGCGTTCGCCCCACTTTCGGTTTGGTAAGTTATGCCCAACTCAAATCTGGGAAGATCGCTATTGAGGGCAAAGCAATACGCTCTGCCCCCTTAGCGAGTTTATTTTTTTCTAGGCAAGTCGCCCTAGAGTTGAAAAAGTGGATTGAAGCAGGGACATTTACCCTTACAGAACCAGTTTCTCCAATTCCAATGGAGCGATCTTTTCTACCCCAAGACCGACGGACGGATTTTTGATCTTGAGGAATGGAGCAGGAGACAGGGGGCAGGGGGCAGGGGAGCAGAGGAGAAGGGGGGAAATAACCAATTCCCCAATTCTCCATTCCCAATTCCCAATTCCCAATTCCCTAATCTTGAGTTGGTTTCGGTCGCTTGATAATGGGCTTTGGAGTGGGCGTTCTTGGTATAGGTTTTGACACTACAGAAGTGTCGCTACTCCCGCCTGTTTTCTTGATAGGACGCGGGGTTTCACCACTGCGTCTGGGGGGGAATGGTTTTCTACCACCAGCACCAGTACCACCGCCGCCAGCACGAGGGCCGCCTCTGAATGGTGGTTTGCGTTTTTTGGGCAAGTCAGCGATCGCTTCAGCTTTTTCTACTATTAAAACGTCAGCTTCTCGCTTGGCTTGGAAATCCCAAAACTTTCCTACTGCTTTGGTGGTCAGAACACCCCTCAATTTCAACTTGAAATACTTGGGTTTGTCAGTTGGTTTGCGTGCAGCCTGCCTAATTTTGACTACTAAGCTCTTAGCGTCAAAAGACTGGTACACTACCTCACCACGAACAGAAAAACCACCATCGGCAACTTCTGATGAGGGAATCGTGGAAATTGTACTTAATTCAGAATTTTCAGATAAGCCATCATCGTCTGTCTCTGACTCTTGCAACTCTAAATTTAAATCATCCTCATCTGTTGAATTTTTAGCCAGATTTTCTGGCTCCCAAACTCCAACAATTTGGATGTGCAAGGTGTCATTTTCTTGTCTTGTGCGTGGATATACTACCCACAAGTGATCTTTCTCTAAGTCTAGGTGATTCTTGACTAAGCTCATAATCCGGCCTAGGAGGACGGCATTGAGTTCTACACCATCTGTAGTTAGGAGCGTACCTTGAGTAAATTGTTCGCTGCTAGCATGATAGCGACCCCGGACTAATCCGATCGCTCGGTACTGCATCGGTTCGCTGGGAGGCGGAATCGGCTGCTGTCGATTGACTAAGTTCCCATTTGAGTCAGTCTCAGTGGGGTTGACAGGCGAATTTTCAAATTTGGAGGACTTGGCTATGTTAACATCGGTGGCTGTCTCGATCTTAATTGGGCTTTTGTTAGAGGCAGAAGAATTGGAAGATTCAGGCAACGGCATCAGGTCGGAATTCATAAAAACTCCTTGCGGCACAGACACATCCCATTGTGGGATTTTATAAAGGTAGCTGAAAAGAGCATTTGTGCGACTGATGAAAGTATATTTGCTTTTCACAAAGCCACACTAGGGTACTCTATACAATCTTAAAGGCGCTAAATTTAGTGTTTGTAGATTAAACGTGTAATTTTGCGCTTTGACACTAGTTTCGGAAGCATATCATAGCTACAATTCTGACGGCTCCTCCTAAAGTCATCACTTACTTTAGCAGTGTAGATAGTTAATTGTTATAAAATTCACAGGCAATTGGCGGTATTCCGCAAAGTTTTGGAAATTTTTAACTTTACGATTTGTGTAAATGATAATGTCATTAGAATTCAGGAGAAAGACAAAACTGTGTTTCAAACACGCAATCGCTGGATAGTTCAAGTCGTATTAGCGCTGGCAGTTCTTGCTTTTGTGGGTGTTTCAGTGATTCCCATAATTGGAGCATTTAATAATACGCCATCCTCCAACCAGAATACCGCTAGCACTAGAGGCACTTTGCCCTCTGCTGACCAAAAATCAAAACTGGAAGATGAAGTTCGGGGTTATGAACTGGTTTTGCAAAGGGAACCAGAAAATCAGACTGCCCTTAAGGGTTTATTGCAGGCGCGGCTACAACTACTAAGTCAGAAAGAAAAAAGTGAGGTTAAACCAGCTGATATCCAAGTTGTCATTGAACCCCTTGAAAAGCTAGCCAAGCTGAATCCTGAACAGTCAGAATATTCAGTACTACTGGCTCAAGCTAAACAGCAAATAGGCGATCGCGAAGGAGCGGCTCAAGCTTATCGCTCGATTTTGTCCACAAAACCAGGCGATCTGAAGGCTTTGCAAGGAATGGTGGCTTTACTAATCAGTCAGCAACGCCCAGAAGCAGCCATTGGTTTGCTGCAAGAAAGCCTCTCGAAAGCAGCCCAAGCAAATACAATTCAGCCTGGAAGCGTAGATATAGTAGCCGTGCAGGTGCTGTTAGGTTCTGTTCACGCTTCCCAGAAACGCTACGCTCAAGCTAGCTCTGCTTATGACCAGGCAATTAAGAAAGATCCTAAAGATTTTCGCCCCGTCGTGGCAAAAGCGATGCTCTTGAAACAACAAGGCAAAGACGCAGATGCAAAACCTTTGTTTGATAGTGCCGCAGCTTTAGCACCTGCTCAGTACAAAGACGAAATTAAAAAAGCAGCAACGGCTTCTCCAATACCTAATCCTGCTGCGTCTCCCGCACCCTCCTTGCAAACTACTCCGAAGTAGGGAATTGGGAATTGGGCATTGGGAATTTGGGGTAAAGGGTAAAGGGTAAAGGTTAAAGGTTTTTTCTCTCCCTTTTCCCCTTCCCCTTTTCCCTTTAACCGACAAGTATTGCCCCCTGCCTCTTCCCCTCACGCTCCCTCAATGGCAGCAACGACACCAAAAACTAAAAATAGGCATCCGCCAACAAAGGTGAGTTGACGCTCAGAAATTCGACCGGCAATCATTTTGCCGCCGATAACTGCGATCGCAGCACAAATCGCATGTCCTAAAATTGCACCTATGGTAACTCCAATTGGATTATTTCCGGCTGCTAGGGCAATGGTGGCAATTTGGGTGCGATCACCCCACTCTGCCATAAATGTCAATGCAAAGGCTTCTATTACAATTGCTAAGGGAGTCTTTTGCTTTGGTAACTGCAAATCTGCTTTTTTCACCGCAGTTTCGGCTTCTTGTACAACTTCTGTATCACAAGCAGCAGACATTTTACTAGCGTCGTACAACAGCTTAATACCAAAGGCAAGAAACAAAATTATTTCAGCATAATGAATATAAACTTTTGGCAATAAAGATACCGCTTGTCCAAATAGCACCGAAAGGATTGTCATCGCGGCTAAAGCAGCTGTCACACCTATAAATACCAGCCGCCGTGGGTGGTGCATTGCCAAAATCACGGCAATAAAAAATGTTTTATCGCCTAATTCTGAAACTGTAATTAATAACAAACCTGCGGTAAAAGCTGTTAACACTCTTTCAAGCTCCTGAAAAATCGTTTACCGATGTGAAGCTTGATGAGAACCAAAAGACCTCACCAAGTTTACACTTTTCGGTGTGAACTTAGTGAAGGTCTCGCTTTCAAATATTTATTATTCGTCATCTGAACCAGGCTCATCGCCAGTATGTTGATTCAGATGTACTGGCTCTTATTTTTTTGCCAGCAGCTACTCCCCTTCAATGCGATTTAAATTATACATCTGTTACAAGTAAAAGTCAAGGCAACTAGCTACATAGCATTAGGCGATCGCGGCAATATTTGTATTGCTAAGTATTGCCTAATTCGAGAAGGGGGCTATTTGAACTTGTTCTGTAACACCAACTCCATGTTGATCAAATAATAGGTTCCCCGTAGTTTGATTGTCGATCGAGCTATTGCCTGCGGTTATGGAACTAGTCCCAAGTTGGAAGGAACTTGAATTAATTGTCACATCCTGAGATTGGCTCAGTCCGAATTCTGCTTTGGAAAAGAAGATAGTATTGTCTTCAACATTAAAATCAGTGCTAGTATCAGTTAGGTTTCCACCGATGATTACATCGTTACCTACACCACTAAACAAGATGTCATTATCCTGAGATACTGGGATGATATCTGTTTTATTTGTACCAATTAGGTTATTTCCACTCGAAGTACTATTAACCACTGTCAGTACAAAAACATCGCTGATAGTTGCCATTCCATCACTAGCGATAACTTGAATGTTGAGGCTGCCAAGGTTGTCATTTGTGGGAGTACCACTGAAACTGATGCCGTCCCAGGTTAACCAACTAGGGATTGGTTCACCATTTTCCAGGCTGGCGCTGTAGGTGAGGCTATCTCCTGCATCCTCATCTCCAAAGGTGTTGGTAGGTAGAGTGAAGTTGAAAGGGCTGTCTTCTGTAGCTGTTTGGTCGGCAATGGTATTTGCCACTGTTGGAGCATCATTAATATTATTGACTGCGATCGCGATCGCTTTCTCGTAGAATAAACCACCCTGATCTGTGGTGCGTAAACGGATGTTGTAACTATTCTTAGTTTCGTAGTCAGGTGAAACGTTAAGGTATAACTCATTACCTACAATCGTGAAGGCGCTATTATCGTTGCTGTCTGTACCTGAAACTAAAGTGTAAGTGTGGGTGTTGTCTGGATCTGTGTCAGTGGTGCTAAAGTTGCCAATTACTGTGTTTGCAGGAACATTCTCATTCACGCTAGTAGCACTCAGGCTCAGGTCAGTGGGAGTATTGTTTAGGTCAAGCTGAAAAAGTTCTTGCCCAGTGTTCCCGTTATCTGCAAAAAAGTAGAGCTTGCCATTGATGTAAGTAAAGTTGTTAGGGTAAGAGCTACTTGTGCCAGAGAAGATATCCTTAACGCAGACGGTACCAGCCTCAGTACCATCACTCTTCCAAAGTTCAGTTCCCCCATTGCTGTCGGAGGCACTGAAGTACAGCGTGCCGTTGATATTAGTCAGATTTTGCGGATTTGAGCTACCAGTGCCAGAGACAATATCCTTAACGCGAACAGTACCAGCTTCAGTACCATCACTCTTCCACAGTTCATTACCCCCACTGCTATCAGTGCCCCTGAAGTAGAGCGTACCGTTGACATTGGTTAGATTTTGAGGATTAGAGCTACCAGTACCAGAGAAAATATCCTTGATGCGGACAGTACCAGCCTCAGTACCATCACTCTTCCACAATTCATTGTCTCCACTGCTGTCGATAGCACTGAAGTAGAGCGTGCCGTTAACATTGGTCAAATTTTGCGGATTTGAGCTACCAGTGCCAGAGAAGATATCCTTGACGCGGACAGTACCAGATTCCGTGCCATCACTCTTCCACAGTTCAGTTCCCCCACTGCTATCGGTGGCAACGAAGTACAATGTGCCATTGACATTGGTCAGATTTTGCGGGTAAGAGCTACCCGTACCAGAGAAGATATCCTTGATACGGACAGTACCAGTTTCTGTACCATCACTCTTCCACAATTCACGACCTCCAATACTGTCGGTAGCACTGAAGTAGAACGTGCCGTTAACATTGGTCAAATTTTGCGGATTTGAGCTACCAGTGCCAGAGAAAATATCCTTGACGCGGACAGTACCAGCCTCAGTACCATCACTCTTCCACAGTTCCCGACCCCCAGCGCTATCGGTGGCAACGAAGTACAGCATACCGTTGATATTCGTCAGAAAGTTAGGGTCAGAGCCACCCGTACCAGAGAAAATATCCTTGACGCGGACAGTACCAGCCTCAGTACCATCACTCTTCCATAGTTCATTGCCCCCACTGCTGTCGGAAGCACTGAAGTAGAGTGTGCCGTTGACATTGGTCAGATTTTGCGGGTTTGAGCTACCCGTACCAGTGAAGATATCCTTGACGCGGACAGTACCAGCCTCAGTACCATCACTCTTCCATAGTTCATTGCCCCCACTGCCATCGTTGGCTCTAAAGTAGAGTGTGTCGTTGACATTTGTCAGAAAATACGGTTCAGAAGAGACTGTGGCAGTATTAATATCCTTGACGCGAACAGTACCAGTTTCGGTGCCATCACTCTTCCACAGTTCACTGCCCCCACTGCCGTCGGTGGCACTGAAGTACAGCGTGCCGTTGACATTGGTGAGATTTTGTGGGTAAGAGCTACCCGTACCAGTGAAGATATCCTTGACGCGAACAGTACCAAATTCCGTGCCATCACTCTTCCACAGTTCATAGCCCCCAGTGCTGTCGCTAGCAATGAAGTACAGCGTGCCATCGATATTGGTCAGATTTTGTGGGTAAGAGCTACCCGTACCAGAAAAGATATCTTTGACACGGACAGTACCAGATTCCGTGCCATCGCTCTTCCACAGTTCAGTTCCCCCACTGCTGTCGATCGCTCTGAAGTACAGTATGCCATTGACATTGGTCAAATTTTGCGGATTTGAGCTACCAGTACCAGAGAAAATATCCTTGACGCGGACAGTACCAGCTTCAGTACCATCACTCTTCCACAGTTCAGAGCCCCCACTACTGTCGGTGGCTCTGAAGTACAATGTGCCGTTGATATTGGTCAGATTTTGCGGGGTAGAGCTACCAGTACCAGAGAAAATATCCTTAACAATAACGGTATCAGCTTCCGTGCCATCACTTTTCCACAGTTCATAGCCACCGCTGCTGTCAATGGCAACAAAGTACAGCGTGCCATTGACATTGGTCAAATTTTGCGGGTTAGAGGAAACTCCACCAGTATTTATATCTTTGACAAGGCTAATCGATGCTTCTTCTGTTGCCATAACCGTTTTTCCTTAAACTTTTGGATAAAAATCACAAGCGAAATCAGGCGTAGTTGATACTCTGTTTCTTGCTTGCAAAGATGCGGATCGCTGAATTGCCTTAGCTTCGCTTTTTTACAATTAAATAGCCTCAGTAAAGATGTTGAATTTTATTAATAAATAGCTTAGAGGTCAGAAGCGTTAATTCTATAAGAAGGTTAAGCAACTTATGAATGGATCGAGGAGTTTAAGAATCTCTATTAAATATCTAAATTTAGTGGTATTCAATGGAAGTTCTGAATCCCCACACTTCTCGATTCTGAATTATTTCTTTAATTTTCTTTATATAAAGATATAAAGCCAATTTGTTAAAGATGAATATCTGTACGTCCCAAGTTTTAAATCTTTGTTTACTGGAAATCCTAATCTAGTAAGCGCTGCAATATAATCATCCTCTAAAATGCTATATGCAATAAAGACAAATTAATGTCACCATAGTTCGCAATCACTCTATGGAAAAATGGACTTTTCGCAAAGTCAGAACTTATATGTAATCTTGTCTGCTTGTAGTGAAAATTATGTCAGAGTTATAGATTATACAAAAAATTGGAAATTAAACAAAGCTATTAATTTCAAAAGTGATTATTAAGTCACCTCAAGTATTTTTTGCCTGGGCATAATACCCATTTATTCAAAAAAATGGATCGATAAATAGATAAATTATGCCCAAGGTTAAAGCCAAATCCTATCTTATTAAGCGAGTCCAACCAACTTGGCGCTTAGTTCCCACATGCGATCGCCTTTGTCGTCATCGCGGGCTTGAGGAGAAACCTTTTGAACAAAGGACTTACCATCTTCCTTCTGGCGATTTCCCCAACTCCAATACACACCAGATTGATTGTACTCAGGATCGGCAACCACGGCCGCAACTCTTTCTCCCGCCAACTCCTGAGATACATATCCCTTAGTGATGTACTTCTGGAATAATGGGAAGATTTTTTGAAATAGAGGATAGTGGTTTCTAAATAGCGGTGTTTCTGCAACACATCCCGGATAGAGAGAGTTGAAGACGATACCGGTTGACTCGTGATAGCGCTGATGTAGTTCTCGCATGGTTAGGACGTTACAAACCTTGCTATCCTTGTAAGCTTTGACTGGTTCAAATTTCTTGCCATCAATCATCGAGATTGGTTCTTTAAATCCTTCTGCAAAACCTTGCAAATCACCCAAGTCTGGACGCGGCGGAATCTTCCCACCTAGTTCGTCTGGATTATGGGTAACAGTTCCCAAAATTACCAGCCTTGGCTCTGAAGATGACTTCTGTAGATCCTCTAGCATTAGGTTGCACAAAAGGAAATGTCCCAGGTGATTTGTCGCAACACTTAACTCATATCCTTCTGGGCTTCGCAGTGGCTCCTTTAACAAAGGCATATAAATTGCAGCGTTGCACACCAAAGCATCTAGGGAGTGTCCGCTTGCTCGGAAGTTCTTCACAAATTGTCGAACGCTATCCAAAGAGCCAAGATCGATATGCATGATAGTGTAGCTACCCTGGTGCGGGATTCCCACAGATTGGGCTGCCAGTTGAGCCTTCGCTATATCCCTACAGGCCATCACTACATACCATCCCCTTTCAGCAAGAGCCTTGGCAGCGTACAAACCGACTCCTGAAGAAGCACCTGTGATTATAACCGTTGACTTCCTATCCTGTACCATTCTATTCAGACTCTGTGAATCACCTTTTTCTCCCTTCAGGATTTTACATCACTGGGTTGTACCAATATTTATTTTGTAAATATTGAGTTTCATCTTTGGTAATAAACAAGTATTTAAATCAAGGTTTATAGCTCACAGATTTACGAAAGATTTCGCTAATATTCATCTTGATACTCGATACTCGCAAATAAATTTTAGGTAAGCGATCGCAACTCTTGTTAGAGAACATTATTCTTTATTTTCCAATTCGCCATCGTTAAAACACCACTCTTTAGACTTTTCAGCTAATGACAGAGGTAAAGGAGACGCGCATTCAGCAGAAGTCCACCAATGACAGGATCTGAGGTGGTGTGTAATAAGATGATGAAGTTTGAATTTATCTGGCGATCGCGTTGCTAGGATATTGTGGGCGCGTGGCTGCGGAGCTTTCCAATCTTTTCTTGGAGATGAATTGTGAGCAATATTTTTGATAATACATTTGCCTGTTTTAGAATCCAGTTTGCTTACTAATTTTCCATCTTTGTCAATTTCTTTTTCATATCCTCTCGATATCCAGGCTTGATAACGGCTCATTTCCTTAGCCAATTTGATAGGTTTTTCAGCAATGCTGAGGACAGTTTGAGTAAACCGAGTTGTATTAATATCGCAGTCTTGTGGAATAAAAATTCCTTTTGTAAAAGAGACAGCACCTTTTGTAAATGTTTCCTGCTTTGTCGCAAGTCCATATCCTTGCGGAACTTCATTGTTCATCTGGTCACGGATACGAACAATGTGGATTTTATTTGTCGGTGGTTTATCTGGATCGAACTTGCTGTCTTGTAACCAAGACCAATAGCTACGAGCATTTTGACCATGAACAAATAGATATATATCGTCAGCAGCAGAGTATGTCTGGCTCAACGTAGTCAGCATATTACTGATGACTTGATCGCAATTAGCCTTAGATGTTTTGTGCTTTGCTAATTCGCAAATTGTATCAGGCATAGTTCTAAAATGCAGATCCCTCTGAGGCAATAACATGCTGACTTCATTCTTATAAATTACCAACAAAATTGACTCATTAAAACTTTGGGTTGCTGTTCTCTGATTCCGCCGACTTACATACAAACCAGCATAGACGGTGTTATCGTCAGGAGTTGATAAAGGATAATTTAGGTCGAATGGCAAAATGGCATCCAGAATTGCAGAAAGAGCACGATTATAAATATTCTCTTGCAAATCTTCATCTGTTTTTGCTTCCCCAGTTCCATTATTATCTACCTTCTCTGCTGACAAGATACACTGAGGAATAAAATTATATTTAGGTAACAGAGATTTTAGAAAAGGTTTCGGATCTTGGTCATTACGGTATTTAGGATGGTTTGGAGGCAGAATTTCTACGATCATAGGCATTGGATGCTTAGGTTGGTTCTGCTCTCCAAAATGTTGGATGTGTTGAGTCTGAGGAAGCTTCTCATTGCGTTTTGATTCTTTATAAACAATAGGATCGGCTAAACCTTCAGATGTGTAAAACTCTAAATTTAGACTGTTACCAAAATAATGTTTAGCAACCAATGCAAGAGCTTCTTGAACTTCTTCTGTCAGGTAACGTACCTGGATAGTTAAGTTATTAGCTCGTTCAGCGAGGAATACTAGTACTTCTCTAGTAATTTTGGGCAGTTTACCTTTAGAGGGTCTAGGGATAATTAGCGTATTTTGAAATCGTTGGTTAATGAACTTCTTCAAATCTCTATCAACAGAAATCCTTTTCCAGGGAGCAGAAAGTACTACACTAGTTGGTAAAACATCTTTGATTTGTTCAAGCAATGTTCTTTCATCCTCAAATGTAAATCCTGTTCCCCATCCTGCTTTCTGGTAGACTCGTGCCGGAACCAGAATATCTGTCTGGTCTGTTTCAATAAAATTGAATGGGTTTGCCAAGACATCTATGATGTTTGGAATTTGTACTGATAAACGTTCTAAAATTTGGCTGACCTGTCGATTTTTCCATTGAGGAACATATTCAGTTCCTTCCCGACGGTAATTTGCTTCCAAAACCGTGAAGGCATTGGGCTGTAGTAGGTTGTAGTCTCCTAGCCAAGAGCGTAATCTGCGAACATAACATCCTGTAGTACGCTTCTCTAACCGAATACCTGAGTCCTTTCCTTGTTTAACTATCCAACGCTTCATCTGAAAGTGAAGGTTGATTTTTTTAGGATCTATGTCACTTTGAGTTGATATAACAAGCGCCACAGATGCTCGATGACCATGTATATTTTGAATCGGTGGCCAAGATACAAGTTCAACTGTATTTCCGCTCCTTCCTGGGCCAAATAAAAATTTGAATGAATTTTCTCCCATTTGATACTCATGCTTGCTCAGTTCCCAAGCGATCGCCCAAGAAGGTGCCCAAAATTCGAGATGATTAGGCGTTAATGCTGTCCAATGAAACTGATCGGCACTGCAATATGGTTTTAACGCTTTATGTTCTGACTCTGGATAACATACTTCAACCCATCTCTTGAATATAAGAGCTAGAATTTCTGGGTCAACTTCTTCATAAGCTAAGAAAGTAGCGGGGTTTGGTTCGCCGTTAACAACCAAAGGGTTGATAACACGAATCTGTGGCAGCAATAATCGGATCGTATTAAGTAATGGAGTCGTTGGGGCATTTTCTTCAGGTTTACCGTAATGGGCATTAAATTTTTTTAAATTGGGAAACGGCATCATAAAACCAGTGATATCACTGACCAATTCTTGGTTGTACTCAAGGTAGATGGGCTGAAAGTAATTAATGCTCAAAGTTTCACTCCGTGAATGAAATGGGTTAGTCGAGTTAACGGGTAATAAACTGGCCCATACAGAGTTTTGATGAGCCTTCCAGAGCCACCACCTTTATTGATGGCGCTACCCAAAAGTTTGCGTGCAGCCAACAAAATAGAATTTTGCTCCGAATCACCAGATGAATTTCCCTTTGCGCTTTCTGGCATAAAGGCAGCATCTACAAACCAGACAACTGTTTTGCGACCACCGCGAGTACTACGTCCGATTAATTGAGTTAAATTAACCGTTAGCGTCCAGACTAGTGGCGTTTTGAGCGCAATTTTAGCGATTTTATCAGGTAATCGAGAGAAAATTTGCGGGATTGTCAAAAAAGTGTCTCGTGCATATCGAGCATGTCTCTGAATCGCCTCGACGGGTAGTTTGTCGATGATATCTATTGTTTCTTTATTAACCCCACTGATAACTGTTTGATTATCGTCTGGGCTAGGATGCTGTCTAACGGCAATCAGCATACCGCCAAAGTATGGCTCTCCAGTCACTGGATGCATCATGTTAACAGCACGAGATATAGCACCCATTGGTGCAATTAAAAACTCTTTACCACGACCTGGAAACTCAGTGAGCTTAGATCGAGAAACCTGATCGTCTGAAACCCAGCGACCATCCTGAACAACGTAAGATGCCCTATCAAGATAAGGATTTTTTAGAGAATTATAAAATGCCTTAGCTTCTGCATAGCTATTTGTGACAATTAGCAGATTTTTGCGATCGCTACCGACGTTTGTTGCTAAATAATCTTGAAATTGCTCAAGTAGTGGCTTACCTTGTTTGCTTTGACGACAAAGACCTGAAATCATCCGGCTAATGTTCTCTTGTCGGTCATCTCCTTGACTACCGGAGATAAAAACAGGATTCCCTGCATCATCGACAACGGGGCAATAAAAGAATTCACTATCATGTGCTACCGCTTTAGACTTATCAGGAGGTGGTTCTATTAACAAGGTTGGCTTTAATTGCACATGAAAAGGATATGATTGTTCGCTATCTCCTGAGTAACTGGTTGCTGATGTAACTAACAAATTTGCTGGAGTTAGCCCGTCTATACTGAAAATAGAATTCCATCGGCTGAGAAGTGACCGACCCAAGGCAATCCCGCGAAATATCCTAAGTTGTTTGTTGAGGAATTGGGCACTAGTTACCGAACCAACAGGAGAATTAGGTAGCAAGCATTCAAAGTCACTTGGAGGAGTCATAGGTAAGGTAGATTCTAGGTCAACGCTAGCGTGACCTCTAGCAGATACGTGCTTACCTAATGCACCTAATACATGGGATGCATAAATACCTAGTTGTAGCAATTTAGCAAGATTATCTATGAAGCGGTCGACATCAAATTCTAGTTGGTCAAATTTAATATCCCATCGTGTTGTTTGAATAAACTTTTTGCAGTTAGGATGTGGCACTGTAGTGAGCAAGTCTCCTGCTAGTAGCGCTCCACAAACTAGTGCTAAACGTTCTGCAATTACTGTGTCACTAGAGTTAAGACCAACGGTGTCAGGACTAACAGGATTATCCTGTATTCGCTTGAAAATTTCACGGTAGCGATCGTAGTTACGCTCATATTTTGATAAAGTTTGTTTTCGGACTTTCTTAGCACCAATCTGAATATGTGCTTTACCTGAAAGTTGTTCAGCCAATTTATCGAAAAATGTCCAAGCTGTAAACAGCCTTCCTTCCTGAGTGTATGCTTTTAACAGTTTCTCAATTTCTTGACGAGGACTGTTTCCTTTAAGAGTATTTGTGATATTTCTCATCAAATACATCAAAGCCCCAATTCCCCGGTTGGCTAAATGTCGTTGATCTTCTGACTGTTCTAAATAGGGATCGCGGTATCTCCCTGGCACAACCACTTCGCCTTCCATCAGACCATGTACATGTTGATAAGATTCAGTTCTTGTCCATGTATCTTGCAACAAATCGAAAGATGCAAGTGTCTCTGTCGGATAGAAAATTTCATCTAGCTTTGGTTGAGCAAGATCAACTTCATCGATGATAAACAAATCTGTTGTTAGTGCTAAATATTCAAGAATGGTAATATTTTCAGTCAAATTGTGTAGGGAAACTTTTTTCTGAATAAACCCTTGTAAAGTTCCAACGATTAGTTGTGCATTTTCTAATTCAGTAGCTTTAATATGTCTGGGACAAATAGGAGCCAGAGGACAACTATAAACCTTATTCGGATCGTTAACATCTTGTAGCTTTCCGAAGCATGGTGGTCTACTGCGCTGACCATTCGATGTTTGTGGAATCTGAGGCTGTGCCAAGCTATACAATGGGCAGGATTGTGCCAGCCATTTAAAACCTGGATGGGTAAAAGGCTGCTGTTTGTTACTGAACATTACAGCCTGATTTAATCGGCTGAGGTGCTTGTGTCGTTCCGATTCTCCAATAATCGGAACTGCCCTAATCCCAACTTTTTGAGCAAATTCAAGCCAGTTTTGGACTTCACCTACACTATTTGTAGCAATTGCAACTCTTTTTTTACTATCTACCAAGAGTGCAACTAGACAATCAATTAGGGTGGATTTGCCACTTCCAGTCGGGCCTAAAATATGACCTTCTTGCTCAATAAAAATCTCTCTAGCTTCTTGATCCTGCTGAATATCCCAATAGGTTGATTGATTAAGTATTTGCCCTGCGTCGTATCCTAAAATCGGTTTCAATTCAGTTCCTTTCTTAATCAAATCAGCTAGGGGTATTTTGATTGACTGACGAGCCTTAGAAAGATTAATACTGGGAATTTGAGTGGCGTATTTTACGCCGATATTGGCAATTTCTTGGGAAATTCTGATTGTGCGGGTCTGCTGTGGGTTAATGTTGAACTCGTAGTCACCAGCTGGGGCTGGTCTGTATTTCGCCTGCCGAAACTTCAATGACTCTTGAGTCAGCAGCCTTTCGTATAAATCATATCGAGCCAATGCCATCTTTTTAGTTGGCGTAATTTGGTTGTTAGGATAGTCTATGTCAAAACCCAGCCAACCGGAAGCCGAACTTTTGGCAACTTCATCATAGCTACGGAGAGCAATTTCCCAGCTAATTGAACTGCGGAATTCTGGCGCTAAATGGCGTAAATGCTTCAATATATCCCACTGAACATCTGTGATACCTGGCTCTCGATAACCTTGCATCAATAAATGTGCTTTCCGAATAGGTTGGTCAGAGAAATGAGTCTGTAGAGCATGAAGCATTAATTCTGTGCGGGCGAAATCAGGAAATTTCATCCCAATGGGTGGTGATTCGCCTCCCATTGCTTTTTTCAGCGCCTCACTCAAAGTACTGGTATCTCTCACTGCAAAACTCCCTTGACACGCTTAATTAATTCTGACTCTGAAAAAACAGGCAAATTTCCCTTATACCGACTTTTAAAAGCTGCTTGATATGCTAAATTTTTCCATCGGTAATCTGGAACTACAAAGAATGATTGAGACTGACCAATATTTGGAATCGTATCTTGATTTAATTCTTTAGCTAACATGGTGGCGCTTCCCCAATCTTTCGCGTCAATTGCCCAAATATCTCCAGTCGGTAGTGTCACTTTCAGATCAGCCTTGTCCAGTTCTGGCCATAGTTCTACTTGCAATCCCATTGTTTCGAGAGTTCGAGCTAGGCGTAATTCAATTAGGGATGGTCTAATTAGGCAGATTACGGTATCTTCTATTGGTGCCCTATCTACTCGTTTTTCTAATGGTTCACAACAGCCTTCGATATCTCGTGCGGCACAATCCAAATATCCACCGCAAGTTTTGCATAATGGCATTGACTCAGACTGCGGTGGGGCATCCCGATATGCTTGCATTAACAGGTCTAAAACTGGCTCGATATCAGGATTATTAGAGCGAAATAGGGCAATGATTAAATCTGAAGGAAATGGGTTCTCAGCAATAAATCGACGGAAAAGTGTGTAGGTACTGTGGGGTAAGCTAAGTCGCTCAATTTCTGCCATTAGGCGGGGAATGTAGCTTTGATTCTGCTCTCGTTCCAAATTCAGTGCATACCTGCTAGCCCAAGCTTCACATTCCTCTGAAGGGCGCGTTATATTTTCAATTAGTGACTCTTCTGGAAAATCGACGAACTCAGAAAAGTCTGGCTCAACTGTCTCTACTGACTTTCTGGCGGCCTCAACCATGCACAATATTGCTGGATGTCGCATTTCTTCATCCCGCAGTATCCATTTCAAGCTCAATCCTTGAAATGCTTCATATAATGGCTGTGGAAACGGTTGTGAGTCCTCGACTAGATAAGCTGGCTCACCTCGGTTGATGCGATCGCAAATCTGCACAAGTCCTTTACATAACTTGATGAACAGAATTTCATCCTCACTGAATTGCATATCCAGACTTTTATATAGCGATATTGACCGTTATTTTAATACGTTTGAACTAGTTTTCAGACTTTAAGAATATTTATAATCACGTTATTATTCATCGAGGTGGACTAAATTTTTATAGTCACCTCGATTTCTCACATAAATTTACTTTTGGCTAATACTTCCGCTCTTTTGGCTCAAACATAGTAATCGCCACAGGACGATATTGAATGTCAATTCCGGCTGGTGAATAGTAAGCCATTGTGTGTTTGAGAAAGTTAGCATCATCTCGCTCGGAATAATCTTCGCGGAAATGAGCGCCACGACTCTCTTGGCGATTTAAAGCTGATGCCAAAATAGTCTGTCCTACTACCATCAAACTTCGCAATTCCAAAGCTTCCACAAGTTC
Source organism: Nostoc sp. DedVER02 (assembly GCF_034530675.2). Lineage (NCBI taxonomy): Bacteria > Bacillati > Cyanobacteriota > Cyanophyceae > Nostocales > Nostocaceae > Nostoc > Nostoc sp. DedVER02. The sequence goes on from NZ_JAVRCP020000013.1 coordinate 53,562, forward strand.
CGTATTCCAGCAACTACCTTTGTCATCTAAATAAATTTGTGGATATCGCTGTTGTATTTCTTCTAATTTGTGCAACCCTTCACTCATTAATGCCTCAGTACGGAAAACACCGCAGTAATCAGTCATACAATCCTGGAAGGCTTGACGGACTTGGTTAATTCGATACAGTCCTGGTTGTTCTAGCAGAGATTGGATTTCTTGCTGGGCTTGGGTTACATAGCGTTGCTCATCTATAGAGGGCAACTTACGTTTTTGGACAAATTTGGCGATCGCAGCCCCAGTTCTCTTGCCATAAACAACACATTCTAACAGAGAATTACTACCCAGGCGATTTGCACCATGTACGGAAACACAAGCTGTTTCACCCGCAGCAAAGAAAGCATCAACTAAACCATCACCACTACTGCGGACTTGACCATCAGTATTAACTGGGATACCACCCATACAGTAGTGAATTGTCGGACGGACTGGCATCGGTTGAGTTACCGCATCAACGCCCACTAAACGATGCGCTTCTTCCCAACAAAATGGGACGCGACTCATAATTTTTTCTTTGCCCATGTGCCGCAAATCCAAATAGACAAAGGGGCCGCCAGCACTACCATTGAGATGAATACCACGACCAGCGCGAATTTCGTAAGCGATCGCTCGTGAGGTAATATCACGAGGAGCCAGTTCCATCCGACTGGGTGCATAGTTCGCCATAAAGCGATCGCCTTCACTGTTAATTAGATATGCGCCTTCACCCCTTACTGCTTCTGAAATCAGCACCCCTACTGGATATAAACCAGTGGGATGAAATTGCACAAATTCCATATCTTCGAGAGGTAAACCTGCGATCGCAGTCATTGCCAAACCATCACCCGAAGAAGCGTAATCATTAGAGGTGGTATTATAAACGCGGCCATAGCCTCCTGTAGCAAACATCACCGCCTTGGCTCGCACCACCTCTATTTGTCCATCCAACAGATGGAACATCACCACACCTTTCGCCTCATTTTCTTCCAAAATGAGACGCATCACATACCATTCTTCATAAACTTGCACCCCATAACGCCGCAAATTGTTAACCAATTCGTGCAAAATCGCGTGACCAGTTTTATCAGCAGCGTAGCAAGTGCGGTTGTGGGAATGTCCGCCAAAAGCTCGTTGGGCAATGCGGCCATCGGGTAAGCGAGAGAACAAAACCCCTAAATGTTCCAAGTCAATTACCACATCTGGCGCTTCTTGGGTAAGAATTGCCACAGCATCTTGGTCTGCCAAATAATCAGAACCCTTGACAGTATCAAAAGCATGTGCTTCCCAAGTATCTTGTGAATCAACATTTTTCAGCGACGCAGCCATACCACCTTGAGCCGCTACCGAATGAGAACGAATTGGGTGTGTTTTCGCAACCACAGCAATATTTAAACTAGGGTCAGTGCGGGCAATTTCCACAGCAGCGCGACATCCCGCCAATCCACCCCCGACAATAATCACATCGTGTTCCAGCATAATAAGCCCCTGATTGCAAAGCACTGCTGTTCTATTGTAGAGAGGTGATTCTGTGGTAGTGCGTTGCGATCGCGTCTCTACAAAAAAATTCCCTGCCTATAGACAGGGATATTATGACAAATTTTTAAATTAAAAGTGAAAAGTCAAATGTAAAGTTAGGTCTTCACTCCTAACTTTTGTACAGACGCGATTAATCGCGTCTCTCATGTACAGATGCGATTAATCGCCTCTGGTAATTCTTTAACTAGCTGCTTGTACAGGTTGTTGTTGAGACACATTACCTGGTATGGGTTCCATTTTGGTTCCCGGCCCTACAGGACTGACTTCAATATGATTTAACAAGGTAGTGACAAACGCAAACAACAAGAAAGGTAGCGATAGCAGAACGACCAAACCCGCAGTTGCTAAAGCGTACACAGGACGCTTGGCACCCATCAGCGCCAAGGCAGATGCCAAACTTAGGGTAATTGTAATTAACCAAACAATTATTTGGCCGTAGATGTCACCAAAAGTCAGGGTACAGACAAACCGATACTTTTGAATATTATTTCCGCTCATCACATTTGCCTCAAGTCTCTCCTATATAGGTTCTACGTTAGAACCATGTTTGCTTTGTAGACAATTTCTAAATATTTTTGCAAACTTCGTAATATTGCTTCACAATTAACTTTTTTCGTTACAAAGTATAATTCTTAGTCCTGAATAGCGTAAATAGACCAAGTATTCTTTTTTTTCCTTGTATTACAGTGTATACATACATAAGTCCTAAAAACCTAGTTTTATAGGATATATTACGTCGTAGATTAAGATGCAATCGCAGGTTTTCAGGTCATTCTAACTATAGAAAAATTCAGCAAAATAAGGATGTGAAATCCGATTTTTTGGTGTTAAATTTTGAGTATTGCCCGGGTTTGTTGACTTAAATCAACAAAAACCTTTATTTTTCGTGGCAATGTTGTATTAGGAGTGAACGTGAATACTATTTTTCGTCATAAAGGTGTTTTTTGGTTGCCAGGTATAGCTGCTCTTACAATCCTGAGTAGCGGTTTATCTGCAAATGCCCAGACAGTAGACAAGGTAAGCAGTCAGGCATTAACTGATCCTTCCGCAACCGTAGCATCTGCCAATGAGTTTAGTACAGAACTAGACGCTGTAAGCCAAAAGCTCTCTACAGAAACAACTGAAACATTTACCGCAACCAATTTAGCTGAGGTACAACAGCCTCAAAACCTTGTCATAGAGGAAACGTCTACACCCGTTCCAGGCACTGTAGCAACTTCATCTGCAACCCTTACCTCTGAGTTTGTACAACCTACTTCTCAAACGACTCATCAACCATCTGATACCAAAGTGGCACAATCGGATATTGATTTAGGTAGAACTACTCGTGGTGGCAGCAGCTATATTGGCGTTGCTGTTAACATTGGTTTGAGTGGTGATGGTAGCTCGTCCTTGGGCGATGGAAACTTTGCGGTAGTTAGTAAAATCGGACTGACAAATTCTATATCTGTGCGGCCTTCAGCCGTATTAGGTGACAACACCACAATTTTGCTTCCAATCACCTATGATTTTACCTTCAAATCAGCAGATGCTTTTAGCGAACCGTTAGCGATCGCACCTTACGTCGGAGTGGGTGCAGCTTACAAAACTGGTGATGATTCGCAATTTGCCTTTTTGGTATCTGGTGGCATTGATGTGCCTCTAACTCCTCAATTCACAGCAACAGCCTCTGTCAATGCGGGATTTTTCGATCAAACTGATGTTGGCTTATTGTTAGGAGTTGGTTATAACTTCACTGGGTTATAAGAGTTAGGAATTATGAGTTAGGAGTTAAGAGTTAGTAATATTTCATTCATAACTCTTAACTCCTAATTCCTGACTTTCTACTTAGGGGTAACTTTGTCAATTACCTTGATTTTGCCATCGTCTCCTACTGTCCAAACATCGTAAACACCGATGACATCGCCGTTAGCATCAACATCTACGTTGCCGCTAGCTCCTTGGTAGTTAATCTTTTTACCATCTTTAAGTAACTTCAGTCCCTCGCAGACATCGGTAACTTCTGTGCCAGGCCCATCAGCCACTTCACGGATTTTGCTCGCTATACCAACACCGGTATTTTCTTTAGCAGCTTGTGCAGCCAACGTCAACAAGGCAGCCGCATCCCAAGCTTGAGGAGCATATTCCCCTGGCGCACCACCCTTTTTATCCTTCCACAGTTTGTTGAAAGCTTCTAGTGCTTTGCCATCGGAACCGGGTACTGTACCGATCGCTCCAGTTAAAATATATTTGTCACCATCTTTGCCAACTTGTTCGGGAAAAGTAGGTGATTTCACCCCATCTGTCAGTAAAATTTGCACTCCCTTCGTCACACCTTGCTGATAGGCGGCTTTCAGAAACAGACTGCCAGTTTCCGCATACAGTACAGCCAGGACTGCATCTGGTTTACCAGCAAAAGCAGCAGCCGCTTCTGTATCAAATGTCTGCGCTTTCGCGTCGTAGCGGACAGGCTTATCCTTATTAACGATGGTTCCACCCAATTTTTCAAAAGTTTGCACAAATGCTTTTTCAAAGCCAACGCCATAGTCGTTATTAATCACGACTGTAGAAACTCGCTGGAAACCTTTTTTTCTAGCAAGTTGAGCTAAAGCTAGTGCTTGGTAGGTATCGGGAGGAGCAGTACGCGCCCAAAAACCTTTATAATCGCCTTTTTGGGCTTTTTCGGTAAATATGGGACTGGTACTACCAGGGGAAACCAGCATAACTTTATTCGGCGTAGCAATGGAGACTGCTGCACTAGAAACACTACTGGCAAATGAACCAACTACGCCTGCTACTTTATCTAAAGTTGCTAGTTTGGTCATACCAGCTGCACCCGCTCTTGGGTCGGTTTGGTCGTCTACTTGCACTAAAGTAACTGGTTCACCATTCACCCCACCGCAAGCGTTGACTGCATCGACGAGTAAAGGAACAGAACCTAGCATCTGTTGTCCAACAGATGCTAAGTCGCCTGTTGTTGGTAGTAGAGAACCTATTTTTAGCCCTTTAGCAGTGCTTGTGTTAGTTGAGCTTGTTGCTGGGGTAGCAGTACTTCCCGTAGTAGCTGTGCCGGGGGTACTATTATCACCACAAGCCCCAACTAGAAATCCAATTGCTAGGGTAGCTATACTGAAGGTTAAGGCGGCGCTAATTTTTCTCATAAATAACTTTCACTCCTCAAACGTCTAGGAGCCTAAAATTAAGATTCAAACTAAGTTTGTAAATTTAGCTTGATCTTGTCTAGACTTCAAATGATAAATCATATCATCCATCTTTGGGAGTAAAAATATTTACGATTACATATTGTTGTTTTACGCAGAATACATTCTGTTTTAAAGCCTGAAAAACGGAGAGGGAGGGATTCGAACCCTCGGTACGGAGTTGCCTGCCGTACAACAGATTAGCAATCTGCCGCTTTCGACCACTCAGCCACCTCTCCATGACTCACGAATATCAATGTTACCAGACTCGCTTTTAAGAGTCAATAGTCATTTGTCATTTGTCATTTGTCATTGGTTATTTATAAAACACTAAGGACTAAGGACTAGGGACAAATGACTAATTTTTTAAAGAACTTGCGATCGCATCCAAGCTAAGGGTAAGGTGCGTAATTTTTTCCACTGGGGAACGAAAGCCCGTTGACTGAACACATCGTAATTGTTGCGTTCGATCGCATCCAAAATTTGACCATATAGCATTGAGGCTGCCCACACGGGCCAACGGGCATCGGATGCTAAATAAGTAATTCCCTGGTTTGATGTGGTATAAAATTGGCGGGCTCTATCAATTTGAAAGCGCATCAATGCCCGCCAACGGTCATCTACCACACCTTTGAAGAAGTCTTGCTCGGTGTAGTTGAATTTTTCCAAGTCCTCTAGGGGAATGTAGATTCGTCCCCGTTTGGCATCTTCTCCCACATCCCGCAGGATGTTGGTGAGTTGATTGGCAATTCCCAGAGCGATCGCTTCTTCTGTGGGAATATAAGGTTGTTTGTCCTGCTGCCACGGAGCGGTGTACATGGTGCTATCCACACCCATAACTTGTGTTGACATTAAGCCAACAGTGCCAGCAACGCGGTAACAGTAGAGGTATAAGTCCTCAAAGGTTTCATAACGACTGCGATATAAGTCCATGCGCTGACCGGCAATCATATCCCGAAAGGGCTGAATGTCCATCGGAAAGCGCTGGAGGGTATCAGCTAAAGCGACATCGTAATTTTCTAATGGGTGTCCCGCAAAAATCGATTCCAGCTGCTGTTCCCATAGGTCTAGGGTTTCTGGCGTGGTAATAGCAGATGCGGGCCCATCTACCAATTCATCTGTACGGCGACACCAAGCGTAAATTGACCAAATAGATTGACGTTTTACCGGACTCATGAGCAAAGTACCCAGGTAAAAAGTCTTGGCATACTTTGCTGTGAGATGTCGGCAAAGTTTGTATGACTCGTCTACAGAGACCAGCGTTTTCATGCGCGGGGGGGAATCAGGCAGTTGCAGCATTCGTTGCGGGCGGTCGGGTGAGCGTTTGCAGGTTTGAGGAATTTGCTACCGGGAGAGCCTCAGAAATGGCCTGCGCTGTCAGCTTACCAGAAAGTACGGCACCTTCCATACTGCCTAAGTAGCGTTGCATGGTATAACTTCCGGCGAGATAGAAGTTGGCAATGGGCGTAACTTGTGCGGGACGGTACTGTTGGCGGCCAGGGGTCGCTTTGTAAACTGAACGCGGCGTTTTCACCACATGAGATTTCAGCAATGTTGCTGGATTGTCTCCCCCAAAATGATCGGGGAAAAGTTTTTCCAATTCAGCAAGCGTTGCAGCCACAATTTCCTCATCGGATTTGGCAATCCAATCTTTTGCCGGAGCTAGAACTAATTCCAGCATTGAGCGATTGGGGTTGGCGTATTCACGGCAGGTATTGCTCATATCAGCATAAACGCTTAGGAGGGGCGATCGCGAAAAAAGTAAGTGATCGATGTCTGTAAGTTTCCGGTCAAACCACAGGTGCAGGTTAATCACTGGTACTCCTTCCAAACCTTCTAGCTTTTGAAAAAACTCCATAAGCTTCCAAGGTTTGGGCAACATCACCTTCAAAGGATCGACTGACATGGCAGATACATACGCATCAGCCGTAACAACTTCATCTTCTGCGCCATTTAACCCTCGAATCAAGTATCCCTTCACCGTGCCATCGGTGTTGAGCAAAATTTCTTTCAAGGGGGCATTCAACCGCACTTCTCCACCGCGTTCTTTGATGTAATCTACGATCGGGCTGCATAGACGTTCTGTGGGAGAACCATCTAAAAATGCAATCTTGGAGCCATATCGTTCTTGCAGAAAGCGATTCAGTGCAGTTAGGAGAATCGTTGACGAAACTTCATCAGGATTGATAAAGGTGAGTGCTTTACACGCGGCGATAAAAACGTCACTAGTTACCCGCTCGTCAACACCTTGCCTTTTCAACCACTCTAAGAAGCTGTACTTGTCCATCTCTTCGACATACTTCTGACCCCGCACTACTGCGGGAAGAAGACCAACTGCAAATCGAATCTTCTGCTCCCAAGTCAACATGTCTTTGTTGCGAAGAATCGATGCAATCACGTTGAAAGGAGATGGAATATCTGGAACATCAAAACGTGAGAGTGTCCCAGGCTTGTCTGGTTGATTAAAAATCAGTGTATGCTCTTTCCACTGGAGTCTATCTTCAATGCCCAACTCCTTGAGCATTTGGAGCATATTCGGATATGCCCCAAAGAAGGCGTGTAACCCGGTTTCGTACCAGTCGCCGTCAGAGTCTTTCCACGCCGCAACCAGACCACCCAGTACGTCCCGGCTTTCCAAGACAATGGGCGTATGACCTGCGTCCGTGAGATATTTCGCGCAGGAAAGTCCTGCTAGACCAGCACCCGCGATCGCTACTCGCATTTAACCCTAATGCCCTTCAATATTTCTTAATGGTTTATGTCGTTCTCATTATACGTTGCAAACCGTTACATTTGGCAGTTATTGTGCGATCGCTTCCTTAAAAAAGTTTTGTCAAAGGGGATTTTACATTGGAACACCCACCTAGTAAAATTACCAATACCATTGTTGGCAATAGGTTTGGGCGTGTATTTCATCTAAATTTATATGCAGCAAATTTAAAAAAATAAAAGTAATTCCTTTGACCAAAAATAGGTAATCTCAAAAGTAGTTGATTTGTTTGGGAATCTGTGTATCTGATCTGAGAAAATATCTAAGATACTGGTTATAGACTGCTATTAAACAACTCAGTTAGGTAAAAGATTATGAGTGGATCGCAGAAGCTAAAACGCTTTGGACATCACCTGATTCTAGGGATTTCCGGCGCTACATTAAGCGATGACGATAAACGCGCACTCAGTGAATTAAAGCCGATTGGGGTGATATTTTTTGCTAAAAACTTTTTGGATGGCACTCCATATCAAGTCTGGTTGGAAAGCTTCAAGGATTTAACCAGCCAGATACGAGAATATACTGAACGTGATTCGATGTTTATGACTCTGGATCATGAAGGAGGTCGTGTCATTCGTACACCATTGCCGATTACGCGATTTCCTCATGCATTGTTGTTGCGATCGCACGCCCGCGAAGTAGCAAAAGCCACAGCAGTAGAACTAAAATCACTGGGAATAAATCTATCTTGGGCACCTGTAGCAGATGTTTTTTCCCATCCCCACAACCCCGTCATTGGGCCTCGCGCTTTTGGTAACACTCCCGAAATTGCTGCAAAAGATGCCCGTGACTATTACCTTGGACTTCAAGAGTCAGGAATTTTAGGATGCGCCAAACACTTCCCTGGACATGGAGACACCAGCAAAGATTCTCACATTGAGTTACCAATACTGGATTTAACTTTAGAAGACCTACGACTTCGAGAACTCATACCTTTCAAAGCTCTAATCGAAGTACAGATACCTTTAATCATGACTGCTCATATTTTATTTCCCAAGATAGATGCTGATGTACCAGCAACGCTTTCCCAAGCTATCCTGAAAAACATACTTAGGGAGGAACTTGGCTTTGAGGGAGTAGTTGTATCTGACGACTTGGATATGAAAGCGATCTCAGATATGTTTATGAAACCTGGTACTGTGGCACGGTCATTTCATGCAGGCTGTGACCTGTTTATTGTTTCGCGCAATATCAATTCATCATCTATTGAAAGAACGTATCAGATTGCTGAAGATTTTGCCGATTCCCTCAGTAAAGGCAGCTTAGACGAATCAGTAGTGGAAGCAGCCAAAGAAAGAATCGATAAACTACTGGCAGTAACACCGCAATATACCGTAGAAGCTTTGGATAAAAATATACTATTGCAACATGCTCAATTAGCGATCGTTAGTTCCTATTCATAAGCGAACGTGCCTTCAAATTACACATTAGCAATTGCCAAAAAACTGGCTAGGATTGCATTTCTTAATTTTGAATTTTGTTAGCGCAGCGTTAGCGAGTTTGCGAGCGTCATTTTTAATTTTTAATTTTTAATTTTTAATTGTTTAGTGGGTGGTATAGGGGTCGAACCTATTTCTGCGGGTTAAAAGCCCGCTGCACAGCCGGTATGCCAACCACCCTAGTTTATTTAAGAAATGAGTTGGTGTGATCGTATATTTTTTACATCGCAAGCCTTACACCAAAAATAGATATAAATCCACCTGGAAGGTACTGCCCCTCCTATTTCTGTGTTATCAGCACAGCGCCTCGCTTTTCGGCTTCAGGTGGAAAAGAGGAAGATGGAGGAATCGAACCCCTACAGTTGCCCATACCCTGGTTTTCAAGACCAGTTGCCGTCCATTCAGCGGCATCTTCCATTGAGGGGTGCCTGACGGGACTTGAACCCGCTATGACTGGTTCCACAAACCAGCGCCTCGACCACTTTGGCTTCAGACACCATCAGTGGAATCAATGGGAATTGAACCCATAACCTCCTGCTTGCAAGGCAGGCGCTCTAGCCATTTAAGCTATGACCCCATCAAATAAGTAAAAAGAGCAAAGTAAAAACTAAAAAGAAAGAAAAATATTCAATTCATTCTTTTGACTTTTAACTTTTAACTTTTGACTTGTTTAGGCGGGAGTGGTAGGACTTGAACCCACAACTTTCGAGGTAGAAGCTCGAAGCTCTATTCCATTGAGCTACACTCCCAATATTTGGTAGTCCTGGCAGGATTTGAACCTGCAACCTCTTGCTTGTAAGGCACTTGCTCTACCGTTGAAGCTACAGGACTACGCAAGCGAGTGGAGGGACTTGAACCCACGCACTGAGTATGGCGTACTCAGATGCTACCGATTACATCACACTCGCAAGTTTCAGAGCGGACGACGAGATTTGAACTCGCACGAAGACGGTGGAAACGTCTCATGCTGCCGTTACATCACATCCGCATCAAGCTGGTAACAGGAATTGAACCTGCAACCTACTGATTACAAGTCAGTTGCTCTGCCAATTGAGCTACACCAGCACTAATTTTGGTGACGGGGGCAGGAGTCGAACCTGCTGATGTTCAGGTTATGAGCCTGACGAGCCACCGTTGCTCTATCCCCGCATATTCACCAATAGACTTCTTGCAGAAGTGGGAAAAGGGTAAGGGGTAAAGGGGAAAGGAATAATAAGAAACCTTTCCCCTTTTACCTTTTCCCTTTCCCCTTCTTGCAAAAATTCTTTTGCAAGAAGTCAATACCCCTGACTGGATTTGAACCAGCAACCTCTTCGTTCTAAGCGAAGCGCCTCTTCCGTTGGGCTACAAGGGCCAAGTCTGAGTGGTAGGGATTGAACCTACGACCTGGAGTTCCCGAAACTCCCGCGCGCCCATCTGCGCCACACCCAGATATTTTGGTACTCCCGACAGGATTTGAACCTGCAAAAAACTAGATCCTCGGTCTAGTGCGTCTTCCGTTCCGCCACGAGAGCATTAGTACCCCTAGCAGGATTTGAACCTGCAAAATCTGGACTCTGATTCCAGCACGTATGCCAATTCCGTCACAGGGGCATATCGGGATGGCAGGACTCGAACCTGCGACTCCATGCTCCCAAAGCATGGCTTCTGGCCACTGAATTACATCCCGTGGTACTCCTGGTGGGAGTCGAACCCACAACTAAACAGATTTTAAGTCTGCCACCTCTTCCAATTGGGCTACAGGAGCAAGTTTTGGTACTCTTGGTGGGAATTGAACCCACAACATACCGTTTTTGAGACGGCAGCCTCTTCCAATTGGGCTACAAGAGCAGAGTTTGGCAGCCCCACCAGGGGTCGAACCTGGAATCTTCGCCTTCAAAGGGCGCTATGTTGCCAATTACACCACAGGGCTTTATTGCCAGGGCAGGGTTTGAACCTGCAACCTCATCGTTCAGAGCGATGCGACTTACCAATTCGTCCACCCGGCATTAAATAATTCGTAATTCGTAATTCGTAGTTCGTAATTACGAATTATTATGAATGGCTGCCTCAGTAGGACTCGAACCTACAACCGCGCGGTTAACAGCCGCTTGCTCTGCCATTGAGCTATGAGGCAACGAAGCCCCCCAGGTCGGAATCGAACCGACGACCTCCTGTTCTTCAGACAGGCGCTACTACCAATTGAGCTACCGGGGGATAAGAGATGATGACGAGAGTGGAGGGATTTGAACCCTCAAATCTTCAGTTTCGTAGACTGAGATGTTATCCAGTTACACCACACTCTCAAAACGGAGAGAACAGGATTTGAACCTGCGACGGATATTAACTACCCGTTTCCTCTTAGCAGGAGGACGCTTTTAGCCACTCAGCCACCTCTCCATAGTGGGTCGAGCAGGATTTGAACCTGCGTGCAAAAAAGAACAGTTTTACAGACTGTCGCCTTCAACCAGACTCGGCCACCGACCTATAAATTATTCCCTCGACGAGAATTGAACTCGCATCTGTGCTTTGAAAGAACACTGACTTAACCATTCGTCCACGAGGGCATAATTTGCAGAATTTTAAATTTTTTAATCTAAAATCTAAAATTTAAAATCCCAAAATTGTCTGACGCAGGGACTAGGATTTGAACCTAGAACATCGGATTTGGAGTCACGAGGTGTTTCCGTTACACCATCCCTGCATTTGGTGGCAGTGGCGGGATTTGCACCCGCATATACCAGGGTATGAACCTGGGGCTTTGCTGGTTAAGCTACACTGCGATCGCACCAGAGGTCAGGGCGGGATTTGAACCCGCGCTAATCGGTTTTGCAGACCAACGCCTTCAACCACTTGGCTACCTGACCATTTGGGAGTCCCGACGAGATTCGCACTCGCAATCTTCAGTTTGAGAAACTGACGGCTTAAACTATTCGCCTACAGGACTACAACCAGGGTGACGGGACTTGTAGCTTGCTTCCCGCAGGGTACCCGCAACATTTCCGCAGACAACGGAACGCTCTAGCCAGTTGAGCTACACCCCGATTTTTTGGAATCTGTGCCTAAATTTTTAGGTTTTTAGGCACAGATTTTTGGTGAACTTGCCCATTTCTTATTTAGTTTTCAAGGTTCAGAAAGTTGACTTTTTACTGTTAGAAACTGTTAGGAAAACAACCGAAATTCTAGGTAGCAAGCCTGTTGTGTATTACGGATGTATTCTGTGGTTTTACTAAGTGCAAACTTAAAACTTTTTTGGTTGATTGCCTCTACTTCAGATGGTTTACAAGTAGAAGCGGTTTTCTTGACTGAGGATTCTGGTTGATTCCAGCGCCTCTGTTTGAGTTGTATGTAGAACATGACTTTGACCCTTGCGAAGCTTTGTCTTTCGCCTCACTACATATATACTACAAAATACTACAAAAGGTGTCAAGGGGTTTGAGAAAGTTTTTTTTAAATTGTCTAGAAAAGCTTCTGCGCTTATATTTGAGCTTGCTCACACCTCTTAAAAGTCAAACTACAGCTTATGATTGGTTGAGTTTTTAAAAGCCTGACGTGACACCTGACGTGACAGATAACTCCTTCAAGCGACAACAGATAATTAGTTTTGTCGCGATCGCCTCTACGATTACAGCTTGTAGTATTGCCCCTGGTACTTCCCCACAATTGGGGTTGAACCAGCCAATCAGCAAAAGCCATGCTGCACAAGCTCAGAATCCAGCAAAGGGACAAGTTAATGAACTACCGCCATCAGCCAAAGTAGAAAACCTTACATTCACAGTTCCAACTAGATTTCAAGGAAAAACAGTTTACAAGGTTCAACTGAGCAGCAACGAAAAGGTTATTGCTCTAGGCATTGATGATGGGCCTTGGCCAAAAACAACCCTGGAAATGCTGGATATTCTCAAGCAAAATGATGTTAAAGTGACATTCTTTTGGGTAGGACAAGCCTTACAAGCAAATCCCGACTTAGCAAAACAAGTGGTTGCCCAGGGACACGCCATTGGCAACCATACTTGGCATCATTGGTATCGGCGAATGGATGAAGCTACAGCTAAGAATGAAATTGATCGCACATCTGACCTGATATACAAAACTACAGGGGTGAAAACTTCTCTGTTTCGTCCACCTGGAGGCTTTTTAAATAACGGACTAGCCGCTTACGCCAAAAGTCAGAAAGATGCTGTGATTATGTGGTCGCTCACTTCAGCCGATACCGATCCTCACGCCAAACCGCAGGCATTTGTAAATAATGTCCTCAAAGGTGCGAAACCTGGTTCTATTGTTTTGATGCATGACGGTGGTGGCGATCGCCACAGAACTGTAGAAGCTTTGCCACAAATTATTAGTGGACTCAAACAGCAAGGCTACCGATTTGTGACAATTCCTGAATTGCTGCAAATGGCGCAATAGGTGAGAAAAACTTCTCACCAAATTTTAGATTTTAAATTTTGGATTTTGGATTATTTAATCCAAAATCCAAAATCGTTTATTCGCTCATGACAGAAGCACAAGCTTGAGCTTCCTGCCAAAGTTTGTGCAAAAAGAACTCAGCGCGATCGCTCATAGTGGTGAAAAACACACCTACAGCATCCTTAGAACTATCTGATAGCCAAGAACCTTGCAGAGTGACTTCCAGATATTGGGTATCGCAGGCACAGAGGGCAATGATTTCTCTGTCACCTCTTTTTACCTCAGCCTCAAGCACTTCTACTCCTGGCAAATCAACAGGAAGCAAAAAGGAAGCAGTACTCGGTTCAATGCACAAACTTTGCCCAACTCGCAGGGCCAAAATCACTCGCTGCGCTACCCATTCTTCTAGCGACAGAGTGATAAATTCTAAATCAAAACTGTTTTCAGTGTAAGTTAATTTCAGCATTCCTTATGCTCTCCTGCTATTCCAGGCTTCCTTGCATATCTATCCAAAACTGTTCGGCAAAAGAAATCGCGGGGTGAATTGGCGCTTTTGGTTTGGTACGTAATTGCATACCAGATTCAAACAGGGTGCGATCGCCTTTACGGGAGTTACATCTCTCACAAGCTGTGACTACGTTATCCCAAGTGTGAGAACCGCCTTTAGAACGTGGCATCACATGATCTAGCGTTAGATGCTTGCCGCTACCGCAATATTGGCAACTGTGATGATCTCGCCGCAACACTTCCCGCCGATTCACTGGCGGAACTTTCCACATCCGCTCATTAGAAGCGATCGTTAGGCGAATATGTTTTGGCACATCAATTACCAAGTTGGGTGAGTGAACTCGCCATCCGCCTTCTGTGGTCAAACCTAACGGTTGAGCTTTGTTGGTTACTAACAGCACAATTGCCCGCTTGATATTGATCCGACACAGTGGCAAGTAATTTTGAGAAAACACCACCACCGATTGCTCTAACACTTGCATTGCGTTCGCGCCGCGCAGAGAAGATATCATCACAGCTTCACTCCTTATAAAAAAACCCCCGCTTCCTGTTTCGGTGAAGCGGGGGTTAGAATTGACCGGAAAACTTTCTGGTCTTATATCGGTACAGTCTTCCTTTGCCTGTACCCCCCGCTTTTTTCATCTAGTTGTGGTTTTGCAATCAACCCACTAATGCTGAGATGTCTAGAATCATAATTACCCTCTGTGATTTGCCCACGATCTCGGCTACCATAGCCCATAAATAAATACTCCACTCCCATAGCAGCTGATTCCCAACTGGTTCGGCAATTAGTAGGGCACAAAATTAAAGTAGAGATCGGGCAAATGGGTTTCACAGAAAATTTCACCTATTGAAGATTCCTTTAAACATACTACACTTGTATTACTATCCTGTCTATACTTTTAAGGAGAAATAGTGATGCATACGATCGCTCGCACCCCAACCACCGATATGGAAGTTACCAGCATCCGTCTAGAGCGCGAACTCAAAGATAAGCTGAAAGAAATTGCTGGAAATCAGGGATATCAAGCCCTGATTCGAGATATCCTTTGGAATTATGTCCAGCAAAAATCCGGTGAATGGAAGCCTCGATTTTCGCGATCGGACATTCGAGCTAGCATAGCTGCCACAGCGCAGCAAGAAGAACGCTGTGTACTCACAGGTCAAC
This sequence comes from Nostoc sp. DedVER02, assembly GCF_034530675.2. Taxonomy (NCBI): domain Bacteria; kingdom Bacillati; phylum Cyanobacteriota; class Cyanophyceae; order Nostocales; family Nostocaceae; genus Nostoc; species Nostoc sp. DedVER02. The sequence continues at coordinate 68,568 of NZ_JAVRCP020000013.1, forward strand.
TAATTCAACCCCAAGAACCGATGTTGTTAGGACTAACGAGAAATGGCGATATGGTTCCTTTAAGCGTTGAGAGTTTGGCTGGATGATAGTCTTAAATATTCAGGTAATGCAGCCTAGAACCGCTTTACGTAATTTGTAATTCCCATTGCATATAGCTTTTCCCGATATCATAGCCCCCTCCCTGCTTGCGGGGAGGGGTTCTCACATCTCAATAGACCGGAAAACGCTATAAGGGTTTTAGGCATTCCAAATGGGTAGTTTATTTCCGCCGTGCTGTACTAGTTATTTTATTTAGGGCTTACGCACAACAGATCCCCCAACCCCCTTTTTAAGGGAAGCCAATTGCTCCACTTATTCCTAAGTGGAGCAATTGGCGTTTATTAGAAGAGAGTGCGGCTACACGAACGAGTTTTCAGTGCGTAAGTCTTATTACTGAGTAATTGGATGGCATTCAAAATTTAGCTTTATTTAAAGCAGCGGAATAGAGTTTTTCATTTTCTCTAATGAGTAAAACTTATTGTTAAGATTTATAGCTTATAAAAGGAAATTCTCTTTGGCTACGAGTTTTATATTTTAGATTTTTTAGTTCATGTACTGCTCGGAACTTCCTCTCACAACTAAGACAGTAGTCTCTTTTAACCGAAAATCCAAAATCCAAAATTGGTTTGACACTTTGGCTTAGTTGTATTGGATTGAGAGCAATATATATCAAAGGATAGCTGGTCAAAGGTTTAAAATAAAAACAAAATTTTACAAAGTTATTAAAGTCGATCGAGTATTTTCACGGTTATAACTGGGGTATTTTCATGAGATTCCAGAGAAATTACGGTTTATGTATACTTACAGACAGGATATTCTGAGTCAAAGTTAGTCAATTATCTCAATATAAAGAAGATAAAGCAGCCAAAAATAATCAGGCTGGGTCATTTTAGAATATCCTAAGTATTTCACTACGTATGTAGCAATTTGTTTTATATAACGGCAACTTGGCCATCTGCCATAGAAAAGGGCTATAACAGGTGAGAGAAAGTATTCATATAAGATTTGCCAATTATCAAGGTGTCGCAACACAAATAACGGTGAAGAATATGCCAAGGGGTTGGGTGCAAAAACTATGGGTTTATTATCCGAGGGCGTGCCAAGAATGAAAAAGCCTTTACGATCGTCGGCACAGTACGTAGATGACATAGATCGACTACAAACTTACAAAGTCAAGCTGATGCAGCATCAGGAAGAAACTGCCCACCAGTTGGTGCAAAAGATTAATCAAATCATCGCTAATACCTCAGCTACGGCATTGATGTTGCAAGATATTGCTCAATTGCTAGGAGCTGCTTTTCAAGTAGATTGTTGCTGCTTGGTTTCAGTAACGGGTGAGATATCCGACGAAGCAACTACTGTCAATTGGTGTGCCGATCAATATCTAGGATTGCCACATCCAGAAGAGATGTTTTCAATGGAACAGTTGCTTATGCACTCACCAGTGCTGCAATGTGCTGCTGAACCATTGACGATTGAAGATATTTCCATCATTCAGAAGAGCCTGGTAATTGGCTGTCAGTATTTACCACTACCCATAAAAGCTGTTTTGGCAATTCCCACCAGGTTGGGTGGCAATAATAATGGGGTGATTAATCTGATTAAATTCCAACCTTATGATTGGAGTGACTCAGAAAAACAACTACTCAAAGAAGTGGAGTCTGCTTGTGCGATCGCTTTTTCTCAAGTGGCGCAAGCTAAACTAATTACTCATCAACAAGAGTATTTGCAAAAGGGCGATCAGTATCAAAGCTTGATCAAGCAATTAACACTACTAAACCGCAGCAACTTGGAGCTTAATCAAATGCTCCAGTTAGTTATTACCTCTACTGCCGAATCTCTACAGGCAGATCGGGGTTTGCTGATACTACTAAAATATACAGACCCACTATTTAGAACTCAAGGTAAAAAACAAATTCCGAAAGCGAAAGCTAGAGTAGCTGGTGAATGGGCTAAGGCAGTAGAAATTTGCCCTACAACTAAACCAGATACCTTAGAAGATAAATCTTTCTTGCTTTCAGAATGTAGTTTATGCCAGCGTCCCTTTACAGATTCTGGAAAACCAGCCATCTTCAATAACTATACAGAGCAAAATGATACCTCAGCAGCTGCTCCATTATTTGCAATAGAGCAATTGCCTGCGGTTTTATTAGTGCCGTTAGAGAGTCAAGGTAAAATTTTAGGATTTTTGGTGCTACAGCAATCTGTGACTCGCAGTTGGCAAACACCAGAATTAGAACTTGTGGAAATGGTTTGCGCTCAAGTAAGTAACGCCATCATTCAATCACAGACATTGCGCCAAGTGCAAACTTTGGTAGATGAACGGACGGCGAAACTCCAGAGTAGCTTGGAACTCCAGGCAAAGTTGCATGAAAGAACCCGGCAGTATGTTGAGCAGCTGCGGAAACTCAATGAACTCAAAGATGAATTTTTGAGCAACATGAGCGATCGCTTGCGCTATCCTTTGACAAATATGCTGATGTCCATTCGAAACTTACGTTTGCCAGGAATCGCACCAGAACGTCAAATTAGATACATGGATATCCTAGAGCAGGAATGCACAAAGGAAATCAACTTGATTAACGACTTGTTGACGCTCCAGAAACTAGAATCGCCTCACGAAGCTCCACAATTAGAATCTATAGATTTAAATACTAGAATTCAAAATATAGCAGCAGCTTTTGAGAATAAACTTGCAGAGAAAGGATTAAATATTTCTGTAGATTTACCAGAAGAATCGCTAAAACTGCAAACTGAATTGGAGAGTTTTGACCGCATCCTGCAAGAGTTGTTAACTAATGCCTGTAAATATTCCCAGCTGGATACCACCGTCCATTTAGAAGCTGTTCACCGAGTCGATCAACAAATCGATCAAGTTATCATAAAGGTGACGAATACAGGACATGCCATCTCCCAAGAGGAAGCGACTTACATCTTTGACAAGTTCCGTCGCGGAAAAGGGCGCTGGACACCAGGAACTGGCTTAGGGCTTGCTTTAGTCAAGTCTTTAGTACAGCATTTAAATGGAGCGATCGCAGTTGAGAGTCTCCCAATCTCCGATTCTGAACAGAGCGAAATTTGCTTTACCCTGACTCTGCCCCAATTTTCTGACGAAAGCAAACCATAATTCTGAACGTGACTAAAGAACAGAACGCAACAGAGAACCTTGATTTCCAGTCTTCTAATGGTGACACTAGCCTTGAAGGAGATTTGAGTGCTGATATCGTCGCTTTGGCAGCTAAGGTAGAAGTTCAAATTCAGAAAATAGCAGAGCGACAGCGACAAATCAGCGCCAAAGTTCAAATCCCCCAACCAGTAGAACAAATTTGGAAGGTTCTGACAGATTACGAAGCCTTGCCTGATTTTCTCCCTAACCTGGCTAAGAGTCGTCTAATCGAGCATCCCAACGGTGGAATTAGACTGGAGCAAGTAGGCTCACAGCGCTTACTGAATTTCAACTTTTCGGCGCGAGTGGTTCTAGATTTGGAAGAATGCTTCCCCAAAGAAATTAATTTCCGCATGGTAGAGGGAGATTTTAAAGGCTTTTCTGGTAGCTGGTGCTTAGAGCCTTGTTCCGTCGGGGAGTATGTAGGAACAAATCTTTGCTATACAATTCAAGTTTGGCCTAAACTCACGATGCCAGTGGGAATCATTGAAAACCGCCTGAGCAAAGACCTACGGTTAAATCTTGTGGCTATTCACCAACGTGTAGAAGAGTTAGCCAGCACAAAACCGGATATATAATTAAACGCTCGTTCAGGAATAATCTTGAACGAGCATTTTCATTTGCGATTTGCATAAATATATGCTTTTACTTTTTTCAGTACCCCCAGGGGAATTCGAATCCCCGTTACCTCCGTGAAAGGGAGGTGTCCTAGGCCTCTAGACGATGGGGGCATCGGACTCAGACCTTTTATAAGGTAACTAATTTCCTGACTATTGTCAACAGCTTTTGCGAAAAAAAGTTTGTGGCGGCTAAACTGGGTGGAGACAAAAGCTTGAAGAGGATACAAAGAGATGGACACACGTAAAGAATTCGGTAGATACTTCTTATATGGGAAGGCGCAGGATAGGTTAGCATCCGGCGCTAGTAACTTCTCTCGAAGTTCAGATAGAAAAAACGGTACATTCTGCAAGGGACAAAGGGTATGATGTTGTACCCTGTAGAGTTAACATCTACGATTTTTTACTCAAGATTTTGAAATAAATCGCTCAAAATCTCCAACATGGAAGCATCTTTTGAAATTACCCTACAGATGGCGATCGCTGTTTTTGCAGGCATTAGCGCTCAAGTGCTGGCTGCATACTTTCGCATACCCAGCATCGTCTTATTATTGCTGTTAGGCATTTTGTTTGGCTCTGATGGCATAGGGCTGTTGCATCCCCATTTGTTAGGCACTGGAGTGGAAGTTATTGTCGCCCTGGCAACTGCAATAATTTTGTTTGAAGGCGGACTAAATTTGGATCTGCGAGAGTTAGGCAGAGTTTCAGTCAGCTTACAATTGCTCGTCACTCAAGGAACGCTAATCACGCTGCTTGGTGGCAGTATGGCTGCTCACTGGCTGGGTGAATTTCCTTGGAATATAGCTTTTCTCTATGCTTCCATCATTGTGGTGACAGGCCCAACGGTCGTTGGCCCTTTGCTTAAACAAATCAATGTAGATCGGCAAGTAGCAACGCTTTTGGAAGGGGAAGGGGTTTTAATTGACCCTGTAGGAGCGATCCTCGCCTTCGTTGTCCTCGATACGATTTTGAACGGTGATGCCGATCCAATTAATGCGATCGTCGGTTTATTAATACGCTTGGGCGTTGGTGCAGCAATTGGTGGTGCTGGCGGTTATCTGATGAGCTTGATTTTCAAACGCGCCAGTTTTCTATCATTCGAGTTAAAGAACTTAGTGGTACTGGCGATACTTTGGGGTTTGTTTGCTTTATCACAAATGATCCGCAGTGAATCGGGAGTCATGACAACAGTTGTTGCAGGAGCAGTTTTTGCTAACTCCTCAGTCCCAGAAGAACGTCTGTTACGGAGCTTTAAGGGTCAGCTAACAATTCTCAGCGTCTCAGTGCTATTTATCTTATTAGCTGCCGATTTATCCATTGCCAGTGTGTTTGCTTTGGGTTGGGGTAGTGTATTCACTGTTTTGGTATTAATGTTTGTTGTTCGCCCGATTAATATCCTCTTGTGTACTTGGAACAGTGATTTAAATTGGCGACAGAAACTATTTTTAAGCTGGGTTGCTCCTAGAGGAATTGTTGCCGCTTCTGTAGCTTCTTTTTTTGCAATTTCCCTTACTCAGCGTGGCATTAACGGCGGTGATTCCATCAAAGCTTTAGTCTTCTTGACAATTATCATGACTGTTGTCTGCCAAGGGCTAACAGCTGGCTGGGTAGCTAAATGGCTGCAAATCACTTCCAAAGACGTAACTGGCGCGGTGATTGTGGGCTGTAACCCATTGAGTCTTTTAATTGCCCGATTCTTTCAAGAACGGGGAGAAAATGTGGTGATGATTGATACTGACCCAGAATCTCTTGTCCAAGCTGAGGCGCAAAATCTGCGGGTGATTGCTAGCAGTGGGCTGGATGCTGCTGTTTTAGAAGAGGCCGGACTTGCCTCAATGGGGACTTTTTTGGCTATGACAAGTAATGGTGAGGTAAATTTTGTATTGGCTCAACGAGCAGCCGAGGAATTTAAACCGCCGCGTGTCTTAGCTGTTTTCCCCCGCGATCCGCAAGCGAGTATTTCGGTTAGTAATAAAGTTAATCAAGCTTTTATTCCAGACTTAGCGATTAAGACTTGGAATGAATATTTGAATGATGGGCGTGTCAAGCTGGGGACAACTACGCTCAATGAGTTGGAATTTTCTACTCAATGCGATCGCATCCAAGAAAAGATTCGGACTGGGGTTTTAATACCACTATTGGTAGAACGAGAAGAACGCTTACAGGTAATGCCAGTTAACCAAGATTGGGAAATTGGCGATCGCATTATTTACTTATTACATGACCCCAGACCGAGCCTTTTAAAACGTTTATCTGGTGCTACCCAATCTACTCCCCTGTCTCTAGAAAAGTTACCAGAGGTTGAAGACTTATCCCTCGCCCAATTGTCTCAATTTTCCGCTAGTGAGGCTTCTGGGGGATGAGGCAGGGAGCAGGGGGCAGGGGGAAGGGGGCAGGGGGCAGGGGGCAGGGGGTAGGAGATATAAAGTTTATATCTGATTTTGATCGCTATATGTACCTCACTGACTTGCAAACTGCTGTAACTCCTAACTCAGCACTCAACACTCTTTATTAGCTTTGAGAAGGTATAAATTCACTTCCTGGTGGTTGTTGCAAATTACCAATTTCTGGTATTGGTGCTTCTTGATACATTTCCCATTCCTGCCACAGTAAAGCAGATAAATGAACTATGGCAATAATTAGCGTCGCCACCGAAATGAGATAACTATGTATTGTGTAAAGGTGTTCGACAGTAACTGTGTTAATCGCTCCACCCCCAGTTAGGATTTCGCGCAGTTGTCCACCAATAAAAGGAATAGCTTCGATGGTTCCCAACTCAATGTTAAAACGCCAGTATCCCACTTGAGTCCAATCTAAGATCATCGCTGTCCAGTCCAGCCCGATCGCACTTAAGGTCAATAAAATCCCGCTAACCCAAGCAGTCAGCCAACTCTTACGGAATTGGCGACCTAAAAACATCACCACAAGTTGAATCAGAGCGATCGCAATTGCTGCGTTACCAGCAACGTTATGCGCTCTCCAAAACAACCAACCGTATGGCACTTCTGTATTAATCATCTTTAAGGAGTTATAAGCACCGCCTGCTGTCGGTTCATAGTAAAAAGAAAGCAAAACTCCCGTAGATACATAAATTAAGCACAATGTCAAAATCACGACTGATAATATCGTCGCTATTCGTCGCACAATCCTATCGAACTGGGCGCTTTGCATAGCTCACCCCTCCTGTTCTTAACTAGGTATTTATTACTTCATAATTTTAACTAAGAAATATTAATAGATGTTGCACTTTTCAAAGAAAAATAAATTTTTTTAATATTTCCGATAAGCTAACTGGCTCATGCCTTTTATGAGTGCCGAGTGCCGAGTGCTGAGTAAGGAGTGTGAAGGGATAAACCAATGCCCAATGCCCAATGCCCAATGCCCAATTCCTAATGACTCAAATATTGCACCCAAGCTTTTAAGGGTTCTGGTGAGCCATACCAAATTCCAGGACTTCTAGGAGAATGTCTCACACCTTCAATTACCAGATTTACTGCACCTTCCAAGTGAGCAGCTTCAATCGGTGTGATTCCATCTCCCCAAGTGTTGCCCTTACCACAGGTTAATTGGTAACTACTGTAAGCTAACCAGCTACCACGCCGCCTTTCCCCAAAGATAGTTTTGCCAGCCACGCAAACGTAACGAACGTTTTTGTAAAAAGCTCCTGGGTAGTTATTGTTAACAAAATCCAGATTGGAGCGCGTCCAGCGTTCTTGACTAATATGGGGTGTACCCAAGGTGATGAGAGTAGCAACCAGGGGATGCGCTTCCCAGATGGATGGTTTAGCGTTACCGCTTACCCGATAGGGCTTTTCACCCATATAAATGCGGGATATCCAACCTCCGGCTGAGTGACCAATTAAGTTAATTTGAGTAGCGTTATGTTGCTGTAATGTCTGCTTGATTGTCAGGTCGAGTTTTTGTAGAATCGGTGTTACAGGTCTTCCTCCAATAGTCGGTAGCCAGTCGCGTCGTCGCAATGGTACTGTAAGTGTGGGAAAATCTAACTGTTGTAGGGATTCTTCTAGTTGGCGGTAAGCGATCGCGCTTTCTAGGTATCCCGGCACAATAACTGTCGGTAACGGCATTTTATATATTTAGATGTAATGATTGAGGGTTTGAAACTTTTTGACGAAGAAGTAGTCAGAATTCAAAAGCTATAATTGCGAATTGCGATCGCTAAACTGAACTCTTTTTAGAAAAACCCAAATAGTTTTGGTGGGGTTTAGGAAGAGAATGTCAATGAAATTGTACAATTTACAACAGTTTTTGGGGCTGCTAATGTGGTAGTATTCTCACATAGGTACTAGTCTTGGATAAATCTTGTGTGCCATCTGTTACAGAAGCGTAGTTGACTGGAAAAGAGTAGAAAAAACAAGCCAACTTCAGCAGATGTTTGAATGTACTCAGACTTGTACTTTACTTAAACTTTAAGAAATATCTCAGATATTAATTTTACTTGTGTGCGTCATCACAAAACAAAATCAAAAGTAGTAATTTTTCAAATATCTCTTTAGCAAGCTCAATTTTGAAGATATGAACCAGCGTTATTAAAAAATTACAAATCTGAAATAAATGGCAATTTTGGCGTATTTATTGCCACGATTAGGAAATTATTATTTCCTTAGAGGGACGCATATCCTGTGAGATTTTGCAATATAGTCGGAAAGAGAAAATCGCCAGTCAACAAAAACTGAGTAGAGTGAACGATAAAAGCTATGTCTTACGTCTCCCTGTTTAAAAATATACCAGAACTCTTAAGCCAGCCAATTGGGATAGCAGCTATAGCTTCTCTTGGCATCCACGGTGCGATCGCTATGATTGTGCCATTAATGCCTATGGATTCTAGCAAACCCAAGGACACAGCATCATCAAAAAGCGTCGGGCTTTTAGAATTGAGCCAAGCGGATCAAAGCCGTTTGCCGCAAAGCACGCCGCAAATTGGTTTACAACAACTTCCTCCAATAGCGCCACTTTCTACACCTAACTTTAGCGCCCAAACTGGATTGTCCCCATTGGTAGCACCACCATCTGGCAGTCAGCTAGTATTGCCTCCATTACCACCATCATCGAATAACTATCGAGTCTCCTCATTGCCTACAAGACAGTCTTTGCGGATGATTCCTAGTAGTAATTTGCGATTTGATGCCTCTAAATTTGATAATTCTAAATTCAGTAACAGCCCCAAATTCTCTCCAGCAGCTGCTCCTCCATCAGTTTCTCGTGTAAATGTCATTGATACCACCAAATACGAGGCATCTAAGCCGTTAGATGTGAATAGATTGCCAGTATTGCAGTCGCAGCAAATACCTAATGATATTCTGCAAAATGCCCAATCTCAGAATTTGTCTAGCACTAACCCTATTACACCAGCACAGGTAAATACCACTCCACAAATGACGCAGCCGATCAATAATGCGTCAAACATGACTCAAAATCAACTCATAAGTTCTTTAAAACAAGCTCCAAGGACTGGGGATAGCTTAACCTTAATTAGAGGAACCACGTCACAAGCACCCAATTTATCTCGAAAAGGGACTGAGTTAGCGATCGCACAGCTAGATTCTTACGCAAACCTGAGAAAAGAAGTTCAGCAAGAATACCCCAACGCTGAACAAAAACCAGTTATCCGCCAAACATTAGCCACAGATAAGCCGAATCTTGAAGGCGCTGTTTTAGGTATGTTAGTGGTAGATCCCGATGGTAAGGTTTTAGATATCAAGTTTCAAGACAAGCTAGTTTCCCCAGAATTGCGATCAAAAGCAAGGGAATACTTCAATAAGCAATCCCCCAAGGGAAGTAAACAGATTAGTTCCTATCCGTTTAACCTGCTTTTCCAAAACAGTACTAGCAGCACCACTGGGGCTACTCAATTATCTACACCCATAATCAACAATCAGCTTACCCCTTCACCAGCAGCTACTTTTAAACCATTTCCTGAACTGCGAATCAGAAATAACAAGTCTACGCCTTCATCGACAGGTATTCTTAAACCATTAGCTACACCAGGAGTCAATGGCAATCAGTCTCAGTTGTCACCTATAGCTACTCCCAAACCGTTATCTGAGTTGCGAGTCATAAATAATCAGCCTGCGCCTTCATCAGGAGCTAATACTTCGGAAGCGTTAGTGCTACCGAGAGTCAATAAGGTTCAACCTACACCCTCTACTGAGGAATCGGATCAAAAATTAGTAGAACGGTTACGCGAAGTAAAGGAAAATAGAGAAAAGTCTAATCCAGAAAAATAATCACTCCCTGGTGATTTTGGATTAAAAAAGTTAACTTAAGCTCCGGGACTGGGAATAGTTTTCTTTTCCACGAGACTTTGCGCGAACAAAAATTGTTTGGGGTCTAAATCCCCATCCAAGTTTCCCTAATACCCAGTCCCTCGTTCAATTTTTATTTAGTCAGCTAAGGCGGACTTTTTTGTTTAGCCACAAATCATTCGCCTTGGCTCTAAGTTCACTATGGCTTTACCAGCCTTGCTCTGCGTTTTGAAAAACGTAAGCGGCTACCTCTAAAATCTCTTCAGCACTTAACTTACCTTTAAAGGCAGGCATGGCATTTTTACCATTTTGCACTTGGTGGATAATCGCCTCAATTGAGTCGCTATTATAATTTTCTAGGTACTTTGACAGTGCTTCCTTTTTCAAAGTTTTTTGGCTAATCAGGATATTGCCGCCACCTATATGGCAAGAAGCACAGTTAGCCTCGAAAATTTTAGCACCATTGGATGTTTCGGCAGCTAGTGCTGGACTAATGAATGTCAATTTGAATAGAGCGATCGCTAACATTAAGATAAATAAAAGTATTTTCAAGAGAATTTCCTCGCAACAAGCCTCCAGGAAGAGTATAAACGCGATTAATCCCTGATTAAGTCAAATTTGATCGATATTGGCGGTAACGAGTTATCCCTCAATCGCTACAAGTGTTTAGCGTCTTAGGGTGGGATAGGACTCGTTACCGCCATTTATCCATTCTGTGCGTCACTCTAGGAGCGTGGCGTGTTGCTATGAGGTAATTTCCACAAGAGAAATCATCTTGTGGCAATGAGGACGTTTCTAGCCTTTAACAGTGATTGTACCAACCATACCAGCACCACGGTGAGGTTCGCAGTAGAAGGTGTAGTCACCAGCAGGTGCGTCTGCGGGGAAAGTCGTTGTTTCTTTTTTACCAGCACTCATCAGCAATTTCTTATGAGAAAGAGATTTTGCTAAGTCGCCATCTTTAGCGGGGTTTTTAGCAGCATCAAACACAACGTTGTGGGGAGGAACTTTATTGTTTACCCATTCAATTGTGTCACCTGGTTTAATTGTCAACTTTTTGGGTTCAAATGCTAGCAGTCCTTTATCAGTACCCAATTTCACCTGGTAGGTTTCAGCCGAAGCGCTGGGAGTAAAAACAGCAAAGCTGCTAACAACTAAAAGGATTGTCAACACAGCTAAACTAAAGCGCCGCAAGCTTGTCGAAATCAATTTCATGGCTCTCTCCTAACAAACAATTTTTTTCCTTTCTCATTTTAAATAAAATCAACACCAAATATGACAATCTGTCATAGATACAATTTTTTTTTTATAAATAGGAAGAAATTTATTACAAAAAGGTAATCAGTGGGGAATGGGGAATGGGGAATGGGGAATGGATTCTTTCTAATGCCCAATGCCCAATGCCCTATTCCCAATGCCCTATTCCCAATGACTCAGTTCCAGGATTTAGTAATAGATTTTTCCGCCTCCCCACTTAGTGCCAACGATTTTGGGTTGTAAGAGAATGTGACCAGCGATCGCTTCCAAGTTTTCATCTGTCAGATTTCGCATTGCTGTGAAAATATCTGCACTCTTGATACTAGGGTGGATTTCGGAAATCTCTTCTTCCCCGTCGTAAGTAGTGGGATTTTTCAGATAATCCACCAAGCCTTCAATGTTATTACGGTTGGGTGTTGCCAGTGCCAGATCCTCTGGAGTCAGCCCCACGTTCTGGTTTGTCTTGGTAACTCCCCCAGCATGACATTGGGCGCAAGCGTAATTAAATAAACGTTTGCCTTCTTTGACTTGTTTCAGGCTAAGTACAGTGGTTTCACCTTGAGCATTTAATGGCACTGTTCGGGTAGCTTTGTCTAGTTCCACAGCTGTCGCGCTACCGACAAGCAACTGAAACGAGAGTAAAACAGTGGCTACAACAACGCCAATTAGTCTTCTAAACATGTTTCCCCTTAAAAATTTTGACGCTCAACACAGCTAAGAAAGCGATTCTCAATCTCCAAGCTGCTAATTGCTAATGACTCATTGTTTTTTGTCATTAGCTATCAATGATTAGCTAAAGCCCAAGATCACCCTTCAGATGACCTCGTTATCACCCACTAAGTCACTAGTACCTTTTGGGTGTGTTTCAAACGATATTTGGGAAATAATTGCCTTTGCATCTTCTAACGCCAAACGGGTCTTTTGGTGTTTGTAGGCGATTCCCAGTTGGTTGCACAGAGAAAACACTTTTTCTACAGGAATGCTGTAGTCGGCTGCTATCTCTGCGATCGATAGGTCTGCAAAACCCATAATGCTTGTTAACTGATAAATAGAGATTGAGTCTCTGTAATACCAATATCACGTTAGGAGTGCAATTTGTTGCCAAAAATACTGTTTGGGGAATTGGGAATAGGGCAAGGGGTATTGGGGCATGGCTATTAACCTTTTCCTCCGGTGAAGGTACTGCCTATGCTGCTAGTGCTGGTTTTGCTAAAGATAAGACAATATATCGAAAAATTCCTAAGGATTTAAGCCATCAAGTTGAACGGCTTCTTCTAGTTCTTTAGGAAAATTAACAAATAATTGCCGCATCATAAAGATGAAAGTGGCATTAACCATGCTACGAACAATCATGCCTCCGAAAAGTCACCATTGAATCAAAGTGATGGCAATGATAACTGCTGCTAACAAAAATGCGATCGCATCTGCGTATCTAATTTGTAAATTCTAAAACACAGCTTGGTAAATTAGCAGCAGCACCGTTAAAGTAGTGTTGTTTGGGTCGCCAGTACCGCCAAAAAAGATGTAAGACTGGTCAAAAAGCTGAAAAGTCCCAATCACCCTCACTGATACCATAAAGAAGGTTACAGACTTAAGCAAGGGAAGGGTAATGTAAATAAATTGCCGCTACCCATCTGCGCCATCAAGTTCCGCCGCTTCATAAAGAGTTTGGGGTATATCTTGCAGCGCCGTCAGATAAATTACCACCAAAAACGGCGTAGAGAATGGATAATACTACAAAAGTCCCCAAAGCTAGAATGGTGGGCATCATCAACATATACCCAGCCAAGTCTTCTGTGATATTCCACCTGGGGCTACTCTGCTGCCTGATGATTTGAAACACTACAGAACCTCCACTTAATCCCGCACTAACCCGGCTGTAGGGATGGGTTGTGCATGATTATTTATCGTACTCCTATAAAAAAGTATTTAACCTTATTAAAGTAAGTTTCTATTTTTGGAAAGCGTAGACCTAAAACGATGATTTCCGAGATATCGGTTGTATGAGTTAGCTGCTTATGCAATTTAGGGAACTATATATTTAGCTTCCTTGGAGATGCTAATTAACTCTACTCAAGCAAGAATACACAAAATGTCATATACAACCTACTTACGTTCGATTAAAAGTGAACTTCAGAGAACTGGAAAACCCCAAAAAAGCCTCCGCGTGAAAACTATCATAGAACAGTTTGGCTACCAGCGTAGAAGTCAATCATTTATAGACAATTTTAATACTGCTCTTGATGAATTGGGACTTTGTACAAATCCTAACTTGGATTTGTATATTCCGTTAGATACAAAAATAGCTATTTTTATTAAAGGTGTAGAGCCAATAAATAAAGTAGCTGCATCTGAATCAATTTCAGTCAAACTACAACAGACGATTTCAGTCAAACATGATTTTTTTTACTACTTATTTGATTTCGGCTCTGAACAAGAATACGAACGATTCCAAGCGTGTTTAGATTCTCATCAGCCAGTAGGTATTTTTTTGATTCCACAAGTAGAAGATTTCTTCTCTGATATTGTTGTCAAAACTATTAACTATGAATTAATTAGAAAATATCAATATAGCGGTTATAATACTATACCTAAAGCTGCCAATAGGAAAATTCCTACAAGTATTGTCTCAGAAGATAAAGATTGTGAAGATGAACAAGAAAATCCTATCTCTGATGCTAGTATTTTTCAGTTTTATCGCTCAACTATGACCAGCATTCTACTTGGTAGTACTGGTTTAGAGTTGCTTGATTCTGAAAAATTCGATCGGCAGTTTGAACAAATATCTCTATCTGCCAACAAATATAATTCTGAACAGTTTTTTATTTTATTTCATTGTCCATCGGTATTAGAAATCCAAGCTCATCAGCAAGAAGACGCTTTAGGATACTTGGTAGATAGAGTTGCTAGTAAAATTCCTTTTACTTTTACTCTTAGGTGTAAATATCCAAATGAACTCTCTATTGAACATAAAGAAGAAATATATGCCCATTTCCGTCTCCTGCTAGAACTTCCATATTATGAAATAGAGGAAGATGATGTATCTTTGCGAGATTATTTTTTAGATTTACAAAAAGCTCAAGTACAGGCTGAGTCCCAGTTATTGCTAAAGATAAAGCCAGAACATTTTTACACTCTAAAGTGGCAGCAAGAAAGCAAAGAATATATTTATCTCAAGTATTTTGCTATTAAAACTTTGGAAACTCTAGGATATGATTTGTCTCATATCGGCTGTGAAGTTGAGTTGACTTCTAGTGATGAGGAGACAACAGACGAAGATACATCAGATGATGATGGAGAGTACCAGAGTGAAATTATAGAAGTCTATGTAAAAAATCAAATAGTAGTTGAGATTGAAACTCTTAAATATCAAGAGTTTCAGGATAATAATCTTTTTCTAGATCCAATTAAAAGAGTTTTAAGAAAATCAAAAGTATGGCCAAATAAGCTAGAAAGCCTCTGGTTGGTAATTCCCGGTTTTGAAATTGCACGCAACTATTACCAACTGAAAAAGGCTAAGGAAATATTGGAATATAAGTTGTCTGGATATTATGGCGATCGCTTCCAGGTTATAATCATGGCTCCTGATTATGAAAAACACCAGTTAGTCCCTGTATCATTTGATTTTATCGACTATCCATCCTTTAAGTATGCGGTTAAAAAAGCTAGTTTAGTGCAAGCATATCCAGTTACTAACCGCATCAAAGAATTTAAGCTTGACTTTAGCCAAGTAAAAGGTTTAAACGAAGAAAAAGAAAAACTAACTAGACTCCTGAATCTCCAATCTAAAGGATACAAGAATTCAATTGGTGGAATTCTTTTCTATGGATTACCTGGATGCGGTAAAACTTTACTCGCAAATGCTTTTGCTAATGAGTCTGGAAGATATTTCTTTAAGTTCTCTCCGGCTGATATTATCAGTGTTTGGATAGGTCAAAGTCAAAAAAATATTCGAGATATATTTGCCCAAGCTAAGAAAAAAGCTCCTTCAGTTTTATTCATTGATGAGTTAGACAGTATTGGGTTTAATCGAAACGAAGACAACGCACACACAGACCAAAAAGCAACTATTAACCAATTACTTATAGAATTAAATAATCTTCAAAATAGTGACGTAATTGTAATTGCTGCTACTAATTATTTGAGTGGAATTGATAGTGCTTTAAAACGTTCTGGTAGATTGGATTGGAAAATTCCTATTTTTCCACCTTCTCAAATAGAAAGAATAGATTTATTTAAACACTACCTGTCAAAAATTGATATGAATCAGCTAGCTAATTTTGAAATTTTGGCAGAAAAAAGTATGAGATTTACCTCATCAGATATTGAGTTAGTTTGTCGGGAAGTTAAAAATGCGATTCTTTTAGAAGAAATAAGTTCAGCTTTAACAACTTCAGATGTGATTACTTACATCAACAATCTGCAAGATGGTGGTTTGAGTCTAAACCAAGAACAAGTCAAGGAATTTTTGGAAGAATGTAAAAGGATGAGTGTGAAGAATCCTAAGTTAGAAACTCTGAAATTAGAATGGTCATTGTATTAGCAATAGCTTCATAAAAATGGCATGCCCTTTTTTACAGTAGTGGAAAATAACTTTAGGAATATGCGAAATTTTAATCCTCGAAAACTGCTGTTAAGAAGCGTAGAAATAATAGCGATCGCCAGAGCTAAAAATTTTGCTGACTTATTTATTCACACAGTTATGTGATTGTCCAGAAAGATTAGAGAAGTCCCTGTTGCATAACGGACGTTGTGCGAACAGGGCTGTTACCCCTGGTGTCAGCCATACTATACAGCACTTCCCGAAGTTATGAGGTACACTAATTGATCGAATTATCGTTGAACTGTGCTGATAGTCGGGTAAGAAAGTTCGTAGTAAAGACTTCAGTCCTTATTTGATAAGCACTAAAGTTGATATCAATACTTGTCGGGTTTTGGGGAAAAGGGGAAGGAAAAAACCTTTAACCTTTACCCCAAACCCAATTCCGAGTTAAAAATGCAAAACCCCAGCAGTATTGGGAGTGATATTTACTTATCTGAAATTTTTGTTTGAAATCGCAAGCTAGAATAACGAAAACTTGTTAAAAATGCTAATAAAAGCATACTGAGTTCTTCGACAACCGGATTTATGTCAGGATGCTTTACTGATAAACATACATTATGGATTTTGTTCAGGTTGAAACAACTGCGCCACTGATGGAAATTTCCCAGATTTCCTCACCAGCAACAGCAATTTCTCCAACCTCTCGAATTCCCAAGGATGCAATTCGCACAAGTTTAAAAGCCTCCACTGCGGATTCTGTCTTAGCAGCAGTTTACTCTCTTGGAACTGGCGGGATTCTACTCAGCAACTTCTTGGTAGAATTGGGTGCTAGTCCCGTGGTATTTGGGATGCTTTGCTCTATCCCCATGTTGGTCAATCTTATTCAGCCGTTGGGTGCTTACTTGTCTGAACGTAGCACTAGCCGCTTTCAATATTCTCTTCAGACACACGGAATTGGGCGGTTGTTATGGCTGGTTCTAGTCATAGGTATTGTAGGCGTAAGTTTGGGAGTGATTGATACTCACCAGTTAGTGATATTGACACTCGTGATTGTCCTATTCAGCAATCTTTTGGGAGGATTAGGAACGGCATCATGGCTAAGTTGGGTTGCAATGATAGTTCCCCGGCGATTGCGAGGTAGATATTTTGGCATACGCAATAGTGCTGCAAACCTCACCAATTTGGTTTGCGTACCAATGGCTGGTTTAGCTGTATCACATTGGTATGGTGGAATTCTACAAGGCTATGGGGTGGTTTTGTTAATAAGCATTGTGTTGGGAATTGCGGGATTGGGATGTCAGTATTTTCAAGTGGATATGAATCCGCGATCGCAAAACACTTATCATGGCAAGTCAACTCAAACAAATGAGATTCAGCCAGAGGTTGCGAAAGATGAATCTTCTGAAGTCGCTCAATCAATTCATCCAACACAAAACCAATTAGCTAACAGTGTTTGGAAAAACTCAAATTTTTTGAGATTTCTGGTGTATTTCAGCTTCTGGGCACTTGCTGTTAACCTCAGCAGTCCTTTTTTTAACCTCTATATGCTGGACACGCTAGATTTAGATGTAAGTTATGTGACTATCTACAACAGCCTTCAGGCGGCGGCAACTTTGCTAATGCTTATTTTGTGGGGAAAATTAGCAGACAAGATAGGCAATCGTCCCATCCTCATCTTTATAGGGATTTTGGTTGCAGCTACACTATTACTATGGCTCGGGATTGGTGCTAATCGCCTTGATATTTGGTTATGGCTACCTCTGTTACACATCTTGGCTGGAGGTACTTGGGCGGCGATTGACTTGTGCAGCAACAATATACAATTAGCGATCGCACCAACTAAAAATCAGTCTATCTATTTTGCGATCGCAGCTGCTGTTGCTGGAGCAAGTGGTGCTTTAGGCGCAACTATAGGCAGCTTCATCGTCCAATTTGCTCAATTTGGAGGCTTATTAGGGGTGTTTGCTCTCTCTAGCCTATTTCGATTAGCAGCACTTGTTCCATTAGTTTTTGTCCAAGAGCCGGGAAGGTAAGGGGGCAGGGGGCAGGGGGCAGGGAGCAGGGGGTAGGGGGCAGGGGAAGCAAGGGAAGAATAACTATGGTTATTGAGCAATTCCCCATTCCCCATTCCCCACATTCTATTCTGCTGCGGTGGAAGTTAAAGACATTGTTTCCCACAAAACCATGTGAGGTGGTGTTAGTACAGGCTGATGTAGAGCAATCAGCTGGGCTAGGGTATTCTTTAATTGGGTACGAGGTACGATATCATCAACAAAACCATGCAGGAGCAAATCTTCAGCAGTCTGAAAATTTTCGGGCAGTTTTTCTCGTAGGGTTTGCTCAATCACTCGCCGACCGGCAAAACCAATTGTTGCTTTGGGTTCTGCCAAAATGATATCGCCTAACATTGCAAAACTTGCAGTAACGCCGCCCGTTGTGGGATTGGTCAAAACTGGAATATATAATAGTCGCGCGTCTTTATGGCGTTGTAAGGCTGCGGAGATTTTCGCCATCTGCATCAAGGAGAGCATTCCTTCTTGCATTCTCGCGCCGCCGGAGGTGCAGATAATCACTACGGGATACCGCCGTTGAGTGGCTTGCTCAATCATCCGGGTGAGTTTTTCTCCCACAACCGAACCCATACTACCACCCATAAAACGGAAGTCCATAACCCCAAGGGCAATGGGCAAACCATTGATTTGACCTAAGCCAGTGTTAACTGCGTCTATTAAGCCGATTTTATCTTGTGTTTCCCGCAGGCGATCGCTGTAGGGTTTGCGATCGCGGAATTCTAGCGGATCGGTTGGACGCAAATGCTCGTCTAGAGGTTTCCAGGTATTGCTATCTATCAATTGACGAATGCGCTCATCGCTATCTACCCGATTGTGATGACCACATTCGCTACAAACCATCTGATTGGCTTTCAGGTCTTTTGTGTATGCCAACACTCCACATTTTGAGCATTTATGCCACAGACCATCAGCAATTTCACGTTCTTGGCGATCGAGGCTGGTAGATCCTGATTTCCGTCGATTTGCAAACCAATCAAATAGAGACTTTAAACCACGCGATTCTTCGTTGTTAGCCATTTTTTATTTTATTTTAAGTGGGTATGAGGTCAAAAACATGTCAAACCGTATTGGGTTGTCCTTAGTCATGAGTTATTTGTTTTTACCTAATGACTAATTACTACATCGTCAAACTACGCTTTTAAGCAATTCAGACCTTAATTATCATCTTTGGTTGCCAGCTTAACGAAAATACTTATACCAATACAAGTCTCCCGATCTTTTTTTCAGCAGACTTAATTATATTGACGTACTGACAAAGCCATGAGAGTACCAACCTCCAAATAAGATGTTTCCCTCTCCCACCCAAATCAATGATTCGTATTGCTAGGTTATGAACGATCCACATCTGTTGCATTTGTGCTTGCTAACGCTTAATCGTCTCAAGAGGGTAATACAAGTCACAAGCAGAATATTATCAAAATATGAAGGGGCGATGGGGTAATGTTGGTTACAGTCACGAATTATAAATTTTTCTTATGAAAGGGTATTCGGTATGGGTTACTCCCCTTATCCCCCTTCTCTTCCAACTCGTCACTCCAATTCAAGACGCTGGAAAAAATAACCGCAGGTAGCTAGACAAAATGGCTTCGCCGCTAAACAGGGTAATCACAGATCCTAAAGCTAGAAAAGGGCCAAAAGGCATTTTTTGTCCTAAAGTTTTTCTTGATGTCGCTTTGCGTCTACGCATAATAACAGCACTACCAATTAAGGCTCCCAACGCACAGGCAATAAAACTAGCTAAGAGCAAATATTTCCAGCCTAACCAGGCTCCCATCATGGCTGCTAACTTGGCATCACCTGCGCCCATTGCAGTTTTCCCAAAGGCAAGTGAACCCAATAGGGCGATCGCATCAAATAGCCATAAGCCCAGCACTGCACCTACTATGGCCATCATAAGGTGATTTACTAATGCGACAAAACTTCCTTCTGGTAGATAACCAACGACCATTTGGAATAAAATTCCTACCACTAGACCCGACTGAGTAAGTGGATTAGGTAAGGTCATGGTATCCAGGTCGATAAGCGATAGTGCCAATAACCAACTACAAAAAGCCCAATAGCCGATTGTAAAAGTCGAAACTTGAAATACTAAAAAAACTAACAAAAAAATTATGCCCGTCACCCCTTCTACCACGGGATAACGGACAGAAATTTTGCTTTTGCAGTATCGACACCGCCCTCTTAAGGAAATCCAGCCGAAAACTGGTACATTGTCGTAGGCTTTTAGCTGATTTAAGCATTTAGGACAGCGAGAAGGCGGCCAAAGAATTGACAACCCAGCAGGTAGGCGATAAACAATAACATTCAGAAAACTACCAATAGATGCACCCAAAGCAAAGACCATTACACTCGCTGGAATAGCGAACAAAATGTCCATACAGTCATTTGTCCTTATGTCATTAATCCTGTGTCATTTGTCGTTTATCTTTTGTCTTTTGTCATTAGTCATTAGTCATTTGTCCTTTGTCGAGAACTAATGACTAATGCCTAATGCCCCTCATCAATGCTGTTAGCGGATAGCTATGGTTTAGCACGTGCTGAGTGGGAAGGGTTAGACAAATGACCAATGACCAATGACTAATAGATATGTGATTCAATTTGACTTAAGGGTACAAAACACTCTTGAGGTAAAAGAACTGGTTGGTTAGTAAAAATAACCTTACCTCGATGATTTACACGATTAATTGCTACACCGGAAGGTTGCCCAGCGATTTCGGGATGAACTTCACAGTGAGTATAGTATATCTGCCCAGCAGCTCTGATTACAGCAGGATCAATCAAAGGCGATTGGTTCTTTGGGGCGGTGAAATTTACTGGATTCTGTCGTAATGCGTACACTATCGACTGTTATTTGATTGCTAGATTTCCCTATAGTCTACCCGAAACTTATAGCAAAGGTTGCCAAATTGCCCAAGTTGCTCTACAAAATTATTTTTCCTCAGTAGCCCTAATTAGTGAGTCTCCCATAGCACGGCAACCAAGGAGGTTTTTTCCTGGAGAAATTATATCCCCAGTGCGATCGCCTTGTTCTAAAACTTGAAATACGGCTTGTTCAATGCGATCTGCCGCTTTTGGTTGGTCTAAACCGTAACGTAACATCATCGCCGCACTCAAAACCTGTGCTAGAGGATTTGCCTTATCCTGTCCAGCGATATCTGGGGCGGAACCGTGGACTGGTTCAAACACACCAGGCCCAGAAGCACCCAAACTCGCTGAGGGTAACATGCCAATACTACCGGTAAGCATGGCAGCCGCATCAGAGAGAATATCGCCAAACAAATTGCCTGTAACAATGGTGTCAAACTGTTTGGGAGCGCGTACTAACTGCATAGCAGCATTATCTACATATAAATGAGAGAGTTCGATATCTGGATATTCCTGAGAAAGTTGGGTGATGCGATCGCGCCACAACTGAGATACTTCTAATACGTTGGCTTTATCCACCGAACAAAGTTTACCACCGCGTTTTTTTGCCGCTTCAAAAGCCACCCGCCCAATGCGTTCAATTTCCGATTCTGTGTAAACCATTGTATTTACACCGCGTTTCTCACCGTTTTCTGTGGCAAAAATCCCTTTAGGTTTACCGAAGTAAATCCCGCCAGTGAGTTCGCGCACCACCATAATATCCACGCCTTCAACAATTTCGCGTTTCAAAGTGGAGGCATCAATTAGCTGGGGCAAAATTTTCGCTGGGCGCAAATTGGCAAACAATCCCAAACCTGCACGAAGCCCTAACAAACCTGCTTCTGGGCGTAAATTAGATGGCAGGGAATCCCACTTATAGCCACCAATGGCTGCAAGTAATACAGCATCACTGTTACGGCAAGTCTCTAGAGTGGCAGATGGTAGGGGTTCCCCTGTAGCGTCAATTGCTGCACCACCGATAAGGGCTTCTTGGAATTCAAACTTCAGATCGAATTGCTTCCCTACGACTTTCAGCACGTCTACCGCCACTGCCATAATTTCAGGGCCAATGCCATCGCCGGAGAGTAGAGTAATGCGGTAGTTCTGGGTCATAGCTGATTATTACTAGGTAAATGCTTACAGATTAAATATCATACCTAGCAAAATGTACCGATAGAATTTTTAATTGATTTGGGTGCGGCTCTAACGTAATCATCTGGCATTGTCTGAAACTACTGGTCTGTCGCAAAAGTTTTGATAGGTAAATCAGCTTTAAATCCCTCTTCTCTAACTCTTAACTTTGCGTTCTTCTCTGACGAGACGCTGCGCGAATGCGTCCTTTGCGGTTCGTTTATCAACCCCATCAAAATTAATGCGATAAACCACTACTATTAGGAGTCCTCCTAATTGAGCGGATCGAAACGCTGCAAGATCAGAGCGATGAACACTACTGGCAAACCGACACCCATACAAATGAGAGCTTGGATAAATGTCAAAGGTGTGGTGTTAAATACTTGATTCATCATGCTCCACTGACTGAACAGACATTGTAAAATCACTACAGCCACAATTCCGATCGCAGGTGCATAGGCTATGCGTGTGCGTTTACCTTGGATTCTGGCAACTAGAGATGGTAAAAGCTGGGTAATGCTTAATAGGTAAAAGATTTCTGCTGCCACTAACCCATTAATCGCCATCGTGCGTGCCAAGGCTTGATTGTCTGTAGTTTGAAGTATCCATTGAAATACCCCAAAAATTACTAGCCAATTGAAGGCGGAAATCGCCAAGATGCGCTTGAGTAACCCACCCGATAAAAGCTTTTCTCTGGGGTTGCGTGGTGGTTGTTGCATCACCTGTCCAGATTTTGGCTCAAAAGCGAGGGGAGCAATCAACCCGACTGAACTGACCATATTCAGCCAGAGAATTTGGATTGGTAAAATGGGAAGTGCAGTAGACAGGAGAATGGCAATCAAAATCGTCATGGATTCTCCAATGTTGATCGGCAGCAAGAAGGCGATCGCTTTTCGCAAGTTGCGGTAAACCCCGCGCCCTTCCTCCACAGCAGCTTCAATTGAGGCGAAGTTATCGTCAGTTAGAAGCATATCCGCCGATTCTTTGGCAACCTCTGCCCCGGCTATGCCCATCGCTACCCCAATATCTGCCTGCTTGAGAGCGGGAGCATCGTTGACACCATCTCCAGTCATCGCCACAATTTCGCCCTTGAGTTGCAACGCTTTCACCAGATGCAACTTTTGTTCTGGAGCAACTCGCGCAAATACCATGCCTTGCTCGGCCGCTTGGGCGAATTCTTTTTCATCCATCTGAGTTAATTGCTGTCCGGTGAAGACTTGTTCTTCAGTCGAGCAAATTCCCATTTGGCGAGCGATCGCAGCAGCTGTGAGCGCATGATCCCCAGTGATCATCTTCACCTGAATCCCGGCAGATTGACAAGCACCCACAGCAGCGATCGCTTCCTCACGGGGCGGATCGATTATGCCTTGAAGTCCCAAAAACACCAGTCCTCGATCGAGATCGTGGCGATTTAAAGAGTGTTTAGCCGCAACTTCTTTTCTCGCAAAAGCTAGCACTCGTAATCCTTGGTTTGCCATGCCAGCAACTTCTTGTTCCACTGCGGCAGGATTGAGCGCAGCCTGTTGTCCTTGACTATCGAGTATGCGATCGCATCGTTGGAGAATTGCTTCCACAGAACCTTTGAGATAAATCACATTCAGCGATCGCTTTGCATCCAATTCATGCAAAGTTGCCATGTATTGGAATTGGGACTCAAAGGGAATAGTATCGATTCTGGGTAATTCTTGCTCTAGATTCTCTTGCGTCAATCCCACTTTATTAGCAGCCGTAATCAATGCTCCCTCGGTTGGGGTTCCGATTAAATTCCACTGTCCGTCTCGCCATTCGATGTGAGAATCATTGCACAGCAATCCCGCTTCCAAAGATTCCCAAAGAGCAATATGTCCATTTGCATTGAAATCAACAGGCTGCTGATTCATGAGGATTTCACCCTCTGGGGCATAACCAATCCCGCTAACGGTGTAGTGTTGCCCACCCGCATAAACATTTTGGACTGTCATCTGATTTTCGGTCAACGTGCCAGTTTTGTCAGAGCAAATAACGGTTGTACTTCCCAATGTTTCCACTGCGGGTAACTTGCGAATAATCGCGTTACGTCGTGCCATCCGGGAAACCCCGATCGCCAACGTGACTGTGACAATTACAGGTAATCCTTCGGGAACTGCGCTGACTACCAGAGCCACAGCTGCTTTGAAAACATCAATCCAAGATTCACCCTGTCCTAATCCGACTGCAAATGTCAGGGCAGCCAAAGCTAAGATGACATACAACAAGGTTTTGCTAAACTTGTCGATATTTCGCGTCAGTGGTGTTTTCAACCCTGTGCTGCTTTCAATTAACTGCGAGATCCGACCGGTTTCAGTGGCATCTGCGATCGCTACTACAATCCCTTCTCCTTGTCCAAAGGTGACGAAACTTCCTGCATAGACCATATTGCTGCGTTCGGCTAATGGTGTTTCGACAGCCAGCGATGGAGTTGCTTTCTCCACCGGAACGGATTCACCTGTTAAACCAGACTCGTCAACTTGTAACCCACGCACACTTAATAGCCGCAGATCCGCAGGTACTTTATCCCCAGATGCTAGCAGTACCAAATCACCCGGAACAAGTTCAGTGGAAGCCAGACGGGTTTTTTGTCCATCACGAATCACAGTTGCTTCAGTAGTGACAGCTTTAGATAGAGCAGCGATCGCACCTTCTGCTTTCGATTCTTGAATGTAGCCAATGATGACATTAATCAGGGTGACACCAAAAATTACTCCGGCATCTATCCAATCTTGCAATAGCAGCGTTACTATTCCTGCCGTCAGCAAAATATATAGTAGTGGTTGATTAAATTGCTCTAAAAATTTTAGCCAAGGACTTTTGCCATCTTTAGTAGTTAGTTGATTTGCACCCATCTGTTGATGCCGCGTGGTAGCTTCTTTATGAGTCAAACCTGCTTCTGGATGGCTGGCTAACATTTGTAAAATCTGCTGTTCCGCCAGAGTATGCCATTCATGGTTGAGTAAATCTTTTGTGGAATCAGCAAAAGTATTTGTAGCGATCGTATTTGTTGCCATCTCTGTCTCCATGCAGTAACCATTAAACGAATTCGTAATTAAGATTCATCAGATTTAATCTGGATTTCTCTGTTTGAATCTGTACTTTTTTCAAATTGATGTGATTGCGAGAATCTTTTGCTAAGTTCATAAATATGCCACTCTCGCACACCCCAATAACGGAGAATCGATTCTGCTTGCCATATTTCATCTACTGTTCCCTCTACCTTCACCAAAAATTCTTCTTGTAAGGTAGTTAGCTCATAGAGTCTAGCTTGCCTTTCGGGAGCAAACCAACCTTGAAAAGCACCATACACACTGCCAAAAATTGCACTCGCTCCACCCGCCAGCAGTGTAGCCAGCACAGACTCAACCGCTAATGCCGGGCCAAAACCGGGAATAACTAATACGCCAAGTCCGGCTGTGAGTGCCAGGAAGCCCCCGGTTGTTCCTCCTGTAATTGCGCCTGCTTTAGCACCTGCGATCGGAGTTATGGGATGTTTATCTGTATTAGTATCTTCGTGCAACTTTTCGTGTTCAGAGTCTAAATTAAGCACAGAAATTTTCTGCATAGGAAAGTCAATCGCTCTAAGTTCATCAAGCACCTGTGTTGCAGCTTGACGGGTAGAAATGATGCCTGTGGCATTTTTAACTGGATGGAAATTCATCACAACATCTCCTATAAAAACAAGTAAGTTGAAAACAAAAGTTTATTAGTATCTAAATAGTAGAAAACTAAACTTTTCAAGTTTGATTGTGAGCCGTATTAGTTACGCTTATCTGCTTCTATTTCAGGATTACCGATAAATGTGAATGAAAAGTGAATAAATTATTTATCCTACTCACCTTTCACTTTTAAATCACATTTATCCCTCAAGCTAAAAGACAAGACGGATGAATGAAGTAATTGATTATTGGAGATGTGTATGAGCTTTAAGAAGATTTTAGTGGCAGTCGATGATTCACCTGCAACTGCAACAGTATTCGCAAAAGCGCTGGAGTTAGCCCAAAAAGACGCTGCTCAGTTAATGATTGGTCACAGTATTGAGCTAGCAACTTCTAGTCAACTCACTGTGAACTTAGTAGATTTAGAAATAGAAACACAACAGGCACAGGGTTTACTGCGGTTCTACTATCAGAAAGCGAAAAAACACGGTGTTCTAGCAGAATTTAGTTCTCGCACAGGCGATCCTGGAACTAACATCTGTGATTTAGCCCAGAGTTGGGGAGCAGATTTAATTGTGCTTGGTCGCAGAGGACTTAAGGGATTTGCCGAACTTTTAGCAGGAAGTGTGAGCAATCACGTCGTTCATCACGCTCCATGTTCCGTTCTGGTTGTTCAAGGTCAGTAGTTCTCTCACAGACACTTTGCAGACTGAATATGAGTTGGACAATACATCGGGTTCTTGTTAGCAGGAATAGCCGCTTTAATTCTGGTTTTCCTCTCAACTTTCAACTATAGTTAATTTTCACTGTACTAACCTGAAATCGGATCGATGTTAATCCACAAATTCATAGCGTACTAACTTTCTAACATCCTGACGTGGTAGACCTAATTCTTGGGCAATTGTTGCTTCTATTTGATTGAATTCTATCGTTGGAAGTTCTAATTCCAATCGCTTCAAAATGGGATCTGCTGTTTCTACTTCAACTTGAGTAATTCTCTTAGTTCGGTTGACGGCGGCATTAATGAGCAACACATTGACTGATATCCGGGCTTCGAGTTGGGTATCTGACTGAAGTTTATTTTCCGTAGAATTGGGTTGGCTTAACTCTTGGGCAGCTAGGAAACTACAGCCAAGCCAAAATGCAATTGCTACCACTGGTAGAGGCAACCAAAACTCTAATCCCAGCCCTTGCAGCCAACGCTTACTAATACGCCACACATTACACCTACTTCTGATTTTGCTAGGTCACACTCGATCTATATCCGAATAGGATAGACAATCCTCTGAAATCTGACTGATGAAAGAAGTTGAGATTGCTTCAATGCATTATTGTAAACAAGCACAAGTGTATAAAGGTGATGAAAATCTTACTGGTAGAGGATGATCCAAAACAATTAATGCCACTGCAAATGGTTCTCTCTCAGGCTGGACACAGCGTTGATGGTGTCAAGGATGGTGAAACCGCTCAATGGCTTTTAGCTGAAAAAGAATATGACCTGCTGATTTTGGATTGGATGTTACCTCGAATTAGTGGGGTGAGTTTGTGTCAACAGTATCGGGCGGCGGGAAAAACATCTCCTGTATTAATGATCACGGCAAAAGATACCACACCAGATAAAGTCATCGGCTTAGATGCGGGAGCAGATGATTACCTAGTCAAACCAATTGATATTATAGAGTTCATGGCACGGGTGCGGGCATTGAGGAGGCGATCGCCTCTCTGGCAAGGAGACACCCTCCGTTTGGTAGACCTCGAACTTCACCTCGATACCCTAATTTTGGAGCGCCAAGGGGCGACTGTATCCCTTTCCAGCCAAGAATTTCAGTTGCTAGAATATTTCATGCGTCATCCCCGCCAAGTCCTGACTCGCAACCAAATTGAGCAAGCCGTATGGGAGTGGGGTAGTGAGCCAGAAAGCAATGCAATCACCGTTATAGTTCGTAAACTTCGCCAACGTTTGCAAACATTAGCAGCAGCCGATTGGATTGAAACTGTCTATGGTATGGGTTATCGTCTCAACCCACCAGAACCAACTTGAGATTTAAAACGCCTGAGACAGAGAATAGGCAGTAGTGTAATTCAATTACAAGTCTTGTAATTATGAATTACGTTAGCGTAGCGTTAGCGAGTCATCGAGCGTCATTACGAATTACGAATTAGTATCAGTTGTGTTTAACCGCAGTCGTCGGAACTTAGCTCGTTGGTTTACCCTTTCAATGGGGTGCATTCTCATTCTTTTTGCTGGAGTCATTTATAATCTTGAGGTGAAAGACAAGCTCAAAGCATTAGATCAACTGCTTTATAAAAGAGCAGAGCTAATGGCAGCCAGTTCACAATATCGGCTGTATCAAGGACAAAAACAAGTCGATCTGAGCAATATACCGCTATTGGGTAGTGGTTCTCATCCTGCTGATATTGAACTGGTCTATGTTCGCTGGTATAACCCGAATGGCAAACTCAAGCGTTTTTTTGGGGCTCCACCTCCAGAACAGTTAAAAACATTATCTGGGTTTCTCACGATCGAGTCCGTTGACCCCTTTACAGACAAAGTGCTTTGGCTGCGTCAGTTAACTCTGCCTGTTCAAGGAGGAAATTCGGTCATTGGCTATCTGCAAGTTGCTATCCCTCTGACAGAAACTCAAAACGATCTCAAAGAGTTTCTGTTAATGTTGAGCCTGGCAGTACCTGTAGCACTGGGGTTAATTGGACTTACAGGTTGGGTACTCGGTGGTATAGCCATGCAGCCTGTTCAGCAAGCCTATAACCAACTACAGCGTTTTACATCAGATGCTTCTCATGAGTTGCGATCGCCTCTTTCTGCAATTTTGACCAATGCCCAAGTTGGGTTACTAATGGCCGCAAACCATCCCCAAATCCATCCCTCAATGGAGAACATCATCGATAGCGCTAAGTTGATGAGTACCTTGGTCAATAACTTATTGTTATTGGCTCGGCATCAAGGACAATTAACTCCAGAATCACTCAAAAGGGTAAATCTTAATGGCTTGTTGGAGAATCTAGTTGTTCATTACACTACTATTGCGGCAAAAGCATCGCTCAAGTTCATTAGCCATTTGCCAGAACAACCCATTGAGTTGTGGGCTGACCCCGATTTGCTGCGGCTAGCAATCGAAAACTTACTCAACAACGCCTGCAATTACACTCCGTCTGGTGGAACTGTCTGGTTACGCTTAGAACCTCATCCAGATCGGGCAGTAATTCAGGTGATTGATACTGGAATTGGAATTCCAGAAGCAGATTTACCTTATATTTTCGATCGCTTTTACCGAGTTGACACAGAACGTACAAGAGAAAGCGGCGGATTTGGGTTGGGATTGGCGATCGCTCAACAAATTGTCCAAGCTCACGGCGGTCACATTCATGCGATCAGCAATGAGGGTAAAGGCTCGACGTTCCAGATAAAATTACCGCTTATGAGCCATTCCTAATATCACCCTTAAGAGATGATGATTCATAATTAAAATCTAAAGCCAAGAGCTATGTGTAGCAACCCGCAAACAGACAAGGCACTGTTAGCGAATTTTAAATAGAGCATCTAAAAAAAACTGTTCAGACATTCTCCGAGAACACTTTGCTATTTGCAGCATAGAACACAAAAAATTAAAAAAAAGTATTTATAGGAAATTTTCATTTAATTTATTGTATGTTGATTGTGTTTAATAATTCACAGACTAAAAATTATGGATTTAAAACAAATTAGTTTGGTTGCTAGTCAACTTCTAACTCTGTTTGGGCTGAAAATTTTAGGGGCGATCGCTCTGTGGCTGATTGCTCAACGCTTGATTGATTTTGGGTTGAAGCTAGCGCGACGTGCTTTCCGAAGCCAACACGTCGATCCGACACTGATTAACTATCTTCTGAATATCATTGGTGTTACGTTAAGAATTGTTCTAGTTGTGGCAATTCTCGGCTTCTTTGGGGTTGAAACAACTTCCTTTGCGGCATTGCTAGCAGGAGCAGGTATTGCAATTGGTGCAGCCTGGGGAGGACTATTGGCCAACTTTGCCGCTGGCGCATTTTTAATCGTTTTTCGACCATTCAAAGTTGGTGATTTCATCACAACAGCAGGCGTTACAGGTACTGTTACAGAACTTGGGTTGTTCACAACTAGTATCAATACACCTGATAACGTATTGACGATTGTTGCCAATAATAAAATCTTTGCTGACAATATCCAGAATTATTCTGCCAATCCTTACCGTCGGGTTGATCTGGTGGCTCAACTCCATCATGAAGTGAAACATAACGAAGCGATCGCACTTTTAAAAGCAAAAATTAGCCAAATTCCTAATGTCCTCCAAAATCCAGCACCGGATGTAGAAATTCAGACTTTCAATTTTGCAGGGCCTGTACTAGCAGTACGTCCTTATTGCAATAACGATCATTACTGGCAAGTTTACTTCGACACTAATAAAGCTATCCGTGAAACTTTTAGTGAAGCTGGGTATCCAATTCCCGAACATCGTTATGCAGTTAGCGGTTCATCTGGTAATGGAATTAATAATGTCATCCCACCACTATCAGAAATAACTTGACACTAAAGCAAAAAGTCAAGGTTTAATTTGCAAAGATTTCATCCATAACAGAATAAGAATTAATAAGTAGTTAAGGTATATGCCTTACCTACTTTTTTATGTAGCCAATTTCCTTAGATTCAGTTTCAATTTCTGAAACCAGCCTGACAAAAGCTATAGAAAGAGGTTACGTTAAGTGTTAATCACAAGCCGCACCCCAGCAGCGATGGTAAAAGAATTAGCAATTTGCACCCGTGGACTAACTAAGCAATTTGACAGGCATGTTGCTGTCAATGATGTTGATTTAGAAATCCAGGCGGGGGAAGTGTATGGACTGATTGGGCCGAATGGCGCGGGTAAAACAACTCTCATCCGCATGTTGGCAACTGCTGAGGAACCAACAACGGGTGAGATTTATATCAATGGCGATCGCTTACTGCGTGACAAGAGTAATCCCAAACTTAAGGGTTGTCTAGGCTACTTACCCGATGACTACCCGTTATATGAGGATCTTACAGTCTGGGATTACCTAGATTATTTTGCGCGTCTCTATCGCTTGCGAGAACCACGCCGTACTCAACGCCTACATGAAGTTTTAGAACTAATCCAACTTGGTAATAAACGCCACAGCCAGATTTCTACTCTATCGCGGGGGATGAAACAGCGCTTAAGTTTAGCGCGAACTATTATC
This sequence comes from Nostoc sp. DedVER02, assembly GCF_034530675.2. Classification (NCBI taxonomy): domain Bacteria; kingdom Bacillati; phylum Cyanobacteriota; class Cyanophyceae; order Nostocales; family Nostocaceae; genus Nostoc; species Nostoc sp. DedVER02. The sequence continues at coordinate 99,460 of NZ_JAVRCP020000013.1, forward strand.
CACGAACCGATTTTACTACTACTAGATGAGCCTGTTTCTGGGCTTGACCCCATTGCTAGGATGCACTTTCGGGAAATTATCAAGGCTTTGCAAGAGGCTGGGATGACTGTAATTATTTCCTCTCATGTTCTCAGTGATTTAGCGGAACTGTGTACTTCCGTGGGAATTATGGAACTTGGCTTCTTGGTAGAAAGTACCTCGTTACAACACCTTTATCAACGTCTTTCCCACCAGCAAATTGTCATATCAACTCTGGGAAACCTAGAGGCACTTTTAAGGGAACTGAAACATCATCATTTAGTAGAAGAGTGGGAGGTGATATCAGGAAAAAACAGCGTGCGGGTGAATTTTTCCGGCAAAGAAGAAGATAGTGCTGAGTTGTTGCGATCGCTGATTAAAGCAGACATCCCCCTGAGCGATTTTCACTGCACCCAAGAAGACTTAGAAACTATTTTCTTAAAATTAGGTCACAAACAAGCATCTTAATTCGTCAATAAATATCACTCCCCATTTTTGGAGATTGTTTTCCTATGATGCCCAATTTAATAGACAAAATCGGCGATTGGAATCCGCAACTATTGCGCGAACTCAAAGGACGGCTGAAATTTTTTAATATTGCGATCGCAGTTGCAGCATCCTTATTACTGCAACTGGTAGTTTTTTTATATCAGTTCCGCGAGTTTCCTGATGATAAATACTCGCTAACAAACATATACTGTCGTTTGAGTCAAGCATATCAACAACAAAACCAGGCTTTACAGCAATCAAACCAATCTAGAATTGCTGATTACGATAATTTAATCTTAAATAATATTTGTCCGCAAAACGAAATTGATTGGCAGTTGTGGTGGCGAGATCACTGGGAATATATATTCTTGACGTTTAGTGTAATTTTTGTATTTACACTATTAGTTGCAGGAACTTATTTAATAATCAATGATTTAGCCAAAGAAGAAACTCGCGGTACGCTGAATTTTATCCGTCTCAGCCCTCAATCAGAAACAAATATATTGACTGGTAAGTTGCTAGGAGTTCCGAGTTTAATTTTTCTCGTAATCTTAGTTTCACTTCCTTTACATTTATGGGCTGGTTATTCTGCCCAAATTGCTTTTGCTTCCATTTTGAGTTACTACGCTATTCTTGCTGCAAGCTGTATTTTCTTCTACAGTACTGCATTACTATTTGGTTTGGTTAGTAATAAATTTAGCGGTTTTCAGCCTTGGTTAGGTAGTGGTGCAGTTTTCATTTTTTTAATCATACCAATTTTGATGGCACCCTCTTCTAGCTACAGTTCAAACAATTCAGTTGTTTGGTTTACGCTGTTTAACCCTGTGGATACAACGAATTATCTCTTTCCTAACTTTTTTCATCTAACTAATGGTTCTCCCCTGACAAAATTGGAGTTTTTCTATTTACCAATAGGGAGGAATTTTGTTAGTCTGATTGGCTTCCATTTATTAAATTTTGGATTGTGTAGTTACGGTATTTTTCAAGCTCTTAAACGTTGCTTTCGTAATCCTCAAGCCTCAATGATCAATAAGGGACAAAGTTATTTATTTATAGCTTTTTCTCAGATGATGATGTGGGGATTTATCTTGCAACATTGGGATCAAATTAGCAATATTGATCAACAAATTGAGCAAAACCAAAGTTTGACCTTGGTGGGAGTATACAACTTTATATCGCTTTTTAGTTTTATTGCGATTCTTTCCCCTCACCGCCAAGCTGTACAAGATTGGGCAAGATATCGACATCAAGAATTTTCTAGTCGCAAGAGTGTTTGGCAGGATCTAATATGGGCTGAAAGAAGCCCTGCAATCGTGGCCATTGCTATTAATCTGGCAATTGTTAGTATCCCTTGGCTAGTCTGGATTTCACTCACATCTATTCTTGATACAGACCATAGCCCAAATTGGGCGCATGACAATTTAGACAGGTTGAAAGTACTTTCATCTGTAGCTTTGTCTATCAGCATAATCATGATTTACGCTACTATTGCCCAATTAATACTTTTGCTGAAAACTCCCAAACGTTCTTTTTGGGCAATAGGTACTATAGGTGCGGTAACTTTCGTACCACCGATAATTCTAGAATTTCTCGGCATCTCTTCGTGGAAATATCCTACTGTTTGGCTGTTTTCAACTTTCCCTTGGGCAGCGCTTCAGTACTCTGAGGCGACAACAATTTTTATGGCATTCCTCACTCAGTTGAGTGTTTTAGCGTTGTTGAATTTCCAATTGACAAAGCAGGTGAGATTAGCAGGTGAATCTGCTACGAAAGCACTATTAGCAGGGCGCTAGTAACGCAAGGCAAAGTCAAAAGCGTAATAAGCGTTTCAGTGATTTGGAATCGGTTGTTTATTTCCGCCGCGCTGTACTAGGTAAGTAGTTATCCATTAGAACCTCGATTTATTTGATAAGTCGGGGTTCTTGCGTTAAGGTTAAATTTTTTATTAGCATAAGTATCATGATAATTTGACAATAATGCTAAATCTACCAACTCAAGACTTACGCCATACAGCTATTCATTTTTTAGAACAAAGTCCCTCACAACGTCTACAAATTCTTAAGCAACTAGGCATCGCTCGTTATGATTTTTTAACTAAGATCCACCTCAATGAAGCAAATATCATTTGTATGATGCGGTTTTTTAAATATCCAAGTCAGCTAAAATTTCCGAATTTAATAGGAGCAGATTTATCCGGTTTAACTTTAGATGGAGTAAACTTTATCCGAGGAAATTTGTCTGGAGCAAATCTGCAAGGCAGTAGTTTAGTCAATGCAGACCTCTTATTTGCAAATTTGATGAAAGCCGATTTGAGTAATGCAGATTTACGAGGGGCAACTTTGAATGAGACTAATTGGTTAGAGGCTCTAGTAGATAAGTGTAACTTTGGCGTAGGTAATGGTTTAACTCAGCTACAACGGCAAGATTTACAACTGCGGGGAGCTAGATTTAACCCTTGAGAAGGCAATAATTAAAACACAAAAAATTATAAGATTATTAAATTGAGATTAACCTGGATAAGTTGATGAGTATTAAATTGCCCCAAAAATTGATGTTACTAGGTTCAGGAGAACTAGGTAAAGAATTTGCGATCGCGGCTCAACGTCTTGGTAATTATGTGGTTGCCGTTGACCGCTACGCCAATGCTCCGGCGATGCAAGTTGCTGATGCTTATGAAGTTATTTCTATGCTTAGTGCTGATGATTTAGAAGCTGTAGTGAAAAAACATCAGCCAAATATTATCATACCAGAAATTGAAGCAATCAGAACAGAAAAACTGATCGAATTTGAACAGCGAGGAATTACAGTTATTCCGACTGCGGCTGCTACCAACTATACAATGAACCGCGATAGAATTAGGGAACTGGCACATCAAGAATTAGGCATCAGAACAGCTATTTATGGTTATGCAACAACTTTAGAGGAATTTATTGCAGCTTCAGATAAAATCGGATTTCCTAATGTTGTTAAACCTGTGATGTCATCCTCTGGTAAAGGTCAGTCTGTAGTGCAGAATAAGAGTGAAGTTGAGAAGGCTTGGAATTATGCGATCGCTAATTCTAGAGGAGACAGCCAAAAGGTAATCGTAGAAGAATTTATTGACTTTGAAATCGAGATAACTTTATTGACAATTAAACAGTGGGATGCACCGACAATTTTTTGTTCACCTATTGGTCATCGCCAAGAAAGAGGCGATTATCAAGAATCATGGCAACCTGCACTAATTTCTGATGACAAGTTATTAAAAGCTCAAGAAATAGCTATCAAAGTCACTGATGCTTTAGGAGGAGCCGGGATTTTTGGTGTTGAGTTTTTCATTACCAAAGATGAAGTCATTTTTTCCGAACTTTCTCCCAGACCGCACGATACAGGAATGGTGACATTAATATCACAAAATCTCAATGAATTTGAACTACATTTAAGAGCAATTTTAGGCTTACCAATTCCTCATATAGAACAGCTAGGAGCATCAGCTAGCGCGGTAATTTTAGCTTCAGAAAAATCTGATTCTATTAGTTTTAGTGGTGTAGCTGATGCTTTGTCAGAAAAAGATGTAGATATCAGATTATTTGGTAAACCTAATGCTCATCCATATCGGCGAATGGGCGTAGCTTTAGCGAAGGGTGCAAATATTCAAGAGGCTAGGGAAAAAGCGACTCAAGCAGCTAATAAAATCACAATTATTTAATCAAAGCCAGGTAGTACCCTACGAGTTGCTGGAAAAATGCGATCGCCCTTCTCCTCCTTCCACTGCTAAACTAAAAAACAACCCTTACATCCTGCAAAGGTAGTCTTATGACCTCTGCAACCGATCCATCCACTGCCCTGACTCCTTTCCCAGACCATACGCAGCTACCAGAGTCTAATGGTACTTTTGTAAGCCAGTCGCTTGCGGGGGTTCCCCCCGTTGTGCGAACTGGTGTGAAAAATTGGCAAGAGCATCCCCAAAGTATTTTACTGACTGACTCAATTACACCCGTCCTCAAACAATTACATCCTGATGGTGAATATTGTATCGGTCAGGACTTAGGTATTTACTGGCGGTTGACAGATCCTCTAGAAAAAGGCGCAGAAGCGCCAGATTGGTTTTATGTACCAAATGTACCGCCCTTGCTCGATGGACAAACGCGCAGGTCTTATGTGTTGTGGCGAGAATTTATTGCCCCTTTGATTGCCTTAGAATTTGTCTCTGGGGATGGTAGTGATGAGCGAGACAAAACCCCTTTCCAAGGCAAATTTTGGATTTACGAGCAAGTAATTCATCCGTTTTATTATGGTATTTATGAAGCGAATAAAGCCAGTGTAGAAGTTTATGAATTAATTGGGGGAAAATATCAGTTATTAACAGCAAATGAACGGGGACATTATAATATTGCTCCTTTGGGAATTGAATTAGGTATTTGGCATGGAGTTTACCAAAACGTGCAATTACCTTGGTTGCGTTGGTGGGATTTGCAAGGTGATTTATTGTTGACTGGCGACGAAAGAGCCGATCGCTTGACTGCACAATTGCGATCGCTAGGTATCGAACCAGAAGCCTAGATTTTTGGATGAAGTGGCCCCACATTTGCAATCTCATAGCCAGTGGGATAGCTGGGGATAGGAGAGTCAATATAAAAATTAGGGTGATTCCGAGGTGGGAATAACCGGATTAATTTGGCTCGGATTTTTAGTAGATTTACCATAGCCGATCGCAGCAATGGCGAAGGATGAGGAAAACCAAAGGCATCGAGCATTGTCTCATCTAGTAAAGCATAGATACCTGGTTTGATGGAAGAACGCATCCACGAAGGAAACCAACTCAAAAATAAATCGCGTGTAGCTTCCCCAACCCGACGGTTTGTATCTGAATAGCGAAAGTTTTGGCGTTCGTAGTCAAGGTTATAGCGCTCTAATTCTTCGTAGGTTTCAGGGATATTCTGAATCTGCATTTGCTTACCTACTTCTCGCCAGAAGTAAAAGGACGCTAATTTTTCTTGTTCGCACATCACCCGCCAACCAAACCGCGCATTCCAGCGGATGGGATCGAAAATGAAGGTTGAGAGTACATACAGGAAATCACCGTTGTCAATCTTGAAGCGTCCGTGGAGTGCATTCATGCGTTGCAGGGCTTCTTTGCCGCGAGCGCTATCATAGCCCCACTTAATCATCTCTCCAACAATGATTGACGTATCATCGTAGCGTTTTTGCGGACAATGGGTAAATTCTCCTGTCTGATTCAGCAATTTAGAAATACTAGGAACGCAATAAGTTCGCATCAAAGCAACTTCGAGCGATCGCGTCATATCCCAAGGAAACTCATAGCCATTCATTAAGTGATAAATCTGGCAATGATCTCGCACTGGATCGAGTTGCTGAATCAGATGAAGGTTTTTATAACGATTCAGAAGCATCTGAAATTTCTCTTTATTCAATTCAGTTATTTATTCACATCCAGCAACCGCGAAGTTTCTAACCGACTCATCCACTTTTCTAAATAAACTCGATTACCTTTCTCCTCATTTGGATCTTTAGTATCCAAAGGATAAGGCATCAGCCCCAAAATCGTTGCTGTCGTCACACAAAACATTGATTTTTGGAAACTCATGCAAATTTGTACCCGCAAATCATCTTCACCCCGGAGACTGCGACGATAAATTTCGTGCAAATACTCTGGAAGATAATGACGCATATCTTGCATCAGCAATGTGGGAGGAATACCCGCGCCGCCTATGGGTAAAGGGTCAGCATACAATGCACCATATTGAAATCGGCTTTGATCTGGAGGAATTTGATAACCTTGGGCGTTGTATGAAACTGTACCGTGGAAAGGAGTTCCCCGGAAGAATACTGCTTCTACATAAGGTATTGCTGTATCTGCTAAGAAGGTTAAACCAACGCTTTTAGGAATGATTTCATATACTTCACCCCGAATTTTGACGGCGTAAGTAATTGGGTTGGATGCATTTGCCACTAACCCTGCTTTAATATGTTCTACAACTTCGGAAATTGATTTTATTTTGCCTTTATCGTAGAGGTCTGATAAGCTGAGGAAGATATCAGCCATGACTCGCCAGAATTGACCTAAACCCGTGTAGTAAGCAGAGACGCGCAATTGTTCTATTAAAAAATCTGGAAACAGTTGGTTAATACCTAAAATTAAAGGATTATTTTTAAATTTTGCGGCAATAACGGCTTGCGCTCTTTCTTTAAATTCTGTTGTATCTAAATAGGTATCTAGTCCGCCGCCACCGTGCCACATCATGCCTTTCATACAATATTCGGCATATTCAAAATTAATGCGATCGTGCCACCAGTGACGGAGTAATTTCTGAACAGAAACCTCTCCATTAAAGTATTTAAAAAATTGGAAAAATATTAAAAACTGATGTTCGGCAATGTAGTTAAGGTTTATTGAGTAGGCATCTAAAACTACGCCATAGCTTTTAAGAATACCGACAACTTCCAGCACGTTTTCTGGACTATCGAGGAGTAATGCTTCTCCTTTTTGCAGACGTTCAATATACTCAGCTAAGGGATTATGAACCGCTTTCTTTTTAATAGTTACCATTACCATCTCTCCAAAAAATTTAGGGATTAGGGCATTGGGAATTGGGCATGGGGCATGGGGCATTGGGCATTGGGTGTCACGTATTAGGAATTTCCCCTAATCCCCAGTCCCTAATCCCCAGTCCCTAATCCCCAATGCCTAATCCCCATTCCCCATTGTTTTCTCCAAGGACACTGCTACTACTACGTTTTGGCTATTGACCATTGCTGTAATTGTTGGTTCAGTCCAGCGTGCTAACCAAGTCGGTTGAATGCCGAAAATCACAATCAGCACAGCTAAAATTGCAGCTGGGAGGCGATCGCTCCAATACACACGTGGTAAGTTAGTAACTTGTGCAGACAAGCGTCCAAAAAAGGCGCGGTTGAGGAGTATTAAGAAGTAAACCGCAGTTAAGCCAGTTCCAAGCATTGACAGTAGGGTTTGCACTGGAAAAACAGCGAAACTACCCCGAAAAATGATGAATTCGGAAATAAACCCGACCATACCAGGTATCCCAGCGCTGGCCATAACTCCCAAAACCATTAAGCTACCAATTACGGGCATACCCCGTTCTGGATTCAGCAATCCTTGGAGAACGTCTAAATTTCGGCTTCCAGCTTTTTTATACACAACTCCTACCAGCAAAAACAGCATGGCAGAAATCAAGCCGTGGCTAATCATCTGCATGACAGCACCTAACACAGTTAATGGTGTAGCCGCCGCCGTCGCTAATAGCACATAGCCCATGTGTCCAATGGAACTGTATGCTACCATTTTTTTCATATCGGTTTGAGCGATCGCGCAGGATGCACCATACAGTACACTTATTACTGCCCAAGTTGCTAACCAAGGAGCCACATAAGCCCAAGCTTCTGGTAACAAGTTCATGCCAAACCGCAGTAACCCGTAGGTTCCCAACTTCAACAACACCCCAGCCAACAGGACAGAAATTGGTGTGGAGGCTTCAACGTGAGCATCTGGCAACCAAGTATGAAAGGGAACCAAAGGAATTTTAATCCCGAAACCGATCAAAATCCCCACGAGCAGTAAAAGTTGTGTCGCTAAAGGTAAAGTTGTAGCGTTTAAGGTTGCGAGTGCAAAGCTAGAGGAACCACTCAGCCAAACCATGCCGAGGAAGCTTGCTAAAATTAAGATTCCGGAAACGGCGGTATAAATCAGAAATTTAGTAGCCGCATAACCCCGCTTTTCCCCACCCCAAATAGCTATCAACAGATATAGCGGAATTAGTTCCAATTCGTAAAACAGGAAAAATAGTAGTAAATCCTGTGCTAGAAAAGCTCCAGTTACCCCAGCGCTCAATAATAGGATCAAAGAGTAATAAAACTTAGGACGCTGAAGCGATTCATCGCTGCTGTAAATGGCAATGCAAGTTAACAATCCATTCAAAATCAGCAGTGGCAAAGATAAACCATCGATTCCCAGGTTATAGTTTAAGCCTAAGACATCTATCCAAGGCACAGACTCGGCAAACTGCTGAGTGATTTCCCCCGGATGGAACTGAATTGCTAGTATGATTGTCCACAAGAAAGCGATACTAGCAAACACCAAAGCCACCCCACGGGCAAATTTTCCACTGATGCCAGACGGCGAGAAACCAATTAAAGCTGCACCGATTAACGGCACTAGGATTAAAACACTAAGCATAAGCAGGTATGGAATTGGGAATGGGGAATGGGGAATGGGAAAAAATTCTTACCCAATCACAAATGACAAATGACCAATGACAATATCTTTAAAAAGGCAATTTATCTAGTAAACCCGATGACCAGCCGATGAAGAAGGCTAGGACGCTGACAACTGCTAAGATGGTCAACATATAGCCCTGAGATTGCCCAGAAATACTGTATTTTAAAGTTTGTCCACCAAAAATTGTCGCAAACCCAACCAAGTTTACTAGACCATCGACTAGATAGCGATCGCTCCAAGCAGAAATTTTAGACAGCAGTGCAACTGCACTCACCACCGTTACGCGATAAACTCGGTCAATATAAAAATCATAACCTAATAAGTCTTGTACAAATCTCCATGCCAAGAATCTCGATCTTGACCAAGCTTTGTGCAGATAAACTGTAGACCCGACAACTATTCCTAGTAGTGTAGAAGTAACCAATCCTAATGCTACGTACCAATTTATACTTTCCCAATTGGGTAGTAAGTACCATTGCTGTAGCATCAAAGGCAAAAGTAAAGTCAAGATTGTCAGAGTCACCATCGGGAAGGCCATTTGCCAACTCACCTCTGGCGTGCGTCGGGTCTTTTGCTGCGGTTTACCCCAGAAGACTAATCTGAATACTCTAGTCAAGTTTAATGCTGTCAAGCCATTGACCAACAATAAAACCCCAATCACCCAAGGGCTAATATTCACGAAACCGTCAGCCCATCCTAGCATTGCCCAGAATCCTCCCAATGGTAGCAGCGTTACCATCCCCGCCGAACCGACAATAAAGGCGGTGGTGGTGGCTGGCATCCGCGACCAGAGTCCGCCCATTTCGGTTAAGTCTTGGCTTTGGGTAGTTAAGATGACTGAACCGGAACTCATAAATAATAATGCTTTAGCGATCGCATGAGTTAACAGCAACATCAAGGCTACACCCCCTTGCTGTAACCCCACCGCCAAAAACACTAACCCCATGTATGCACTGGTGGAATGAGATAGCGATCGTTTAATGTCAATTTGAGCTATAGATACTAATGTCGCCCCAATTGCCGTTACCGTACCCATGATTACCAAAGCATTCAAGGCAACTGGCGATAGTGCTAACAATGGTTGAAATTTATACAGTAAATAAGCACCACCTGCGACTACCAGAGAGTTTCGCATTACCGAAGCAGGGTTTGGCCCTTCCATCGCCTCATCTAACCACAGGTGCAGGGGAAATTGGGCACATTTTCCAGCCGGCCCAGCAATTAACGCCAACCCCAGCAATGTTGATGTCACTGGACTTAAATTAGCTGTTTGCGCCCACTCATATAAATCCGAAAAGTTCAAACTACCGGCTAAGTTGGAAAGCGTCACCGTAGCCATCAGCAGCAACAAGTCGCCTACCCGTTTAGTCCAAAATGCATCTCGCGCCGCCGTCACTACTAGCGGTTGAGCATACCAAAAACCCACAAGCAAGTAAGTTGAAAGCGTCAAAACTTCTAAAAGGGCATAGCTGAGAAACAAAGAATCGCTGATTGCTAGACCAGTCAACGCTGCTTCAAAAAATCCTAGCAGCGCAAAAAAACGCGCCAGAGACCAGTCTTTTTCCATGTAACCCAGAGCGTAAACTTGTGCCAGTAAGCTTAAACCTGTAATTAAAACTGTCGCCCCAATGCTGACTGCTGAGAGTTCCAATGTAAAAGATAAGTCTAAATCAGCAGCTTTGAACCACGGCACTAGTAACTTTTCTGGTTCTCTATCCCAGATGTTGTTGAATACAAACAGACTATGGATAAAAGCCAAAATAGTTGTCAACAAGTTGATGTATGCCGCAGGTCTTGGCCCTGTTCTCTGAATTATTCCTATTCCCCAGGGCAACGTCAAAATTGCGCCTAATAAGCTATATAAAGGCACAAACCAACTTGTTAAAAATAGAAATTGATCCATTTAAATTTACCTTGAAGACTTAACCTTTATTTTAAAAAATCTTTCAGACAATTATTTATTTAAAATAATTAATCTAGTAAAATATCAACATTTTTTTATTATTCTCTCAACTAAATTATCAAAAGTATTTTTACTTGACTTTTCCCTAATAAACTTCTATAAAATATAACTTTACATACGCAAAAGCATTTACTTGCCTTAACCTTACCTCTGTTTTTACATTTGTATTTCTACTTTGAGCAGAGGAATTTATACGATATATATGAAAATATTATATACTTTTTATCTATTCGTTGTGCATAGCACAAAATCACAAGAAATACATACACAGCAAAACATACAGCCGCCGCTTCTTCCCCACTAGAGAGAATTAACCTTGGTTATGAATATCGTTTTGTAAATGTAATAAAGAAATTATAAAGCATAAGTGGCTGCTCAAGTAATCAGTAAACTTTAATTACTCAGAATGCCCGGATAAATATTTGTTAAGTTTTTTAAAACTTTCTTATCATAAACTATTATAGTAATTTATATTGCCAGGAACGCCAAGCTTTCCTATGCTTAAGTTGGAAGTGTTTTCTTAGCTATAAGATCAGGCTCTCCCCGTCAAAAAATTCAGAAGACAGTACAGATTGCATTAATTTTGTAGGAGTTCTGCGATGCCAATTGCAGTTGGAATGATTGAAACGAAAGGCTTTCCAGCAGTTGTGGAAGCTGCTGATGCGATGGTGAAAGCCGCCCGTGTCACCTTAGTCGGGTATGAAAAAATTGGTAGCGCTCGCGTCACCGTGATAGTTCGGGGAGATGTATCGGAAGTGCAAGCTTCTGTAGCTGCTGGGGTTGAAGCCGCGAAAAGAGTCTTTGGTGGTGAAGTGTTGTCCACTCACATCATTGCTCGTCCTCACGAGAACCTAGAATACGTCTTGCCGATTCGTTACACCGAAGCTGTGGAACAGTTCCGTACCTAAAAGCTGTTTAAAAAAAGTAATTAACGCTCTTTGCTTTTTTGAGCATCACTTTTGTCCAAAGCTAAAAACAATAAAAAAGGGATTAAAACTAATGTCAATTGCAGTGGGAATGGTTGAAACGCTTGGCTTTCCAGCAGTTGTGGAAGCTGCTGATGCGATGGTGAAAGCTGCCCGTGTGACTCTAGTAGGCTATGAAAAAATCGGCAGTGGTCGAGTTACCGTAATTGTTCGGGGTGACGTTTCGGAAGTGCAAGCTTCCGTAGCCGCAGGTGTTGAATCAGTGAAGCGAGTCAACGGTGGACAAGTGCTGTCTACTCACATCATTGCTCGTCCTCACGAAAACTTAGAATACGTCCTACCAATTCGTTATACAGAAGACGTAGAGCAATTCCGGGAAAATGTGAACGCAATTCGTCCTTTCGGTAGAAGACCGTAATTTTTAATGCAAGTCGCCAAAGTTCGCGGCACAGTAGTTAGCACCCAAAAAGATCCAAGTCTCAGAGGTGTGAAACTACTGTTGTTACAATTTGTAGATGAAGACGGTAACATCCTCCCACAGTATGAGGTAGCAGCAGATAGTGTGGGAGCAGGTGTCGATGAGTGGGTACTTGTCAGTCGTGGCAGTGTTGCTCGCCAAGTTATTGGCAACGAACAGCGACCACTAGATGCAGTGGTAGTGGCGATCATAGATACAATTTATGTTGAAGATCGCATGATTTACAGCAAAAAAGATCAATATTGATAGTCATTTGTCATTAGTCATTGGTCATTAGTCATTAGTCATTAGTCGTTACACAAAAGGACAAATGACAAAGGACTTATGACAACAGACAAATGACTTATGACAATATAGGAGGAATCTAGCAATGGCAGTCCGCAGCACGGCAGCACCCCCAACTCCGTGGTCAAGGAATTTAGCTGAACCCGACATCCATAAAACTGCTTTTGTACATTCATTCTCTAATCTGATTGGGGATGTACGAATAGGTGCAAATGTAATCGTTGCTCCGGGGACTACGATTAGAGCGGATGAAGGCACACCTTTTTATCTTGGTGAAAACACCAATATTCAAGATGGTGTAGTCATTCATGGGTTAGAGCAAGGTCGAGTAATTGGCGATGACCAAGAAAAATACTCGGTATGGGTAGGTAAAAATGCTTGCATTACCCACATGGCTCTAATTCACGGGCCAGCCTATGTAGGCGATAATTCCTTCATTGGCTTTCGCTCTACAGTGTTTAATGCCAGGGTGGGTGCAGGTTGCATCGTAATGATGCACGCTTTGATTCAAGACGTAGAAATTCCCGCAGGTAAATATGTACCTTCGGGAGCGGTAATTATTAGCCAACAGCAAGCTGACCGCTTGCCAGATGTGCAAGATCAAGATAAGGAATTTGCTCATCATGTGGTTGGAATTAATCAAGCACTACGGGCTGGTTATCTTTGTGCTGCGGATAACAAATGTATAGCACCCATCCGGGATGAAATTGCTAAATCTTATACAGGTAATGGTATTACTGTTTTAGAGTTGGAAAGGAGTAGTGAAGTGGCGAGCAATAGCTTGGGTGCAGAAACAATAGAGCAGTTGCGCTATCTATTGGAACAAGGATATAAGATTGGTACAGAACACGTAGACCAGAGACGGTTCCGCACGGGTTCTTGGACTAGTTGCCAACCAATTGAACCGAGATCCATCGGTGAAGCGATCGCAGCGTTAGAAAGCTGTGTAAGTGACCATAGCGGCGAATATGTCCGTCTTTTTGGTATTGACAAAGATAGACGACGTGTGTTAGAAAGCATCATTCAACGCCCGGATGGTGATTTTAAACCAGCTACCAATTTTAAGGCTCCTAATAGTAGTCATAGCAATGGCAGCTACAGCAGTAATGGTAATGGTAATGGTAACGGCTCTAGCAGTGGCAAAGTCAATGGCGAAACTGTAGAGCAAATCCGCCAACTTCTGGCAGGTGGTTACAAAATTGGCATGGAACACGTAGACGAACGCCGTTTCCGTACCGGTTCATGGACTAGCTGCAAGCCAATTGAAGCAACTTCCATAAATCAAGTAATTTCCGGCTTAGAAGAATGTATAGAAAGCCATCAAGGTGAGTATGTGCGTTTAATAGGCATTGATACCAAAGCCAAGCGGCGGGTATTAGAAGCGATTATCCAACGTCCAAATGGTCAAGTAACCTCCTCTGGTAGTCAGAAATCATCATTTACTAGCAGCAGTGGAGGCTATGGAAGTGCTACGGCAACAGGTACCAGTAATAGTTTGAGTACTGAAGTAGTAGACCAACTCCGGCAATTATTGGCTGGTGGGTATAAGATTAGCCTTGAACACGTAGACGAACGACGGTTCCGTACAGGTTCTTGGACTAGTACCGGTCAAATTCAAGCCTCCTCAGAAAGAGAAGTGATCGCAGCCGTAGAAGGACACCTTGGCGAATACCAAGGGGAATATGTACGCTTAATTGGTATTGACCCCAAAGCCAAGCGTCGGGTGTTAGAAACGATTATCCAACGTCCAAATGGTCAAGTAGCCTCCTCTGGCAATCAGAAATCATTTACTAATAGTGCGCCTGCTGCTACAGCAACAGCAACAGCTACCAGTACTCGCTTGAGTAGTGAAGTTGTAGACCAAGTCCGACAATTATTAGCTAGCGGCTCTAAAATTAGCCTTGAACACGTAGACCAACGGCGGTTCCGTACAGGTTCTTGGACTAGTACCGGTCAAATTCAAGCCTCCTCAGAAAGAGAAGCGATCGCAGCCGTAGAAGGGCACCTTGGCGAATACCAAGGGGAATATGTGCGCTTAATTGGTATTGACCCCAAAGCCAAGCGTCGGGTATTAGAAACGATTATCCAAAGACCATAGTAGGGAGTCGGGAGTCGGGAGTAGCGAGTGGGGAATGGGGCATTGGTCATTGGTAGATTAATCAATAAATAATTCTTCCCCTGCATTCCCTGCCTCCCCTGCCTTCCCTGCTCCCCCTGCGCCCTCATCTCCATTCCCCACTCCGGCTTCCGAGGTTAATATTTCCATGTCTGTGCTGTCACTGCGCCTCAGCAATAATTTTGATTCTTACATTAGTGGTGAGGTGACTATTCATCCAAGCGCAGTACTTGCACCTGGGGTCATCCTCCAAGCGGCTGAAAACAGCAAGATTGTAATTGGCCCAGGGGTATGTATTGGGATGGGAGCAATTCTCCAAGTCCATGAAGGAACTCTAGAGGTAGAAGCTGGGGCAAATCTGGGAGCCGGTTTTTTGATGGTTGGCAAAGGCACAATTGGAGCAAATGCTTGCATTGGTTCAGCAACAACAGTTTTTAATTATTCAGTTGAACCTGGACAAGTAGTTCCGCCTGGTTCGATTTTAGGAGACACCAGTCGGCAAATTGCTCAAACGAAGCAGCCGGAACCATCTACAAATAACCCCACGGCTACAAGTGTGCCACCGCAGAAGGAAGAAGAAAATGGCTCAGGAGGAGTTAAGGAAAATGTAACTTCCTCAACTAACTTCTCAGCTGCGGCTTTTGTGGATTTTAGACAAAATAAGTCGATTTCTTATTTTAAATCTCCAGCTACTCCTGAAAGCCAGCCTCCTCCAGTGGAGGAACCCGCGAAGGATGCTGAATCTCCCTTGCAAGAAGCCGTTCAAGAGCCTACAAAATCTGACTCAGACCCCAATCAGCTAACTACAGAATCCCCTAACGGTTTCGGGACTCAAATTTATGGACAAGGGAGCATAAGCAGACTGTTGACTACATTGTTTCCTCATAGACAATCCTTGAGCGACCAAAATGACGATTAGTTCGAGTAAGTGTTAATTGTAAGTTGTCGGCTTTGTGATTATCTAGGAAAGTTCATAATGGAAACATCTAATCAACGGTCTCTCAAAGGCATCGAAGGAAGGAGTCATCGAGATACCTTCCAAGATACTGCTTTGGGTTTAGTTTCTACCCGCAGCTTTCCAGCAATAGTTGGGACGGCGGATATGATGCTGAAATCAGCAGGAGTCCATCTAGTTGGGTATGAAAAAATAGGTGGCGGTTATTGTACTGCGATCGTGCGGGGTGGCATTGCTGACGTGCGTCTGGCTGTAGAATCGGGTGTGCAAACGGCTGAACAGTTTGGTCAGTTGGTTTCTAGCTTGGTAATTCCCCGTCCTTATCCGAACCTAGATATAGTACTTCCCATCACAACCCGTTTTACTAAATTGATGGAGGAGGGCAATTCTAGCCGTCTGAGTAATCAAGCAATTGGTTTGGTAGAAACGCGAGGATTTCCAGCGATGGTAGGCGCGTGTGATGCCATGCTCAAAGCTGCTGATGTTCATTTAGCAGCCTACGAAAAAATTGGTGGGGGTTTGTGTACAGCCATTATTCGTGGTTCGGTAGCAAATGTGGCGGTAGCAGTGGAAGCGGGAATGTTTGAAGCAGAACGCATTGGAGAATTAAATGCAGTGATGGTAATTCCCCGACCCCTAGACGAAATGGAGCAAACCTTACCATTAGCAAGTTGCTGGATAGAAACACAGCAGCCTTTAAACTTGCCAGTGAACATTAAAGAACAAGTTGCCGAAATAGAAGTGCTAAGACTACCGGATTTAACTAAGCTACCTACAAAAATTGCAGAAGTTGTAGAAGAATTATGGAATGATGAATGATGATAGATAAATTTGGGAAAATCATCATTCATCAGGAAGAAGTGAAAGGGATCTTACGCTTTTCTTGTTGTTTTGATAATAGCTTCTTAAATCCATAAATAAAATACCTTTATTTTAATAGAAGTAATAGAGTTTTATCTATAATAGAACTCGTAAATTTCTATTGGTATCGCTATAGCATTTGCAACTGTTTCAGTAATACTAGTTTTATATCGATGGATAGCTATATAGAGGAGAACCACATTTGAAACAAGCGACGCTGCACCAGTTAAAGGTTTTCGAGGCTGCGGCACGGCACAGTAGCTTTACGCGGGCTGCTGAGGAATTGTTTCTCACCCAACCTACCGTTTCTATGCAGATTAAGCAACTTACAAAATCGGTAGGGTTGCCATTATTTGAGCAAGTGGGAAAGCGGTTGTATCTCACCGAGGCAGGACGAGAATTATTTGCCACTTGTCGGCAGATTTTTGAAAATATAGCCCAGTATGAAATGAAGGTGGCAGATTTAAAAGGGCTAAAACAGGGACAATTACGCTTGGCAGTGATTACAACAGCAAAATATTTTATCCCACGCTTGTTAGGGCCGTTTTGCGAACTTTATCCAGGGATTGATATCTCTTTGCAAGTAACGAATCACGAGCAAATTTTGGAACGGATGAGTCAGAATCTGGACGACTTGTATATTATGAGTCAAGTTCCAGACAGTATGGATGTGACTTGTGAACCATTTTTAGAAAACCCTTTAATCGTCTTTGCACCGGTTAATCATCCGTTAACCAAGGAAAAAAATATCCCGATCCAACGCCTGTCTAACCAACCTTTTATTATGCGAGAACCAGGATCAGGAACTCGTCGCGCCGTCCAAAGTCTATTTGAAGAACAAGGGGTGACAGTAAAAGTCAAGCTAGAATTGGGAAGTAACGAAGCAATTAAACAAGCGATCGCAGGTGGTTTAGGAATTTCGGTTTTATCTCGTCATACTTTAGTATCAGATGTCTCCGATTTTAGCATTTTAGATGTCCAACACTTTCCCATTCAGCGAAATTGGTACATGGTTTACCCCGCAGGGAAGCAGTTATCTATCGTCGCTCGTGCCTATTATGACTATCTCTTGGCTGCTGCAAGAAATTTTGTAGATCAAAACGTTGATACTACTTCTAATATGCTTGAACCACTTAATGGATCAAATAATTCGTAATTACGAATTACGAATTACCCAAAGGGGTTGACTCTTAGACGGGAACCATTGACAATTAACCAGCAGAATCAATTAAAAATGGGGGAAAACTGGCAATGGTTAACCCGGAAATACCATCTTGGCGCAAAACAGTACAAAGCGAGATTGTAGCTGTTACGGTGTATGGTGACAGAGCATTGGTTACACGAAGGGGTGTAGTTAATTTAACAGGAATTGAACAGGAATTAGTAATCACACCAGTGCCAGAGACTCTAGAAACGGAGTCTGTCAGGGTGAGTGGTGCAGGTACAGTAGAAGTGCGTTTGATGGGAGTGAGTAGCGATCGCATTTACACCACTGAACCTGTAGCGGAGCGAGTCGCACATTTGACAAGGCAAATTGAGCAGTTAGAAGCAGAAAAACGCCATCTCCAAGCTCAAGTCGATGCTTTAGCATTACAATCTAGTTTTATCGCCGGGTTACGTGAAAAAACCGAAGAACCCTTTGCCCAAAGTTTGTCTCGGAAAAATCTTAGCCTGAGCGAAACTTTAGATTTTTTGAACTTTCTCGGAAGCCAGTATGGTGAATATGCGATCGCATCTGGAGAGTGCAAAACCCAACAGCACGAATTAGACAAAGAACTACAAGTACTCCGCGCCTCATTGCAAAAAATCCAAACGCCCCATCCTAAAGAGAGTTTGAGCATAGTTGTAGGAGTTGAAGTTGCTGGTGAAGGCGAATTTGAATTAGAGGTGTCTTACATAGTAAATCGCGCCAGTTGGACTCCGCTTTATGACTTGCGTTTTAGCACTACCAGCGATATTGTGCATCTGGGCTACCTTGCAGAAATCACTCAAAGCAGTGGTGAAGATTGGATTGGTGTAAATCTTACCCTTTCTACCGCTAAACCAGGATTAGGTACTCTTCCACCTAAACTTGAACCCTGGTATATTGATGCGCCACGTCCACAAATGTTACGACAACGACGATTTGCTGCACAGCCACCACTGCTGCCTAGCATAGCAGAACCACCTAGTGCTGCTGCCAGAACAGATTGGCAAGAAGAAGACGAAGTTTCAGATGATATTTTAATTCAAGCAGAACCTGTTACAGCAGAAGTATCCAAAGAAGGGAGTGTAGTTACCTTTAAATTGAATGGTGGCGGTAATATTCCTAGTGATGGCGCACCTCATAAAACGACAATTTTTAATGATGATTATCCTTGTAACTTTGATTATGTGGCAATGCCGCGTTTGGTAAGTTTTGCTTATTTACAAGCAAATGTCAAAAATAATCCCAACGGTACGACTTTGTTACCAGGAAAAGCGAATATTTTCCGCAACAATGTTTTTATTGGAACAACTCAATTAGAGAATATTGCACCAGGGCAAGAATTTAAACTGAATTTAGGAATTGATGAAGGTTTAAAAATTGAGCGCGATTTAGTTGAACGCCTGGTAGATAAAAGATTAATTAGCAACCAGCGCCGAATTACTTATAATTATCGGTTGATAATTACGAACTTACTCGACAAAGAAGTAAATCTGAAAGTAACTGAACAATTGCCAGTTAGCCGCAATGAGCAAATTAAAGTACGCCTCAGCCGTAGTAATCCACAAATTCAACTGGGTGAAATGGGAATTTTAGAATGGCAGTTAACTCTTCCAGCACAGGAAAAAAGGGAGATATATTACCAGTTTAATGTTGAACATCCGCCTGATTTAATGGTTGTTGGGTTAGATATTTAGGTTATAGAAAGGTTGATTGTGCTTGTGACCTCTGACAAAAATCTGCTGCGCCTCCACCCACCTTTGAAAGCTATATTAGAAACAATTAGACTAATTAGACTTACGCGCTACGCCTCTACATGAACAGCGATCGCCCAATAAAAATATTATTTTTAGCATCCGATCCTAGTGATGGTTCCCGGCTACGCTTGGGGCAAGAGTTGCGAGATATTCAGGAAAGATTACAACTAGGGAAATACCGAGAGAACTTTTTACTAGAACAACGAATGTCAGTCCGTCCAGGCGATATCAGTCAGGCACTGCTGGATTTTGAGCCTCATATTGTACATTTTTCTGGTCATGGTACAAATACTGGTGAGCTTTGTTTTGAGGATGAGTTAGGAAAAATTCAGCCTGTCTACCCGATGCTTTAGCCGCATTGTTTTCACTTGTAGATGAACAAGTCAACTGTGTAGTCTTGAATGCTTGTTATTCAGAAACTCAGGCAAAAGCAATTTCTCAACATATCAATTTCATTATTGGTATGAAGCAACCAATAGGGGATAAGGCTGCGATCGCATTTGCTGTTGGATTTTACAAAGCACTTGCCGCAAACCGCTCAATTGATAAAGCCTATCAGTTTGGTTGTGTAGAGATTCAAATACAAGGTATTCCAGAACATTTAACCCCAGTTCTTTACGAAAAAAAACAGGTAAAAAATAATTTATAACCAGTTAAATATATATTAGTATTAAGCGCCACTATTGATGAAGTTAATAAACCATTAGCAGAAGCTATTATTGCCCATTTGCGTCAAATTTCTGGAGATACATCTTTGACACTACAAAGAATTGAGACAGGTAGTGTAAAGCTTGTATTAGAAGGTAATCAAGACGTGGGGTTAACCCAAAGCCAATGGCAGCAACTTGATGAAAAATTAACTCCTTTAGGTCGGCAGATTCTAGACTTGCGAAAAGCAGGTAACTCAATAGAAGTAATAGCCCAACAGTTAAAACTTAAAACCCATCAAGTTTTAGGCGAATGGATAAGAATCTATCTTGCCGCCCAAATTTTAATAAATCAAGAGTAGGCTAAACGTTTATTAATACTTTTTTATATGCAAGGTTTGAATATCTCCTTTAGCAACAAACGATTATATTTTTTCACCAACAACAATCCGTCTACACTGCTACGCTAAACTTAAAGTACTTAGACACTTGCTGCCATGTCTGTAGCCCAAGATTTAGAAACCTCAGAAGATGTTATATTTCCGCCAGGGGATTTATATAGTGACGAACCGCCTTTGGAAACTGACTTACATCGGCTACAAATGACTTTGCTAATTCAATGCTTAGAGTGGTTGTGGCAAAATCGCAACGACTTTTATGCATCGGGTAATCTCACAATTTACTACAGTCCACGCCAGCGTAAATCAGAGAACTTCCGGGGGCCAGATTTTTTTGTAGTATTGGGAACTGAACGCAAACCACGTAAAAGTTGGGTTGTCTGGGAAGAAGATGGTAAATATCCTAATTTAATTATAGAAATTCTTTCAGATAGCACAAGCGATACTGATAAAGGACTAAAAAAACAAATTTACCAAGATATTTTTCGTACACCAGATTACTTCTGGTTTGACCCAGAAACGTTAGAATTTTCAGGTTTCCATTTACTTGATGGGGAATATGAACCGTTAGAACCAAATTCGCAAGGCTGGTTGTGGAGTCAACAGCTAGGTTTATATTTAGGTGTTTATCAAGAAAAGTTGCGCTTTTTTACTTCTGATGGTGAATTAATTTCGACACCACAAGAAGTCGCACAACAAGAGAAACAACGTGCTGAATACGAAAAGCAACGTAGCGATCGCTTGGCGGCAAAACTGCGAGAATTAGATATAGATCCAGATACTATTTAAGCTCCTCGCTGTCTTGCTTTGTGCCTGTTAAAACAAATACTATGGATCTTCAGGAAAAACCCATTTTGGCGGTTCCGTCATTTTTTTTCGCAGACGTTCTTGTGCCAATTCCAACATTTTGTCTAAGGGAGTATCTTCAATAAATTTTGCCGCCGCTTCTCTAAACTCGACGTTGGGGCATTTATCCCCTAAAACACACCCGTTAACACAGGCTACAGCACAGTTAATTTTTTGCTCCACAGTAAATTCCTCTCTCTAAAAGTTATGAGCAGAGACACGATTAATCGCGTCTGTACAGGAGTTCTAATATTCACCCCTAACTCTTTACTATCAGGCATTAACCTCTAGATAAATTTTACCTTGCCAGTTGCTATCCTATTAGTCTAAATACTTACCATTTAGAAAGTTATGACTTATGAGTTATAATTTTTACTCCTAAGCTGTACAGACGCGATTAACCGCGTCTCTCTTATGAAGGGCGCTCATGTCAGAAGTTTTTGCTACTACTGGAACCATCGCTGCGATCGCTACTGCTGTTGTCCCCCAACAGGGTAGTGTGGGTATTGTGCGGGTGTCTGGTTCTGAAGCAATGGCTCTAGCCCAAAGTCTTTTTCACACACCAGGGCGACAAGTTTGGGAAAGTCACCAAATTCTCTACGGTTACATTCGTCATCCCCAAACGCGACAACTGGTAGATGAAGCCCTATTGCTGATCATGAAAGCACCCCGTTCTTACACCCGTGAAGATGTAGTAGAATTCCATTGCCACGGGGGAATTATGGCTGTGCAGCAGGTATTACAATTGTGTTTAGAAAATGGTGCTAGACTAGCTCAACCCGGAGAATTTACTCTCCGCGCCTTTTTAAATGGGCGATTGGATTTAACTCAAGCCGAAGGTATTGCTGATTTGGTGGGAGCTAAATCGCCTCAAGCTGCCCAAACTGCCTTAGCTGGTTTACAGGGAAAATTAGCTTATCCGATCCGGCAGTTACGCGCTAACTGTTTAGATATTTTGGCAGAAATCGAAGCACGAATCGATTTTGAGGAAGACTTACCACCGTTGGATGATAAAGCAATAATATCAGAAATCGAGAAAATTGCCGATGAAATAACCAAGTTATTGGCAACCAGAGACAAAGGTGAGTTGTTACGCACAGGTTTAAAAGTGGCAATTGTGGGGCGGCCAAACGTTGGTAAGTCGAGCTTATTGAACGCTTGGAGCCAGAGCGATCGCGCGATCGTCACAGACTTACCCGGTACAACCCGCGATGTGGTGGAATCGCAGTTAGTTGTCGGGGGAATTCCCGTACAAGTGCTAGATACAGCCGGGATTCGGGAAACAACAGACCAAGTGGAAAAAATTGGCGTAGAGCGATCGCGTTGTGCTGCCAATGCAGCTGATTTAGTGCTGTTGACCATCGACGCTTCAGCAGGTTGGACGGAAGGCGAGCAAGAAATTTACGAACAAGTGCAACACCGTCCATTAATTTTAGTTATTAACAAAATCGATTTAGTAGAAGAAAGCGAAAGAAAAAGTCTTCAATCTCAAATACCAAATTTAAAATCTAAAATTTTCACAGTCGCAGCCCAAAATCAAGGTATTGATGCTTTAGAAACAGCAATTTTAGATATAGTTAACGCCGGAAAAGTCCAAGTTGCTGATATGGATTTAGCAATTAACCAAAGGCAATCAGCAGCTTTAACTCAAGCTAAAATTTCCTTGGAACAAGTACAAGCAACAATTGCCCAACAACTCCCACTTGATTTTTGGACAATTGACTTACGGGGTGCGATTCAAGCACTAGGAGAAATTACTGGTGAGGAAATAACAGAATCGGTTTTGGATAAAATTTTTAGTAAGTTCTGTATCGGTAAATAAACCACAAATATTCTAGTTTTGCTAATTTGCATAAGTTGGCTGAAGTGAAGCAAAACCTAATATTTTAACCCATTGTTTAACTAACCTAAAATTAATACTTGAATGCACATCTCAATTCGCCAAGCAACCATACAAGATACGGTGATAGTCTCGGATGTATTGTTAGAAGCAGCTTTGTGGCTCCAAAAGCGTGGTATACCTCTGTGGGGTGATAGCGAGCTATCGCTAGAAAGTATCTCGGAAGATGTTGCTAACGGCTTGTTTTTTATTGCTGAATGGGCAGGTGAACCAGCTGGTACAATCAAGTTTCAGCTTGAGGATTTACTTTTCTGGCCAGACATTTCTCAGGAAGAGTCAGCATTTGTACATCGTCTTGCTATTCGGCGACAATACTCTGGTGGTAAAGTCTCTTCGGCACTCCTGACTTGGGCTGTTGAACGCGCACAAACATTTGGTAAACGTTATTTACGTCTAGATTGCGAAGCATCGCGTCCGCGCTTGAAAGCACTATATGAAAACTTTGGTTTCCGTCATCACAGCGACAGACAAGTTGGCCCTTATTTCGTCTCTCGCTACGAATATGAAATATCTCCACCAGTGGCCTAAATTAATATGTCTTTTATCGATGAAATTAATCCTGTGAATGTATTGATTGTGGGAGCTAACCAAGGTATTGGTTTGGGTTTTGTAAAAAAATTACTAGAAGATGACAGAATAGCCAAAGTTTATGCAACTTCTCGTCAACCGGAATCAGCCTCCGATTTAATAGCTCTTGCAGGCGAACATTCTGAGCGATTAATTTGTCTGGAGATGGATATTGCTGAGGAATTGCAGATTGTTGAAGCTGTTCAAAAAATACGTACTCAAGTTGACAAACTGCATTTGCTAGTCAACTGTGTAGGACTGTTGCATGAAGATACTTTACAGCCAGAAAAAAGCTTAAGACAGATCAATTCAGAAAATTTGCTCCGCTACTTTCAAATAAATAGTATTGGTGCTGTTTTACTGGCTAAACATCTATTACCTTTGTTTCGTCATGGAGAACGCAGTGTATTCGCTAGTATTTCTGCTAAATTGGGCAGTATTGGCGATAACAAACTTGGTGGATGGTATGGTTATCGCGCTTCTAAAGCAGCACTCAATATGTTGATGCGAACTGCGGCAATTGAGTATAAAAGAAGTTGTCCTAAAGCATTAATAGTGACATTGCATCCTGGTACAACTGATACGCGCCTTTCCCGTCCTTTCCAAGAAAATGTACCTGCGGAAAAA
Organism: Nostoc sp. DedVER02; assembly: GCF_034530675.2. NCBI lineage: Bacteria > Bacillati > Cyanobacteriota > Cyanophyceae > Nostocales > Nostocaceae > Nostoc > Nostoc sp. DedVER02. The sequence continues at coordinate 123,715 of NZ_JAVRCP020000013.1, forward strand.
TTATTCACAGTGGAACGCACTGTTACCCAATTATTGGCTGTCATAGAACAGCTTCAAGAAGGTGATAGTGGACAGTTTTTCTCATGGGATGGAAGCAGATTACCTTGGTAACTGCGTTACGCTGATGCTAGTGAAATTAACCAAAGCCTATGAAGTTTTTTGTGCCAGCAGCCAAGGATGATATCAAAGCAGAGCAGGTGTATAGTGCGATCGCTCGGTCTGTCAAAGCACCAATAACCGAAAAGCGCATTTGGAAGTTACAGTGGCGCGATCGCGAAATTGATATGGAATGCGAGGTGGGGAAAGCTTTACCATCCTCTTACCAAACCGGGAAAGAGCTAGTTATGGCAATCTTTGAGTGTGAAAACTTTTATAAAATTTGTACTCTTACTCGTGGAGGAATTCAGGGAGAACCTATCTTGGTTAGCAAAAACTCTCTATCCTCAGCAACATATTTTTCAGATGATGTAAATAACTGACTCTGCTTAATATGCGATCGCCTATTTGATAGAAATGGATGCGATACTAAAACCTAAAAACTAGGAAACTCTAACTCACCACTTCCCCTTCCTAACTGCGCTGTTTCAGGTGGTAGATGTCGCTCCAACCAATCTTCCAAATCAGTCATTACCTCTCGATAATTGAGGTCACGCTGAATTTCGTGATAGGCTTCTGGATACTCAATTCTCAGCTTATCTGTATACTTTACCCGTTGATAAAAGTTGTCGCTTCCCGCAGGTAAAGCCACTCTGTCTGCACTACCGTGGAGAATCAACAACGGTAATTGCCAATCACCTGCTTTAGCATTAATCCAATCAACTGTTGCAAAAAATTCTGTAGCTAGACGGGCAGTACCAAGGGTATGTCGCAGTCTATCTTGAGCGATCGCAGCTAAAACCTGCGGATCTCGTGAACCAGCACTGATATCAATGCCTGTATTCAGTGTAAAACGCGGCCACACCCGTGAGAGCATTTTTCCTAAAAGTACCCGAATCGGTGAAATCCCAACTTTCCCCAAAGTTGGCGCAAGAGCGATCACACCTTGCAAAACTGACGCTTGTTGGGGATAGCGCAGAATATAATCTAAGACAATCACCCCGCCTAAACTATGACCCAAAAGAAAAATTGGGCATCCAGGATTCTGAGTCTGAATTAACTGTAAAAAGGCTCCCAAATCTTCCCTAAACTCACTCCAAGCATTGATATAGCCTTGCTGACCCGGTGAGCGTCCATGACCGCGCAAGTCTAAGGCATAGACGGCATATTGCTTGGGTATCAAATGCTCAATTACATTACTGTAGCGATCGCTGTGCCCTCCCAGTCCATGCACAATGGTTAATATTGCCCTTACTTTACTCTCTGGATGCCAGCTTTGGTAATACAGGTCAACTCCTCCAACACCTTGAAATCTGCCTTCTTTACGAGAAGTGAGGTGATCGCTATGGTCAATCATCTGGTTAATTTTTTACGTATTTTCAGAACAAAGAAGAGAAATTCTATTTGATTTTTGAAGATAACTTTAATTCTACTAATACAATATCTGCGGCAACACTTCTATTAACGCGATCGCGCCTTAATTGAGCAAAGAATATTTTCACAAATAAAGTAGGGTTTTTTATAATTTCTTGAAATAACTTCCACTTAGATACTGTTTGATTTTTTCCAAATTTAGATAAACTAAAATTGTTTATTGTTCTTGCTATCACAGAGTTTGCAGGTGGCATGTAAAATTTTATTTCACAACCCAATTGATGTGCTAGTTCTTCGTAAGATTTTTTATTCCAGCGTAGCAGATGATGTGGTGGGTGATTTAATATATCAAACCAGTCTGACTCAACTGACATAGGTGAATAAGGAGTGCTGATAAATATACTACCCATCGGTTTAAGAACAGAAAACATTGATGCAATAAATTGCTTTGGTTGACTAATATGCTCTAGGCAATGAAAAGACAATATATAGTTAAACCTTTCATGAGAAAATTTCTTGTGAAAACTCTCAATTGTTTCACAGTAAACTTCAAATCCTCTAGCCTGACATTTTTCAACAGATTCTAGAGTTGTATCCAAACCAACTATACGAGTATTTGAAAGTTTTTTGGCAATTTCAAGAAAATTACCTCCTCCACAGCCCACATCTAAGATAGAAATCGAATCTTGCTTTTTTCGCTGATTTATTTGCTCAATTACAGGCAACCATTCCCATCTAGACTCTGGATAATAGCCTACTCTAGTAGTAACCCATTGGTAAAATGACTGGCTGCCTGCTTCTAAAGGTAGAGAATATTCAAGTGAGCAATTTTTACATTGCTGTATCTCATAGTCTATTATTTCAATTTTTTCTGGAGGCTTTTCAGCAAAATAATCTTCTAATTCGCTGATAATATTGTTTCTAGATAATGAACGAATATAAATTCCTTCATTACCACAAACAGGACATTTATTTGAAATAGTTTTAGTTATCATTATGATTCATCAAATTTTATCCTGATTCTTTCACACTGAGCGTAGCCGATATTCTAAAACATTCAACTGAGCGCTCACGCCAAGGTAAGCTTCTCGCAAAGAGGCTTTAATTATTCTGATTTCTGAATAATTGTGAATATTATAATAGTTTATTAAAAAATATCTTGCAGATTGTACCAATTTTCCAAAATTAGGTTACAGATGTAAACCTGTAAACTCAGATTAAATGTAACTGTCTTAATATACGAATTATTTCCCCTGCCATAGTTGCCGTAACGACTGAAAAATTCTTACAAATCTTTCTTCTAGCCAGAGCATAACATAATCAACCCATTCCAGAATTTGTTCTAAGGGATGTTTCTCATAACCTGTTGAAGTTGCTTTAGTTTCTATCCAGTCTGGCTGTGCTTCAACTTGACTACTTTGAGGAAACTGCTGTTGCAAAATTTCCCCTTTACGGCTACTGCTTGTAGTTTGAGAAATGCGGGTTTGAGTTTGTTTCGCAGAAGCAATTTTTCTAGATGTTTTTTGGCTTGAGGCAAGATTACTAACTGTTTGTTTCCTTTGCACCAAACCAGATCCGATTTTAGGTTGTTTTACAGTTAAATTCTTTTGGGGAAAATGTCTTACTGATAAACTTGCAGCTAAAGCAGAATTTTGAACTTGAGAACCTCTCACTGATTTGTCAGCAACGGTTTCGGTATCCCCAAATAAATCATTCCATGTTAGCCAAGGATCAATACCTAAATCCTGGTTATCCATCACAGAGCTTTTTGACAAGGCTTTTCTAAAGCGTGATGACAATAGTTTACTTGGCAATTGCTCATCATTAGTTGTTGGCTCAAGTGTTCTTTTATTACCAACACCAAAAAAGTAATTAAGTGCCGCCTCAATCAATGCTTGAATATTCAATGTCTGAGTTTCCAAGCCATCAGTAGTAGTTGCAATTTCTCCCCTAGCAGCTAATTGATCTTTGCCATAAAGAAATATATTTAACTGAGTTTGGGCAATTTTAACAATTTCTTGGCTACGTTCTTGCACAGGTATTAAAGCATTTGACTCTAACTTGGCAACGGCTATATCTAAAAATACTAATAATCTCTCTGTATTAAGCAAATCCTTTGATATTCCCTCAGCTAAAGCTGGAACTTTGGTTGTATTTCCATCAGTGAGTTTTGCTAATAAACGGTCAATTTGTGGTAATAGCTCCGTTTCTTTTTTAGATATAACCAACTGCCAATGCTGCCAGTAATTAGCAACTTCGTTAATAATTCTATCTTCTAATTTTACCTGTTGCTGGGGTGTCAAAATATCTAGAATTTCATTGTCGATACTAACAAGTACTAAATTCCGATTTATTAAATTTGTGGCTATTCCCTGAACTATTGGAAAATCTTGTTTAAGAGTGTTTTCTAGTTGCAAAGGGTTGAGAATTACGGCTTTATTTTCTGTAATACTTGAATACTTAGTAAGACTAACGTTATCTTTCGAGGTCTTATCAACAAATTTCGGTCGAAAAACTCCCAATAAAGCCAAAGCATTGAAAGATTTAGATGTCTTTTCAGGAGTCGAGACGGTTTCATCTGATAACAGGTAATTGGCTGCTTCTAGTACTTTTTGAATAGGAATGTCAGCATTTGGAATTTCGGACTGGAAATCGGTATCATTTGGTTGTAACTTTAGTCTAGTTTGTGGTTCTTTGGTCTGTAGCGTTTTCCCAGATGATTCAGATGACTGAAACAGTAGATACACTGGGTAAAGTAGTACCTCCACACCCCACTTAGTGGCAACTTGCAAATGCCGGAAGGTGTGTTCCCACTGTTGTGTCACCCGCCGAGATTGCCGATGGACAAAGTTAAATAGTCTGCTTTGATAACGACCAGAGGAACCAGAAGACATAGTAGTAATTTTTTAGTTCAAGTCTTGTTAAGTTGTGAGACTCGCGCCAAACAATAAAAACAACCAACACCTCATCTTAGCGAATATATGACCCCGACTGTCTCTCAATCTCATACCAAAATCATCTCACAAGCAATTGAGCAACTACGCTCTTTTTGTCAAGTTAATGTTCAGTCTAGTTGGCTATACCAAGAATCTGACCTGATTATTACTGATGTTGTGGCTGATGATTTGTCTCATTGGCAACCTGTTCAGTTGAATGCTAAAGAACATATCGCTTGGACAGGTGGGAAAAAAGTGTTATGGCTAGTGCAAAGATTGGTAGTGCCCCAAGATTTACAGGGTTATCCTTTAGCTGGGTTATCTTTGCGGCTGGCGCTGGTTTGGTGGGCAGATTCTGCCGAGATTTATGTGAATGGGGAGTTAGTGCTGGAGGGTGATTTATTTGATTGTTCGCCTAGAGTGCTTATCAGTCAGGGGGTAACGCCAGGAGAAGAGTTTGTTGTGGCTTTGCGGTTAGAGAGTCCGGGACATTGTGATGGTGCTTTAGTGCGATCGCTCCTAGTTTATGAGTCTACTGTTGATAATAATCCCGATCCGGGTTTTGTGGCTGATGAATTAGCTGTGATGCAACTTTATTTGGAAAAGTTTGCGCCGGAGAGGTTGGATGTTTTGGCAAAGATGGTGGGGGAGTTTACGAACCGCAGAGGCGCAGAGGGCGCAGAGAAGGGAGAGTTGGTAGGATCGTTTTTGTCGCTACGCCAAAACTTAATTCAATCCGACATCTTAGCCCCTCTTTTGCAGGGGGATCTAAAATCTAAAATTTTCTTATTGGGTCATGCTCACTTAGATTTAGCATGGCTATGGCCTGTGAGTGAAACTTGGAATGCGGCGCAAAACACTTTTGAGTCGGTTCTGAAGTTGCAAGAAGATTTTCCTGAGTTAATTTTTTGCCATTCGACTCCCGCACTTTATGCTTGGATTGAGGAACATCGCCCGGATTTATTTCAGGCGATTCAAGCACAGGTAGCTGCTGGACGTTGGGAAGTTGTTGGCGGAATGTGGGTGGAACCGGAACTCAACATAATTGCAGGTGAATCAATAGTCCGTCAGCTATTGTATGGTCAACGCTATATTCAGGAAAAGTTTGGTAAGCTTTCGACTATAGTATGGGTTCCAGATTCTTTTGGTTTCTGTGCAACTTTACCGCAGTTTTTCGCTAATGCCGGAATTGAGTATTTTGTCACCCAGAAGTTGCGGTGGAATGATACTACTAAATTTGATTATGGGGCTTTTTGGTGGCGATCGCCTGATGGTAGCGAAGTATTTAGTTTGATGTCTGCACCCATCGGTGAAGCTATAGACCCAGTTAAAATGGCATCCTACGCTCTTGAATGGCAATCCCAAACTGGTTTATCACAATCTCTCTGGCTTCCCGGTGTTGGCGACCACGGCGGCGGCCCCACCCGTGATATGTTAGAAACCGCACAACGCTGGCAAAAGTCGCCTTTTTTCCCAGATTTAGAATTCACAACGACTGAAAAGTATTTACAGCAAATCGTAGAGACGCGATTCATCGCGTCTGTCAGTAATAATGATTCTCCCTCATCCTCTTCTTCCTTCCCTACTTGGAATGACGAACTATACTTAGAATTTCATCGCGGTTGCTACACTACCCACGCAGATCAAAAACGCTGGAATCGTCGTTGTGAAAATTTATTGTATGAAGCTGAATTATTTGCTACCTTAGCGACCGTAAGCTGTGGTGTGACATATCCCAAAGCAGAAATCGAAGCAGCTTGGAAGCAAGTATTATTTCAACAGTTTCACGATATCTTACCTGGTTCTTCAATTACCCAAGTTTACACAGATGCGTTACCCCAGTGGCAGCAAGTGGAACAAATCGGAACGAAGATATTACAAGAATCACTTTTTGCGATCGCATCTCACATTACCCGATCGGAACCACCAAAACCAGATAGTTTACCTATTTTTGTTTTCAACTCTCTCAATTGGCAACGTTCTGAGGTAGTCTCTATATCCTTACCCACACCAGAAGAATGGCAGATTTACGATACTTCTGGCAAGCAGCTTGTCTCCCAACTATCTGAACCATCAACCTTACTATTTCTCGCTACCGAAATTCCACCCGTAGGCTACCGCATATTTTGGCTTTCCCCCTCATCTTCTTCATCCCCTTCATCCCCGTCATCTTCCTCACTCCTCCCAGACTGGATTTTAGAAAATGAATTATTGCAAGTTGTCATCGATCCTGATACTGGAGATTTATCAAGCATTTTTGATAAAACTTATCAACGAGAACTTTTAAGTGGTGCAGGGAATCAACTACAAGCTTTTAAAGATAGCGGTCAATATTGGGATGCTTGGAATATAGATCCTAACTATGCCCAACATCCCTTACCCTCAACAAATCTTCAATCTATTCAGTGGTTAGAACAAGGGCCAGTGCAAAGTCGTGTGCGCGTGGTGCGCCAGTTAGGTGAATCGGAATTTTGCCAAGACTATATTCTGCAAGCTGGTTCACCTCTGCTGAAGATAGCTACTACTGTCAATTGGCAAGAAAATCATGTATTAGTGAAAGCTGCTTTTCCTCTTCATATCGAAGCAGATTTTGCTACTTATGAAATTCCCTGTAGTGCGATTCGCCGTTCTACTAAACCGCAAACCCCCGCAGAACAAGCAAAATGGGAAGTCCCTGCTTTGCGTTGGGCTGATTTGACAACAGAAACACAAGAGGGTAATTACGGTGTTAGCTTGTTGAATGATTGTAAATATGGCTACGACAGCAAACCAAATCAACTCCGCTTGACACTCCTACGCAGTCCCAATTGGCCAGACTCAAAAGCTGATAAAGGTTTTCACGAGTTCACATATACCTTCTATCCTCATGCTGGTAGCTGGCAATCAGCCCATACGGTACGGCGTGGCTATGAATTGAATATACCGTTGCAAGTGATATTGAATCCTATTAATGAGAACCCACCTGAAAATCCTCCCCTCTCTGCTGGTAAAGCTCGATTGGGGATGAGTTTCCTAGATTTATCAGCTGAAAATTTAATTTTGATGGCGTTAAAGCCATCCGAGGACGACCCACAGCAATTAATTCTGCGATGTTATGAATGCCACGGAGAAACAGCCGAGTTATCTTTGCAAACTAATTTAGGGTTGAACATACGAGATAGAGTAGATTTGTTAGAGCGTTCGTCTACTGCTGAATTCTCATCTCAGCAACAAATCTTAACAATCCAGCCTTGGAAAATCGCTAGTTTCAAGGTAATCCCAGCGATTAATCTCAGACTGGAGTAAGCCACTATTGCTGTGTCAGTGGCCAGTACTGGTTTTCCACAACCACTGACCAATGACCAATTTTTAATCTTCGTGATCGTCAAACGGATCGTTCAATTGCTTGCTAGGAGGGCCAAAGGAGGTATAAATAGACAGTCCGGTAATGGCAATTACCACGGCGGCCATAGAAATGCTAAGAACTATTGCGGGTTCCATAATTGAGAGATAGATGATGAGTGCTATTCTTATAGAATATTACAGAAGATTAAAAAAAGCTTTGGCAAGTAATATTAGGTGAACTATGGCACAAAGGACTAGGTTAGGAGATATCCTGAAACCACTTAACTCTGAGTATGGAAAAGTAGCTCCAGGTTGGGGTACTACCCCTGTAATGGCTGTTTTTATTGGGCTATTTTTCGTGTTCTTGTTGATTATTCTGCAACTTTACAATAGAACATTGTTGGTTCAGGATGTAAATGTCGATTGGCGGAGTTTAGGACGTTAACAGATACACCGCTATCAAGTTTGGATAACAAGTTAAGTTACACCCGGTTCTTCCGGGTTTTTTTGTCAATGCTCAGTCCACACTAACCATTGAGTATTCTTATAATATGTGGGTTTCTGTAGTGGTTTTATAGTTTACAGGAGACAAAAATGAATATATTTGGTATTGGTCTGCCGGAAATGGCTGTAATTATGGTAGTAGCGCTGTTAATTTTTGGCCCAAAGAAACTGCCAGAAATTGGTCGGAGTGTGGGCAAAACAATTCGTAGTTTTCAAGAAGCTTCTAAGGAGTTTCAAAGCGAGTTTCAAAAAGAAGCAGAACAGTTAGAAGAAGCTGTTAAAACTACTGCTGAATTGGAACCGAAGCAAATCTACCCTGCTAAATCGGAGCAGGATACCACTAGTTCTTCTCAACCTAGCTAGTAGTTTGTCTCATTAGTTACCAAGGGTGAACAAGTTCGTAGTCAGGACTTTAGTCCTGGATGGATTTTAAGCACTGAAGTGCTTACTACAAACCCTCAAAACTAGCTTAGACATTGTACTAGGAGAGTGATGCATATCAATTGACTGTAGGTAAAATGACAGAAGCTGTTAAGCAACCAGCTTTGGTGATTCCCCAGCTAATTGTCGGGTTGGGGAATCCAGAAAGCAAGTACGACCAAACACGCCATAATATCGGCTTTGCTGCTGTGGAAGCTCTCTGCCGTTCTTGGCGCATTTCCTTGGCAGAAAACCGCAAGTTTCAGGGTGAGTATGGCGAGGGAATAGCCCCAGGTGGAGGTAAGATTCGCTTGCTAAAGCCGTTAACTTATATGAATCGATCAGGACAGTCAATTCAAGCGGTGACAAGTTGGTATAAATTGCCGCCTGAATCAGTGCTGATAATTTATGACGATATGGACTTGCCCTTGGGAAAAACTCGGCTGCGTTTATCTGGTTCCGCTGGGGGACATAACGGCATGAAAAGTGCGATCGCACATCTGAGTACCCAAAATTTTCCCCGTTTGCGAATTGGTATTGGTAAACCAAAAGGTGCAGCTAATAACGATGATTCTGATACTGTCTCCCACGTTTTGGGGCGATTTTCCTCTGCCGAAAATCAGCAGATGTCTCTTGTACTTCAGTTCGTGGTTGAGTGTATTGAATTAAGCCTCAAGCAGGGAGTAGAAAAGGCGATGAATGTTTGTAATAGCCGCACCATTAATAATTCTGAGTCTTAGGGGTAAGTTTGGTAAAGGCACTTATTTTGGTTGATGGACAACGATTTTAGCTTGCTCCATTCAACCTCAATAAAGCCTTGAACGCGCTCTACACCCTAATTGAGGTGCGGCATAGTTTTTTTAATTTTTGTAAGTTAAGAATAATGGCTGACGGTGTTACGCTACACATCCTTAAAGAAACAGAGCGTGCGCGATCGCTATTCTCTCTTTAGTGATGCTAAGACAAAAGAAGCCATCCTTCAAAGCTCATAGGTTCATTTAAAAGTTCTTTTGCGTCTAGCTGCCACTGCCTTACGTTTGCGTTTTTCAATGGGTGTTTCAAAGTGCCGATGATATTTCACATCTGCTAATATCCCAGCTTTGGAAACCTGACGTTTAAACCGACGCAAAGCCGAGTCTATTGCTTCGTTCTCTCCAAGAATCACTTGGGTCATTCTTGCCTATTCCTCATAATCAATAGTTTCCATTTTAATAGGAGTCTCAACTTTAGTAAAACCCCCTGAGCTAAAGTCATCATTAAGAGGCTATTCATCTAGTTGATACAGCTTATGCCTGCTTATAGCTGGTTAAATCGGTACTTAGCTAAAAGTTATTTTAAGCGCTCTAATGCGCTCTCAGCAATACTCAAGCAGATTTAAAGATGGTAATATCAAATTTTCTTGGCTGTCATACGAACCGACGATAAATGTAATTTTAGCTACTATAGCAACCCTAATTTATTCTTAAAGCCAAATTACCTCCATTTCTCAAGAAATGGAGGTAATTTGGCTTTTAAACTTTATTAATTAAATAGGATTACTATAGCAAATATGAAAAAAATCGACCATGTTTACAGATATTAAAAGTTGATTCTACCCTCATTTATTAATTTATATCCAGATGCCAAGGCTGTAAAAGCAATTATGAAATTCCATAAGCTAGTTGGCTTTAAAATAACTCCACCACTTAAGAAAACTAGTACTATGCCAATGCCTAGAAAAACCCATCCCAAGTTCCCAGTTTCTCTACGAAAAAAAACTAATGCAAATATACCCGCCATAGTTGCCAAAACTGAGGCTGTAGCAGGTAAGCTACGTTAAAAATATGAATAGTAACCGCTAACAAATATAATGTTTTGACCAAAAAAGTATAATCCTGTGAAAATTAGAATTAAACCTATAAGTTTGATTAACAATCTGCCCATAATATTTTTACATTTTTAATGGTTGAAGCCAATTTTAACCCGATTTGTAGTGGAATTTTTAAATTACTAAGTAGGTAGGCGTAATTAAATATAAGATCAAGACTCACCCTCAATCCCTCTCCTTAGTAAGGAAAGGGATTGAGGGTGAGATTTTATATTTTATTTGACCCACTTTTTAAATTTTACCTTAACTTAATTAAAGTTATGGGAATATACTGAATGTCAATGCAGCCTGTCTGAAGATGTAAGTATAAGTAACATTGATTACATGAAGTAGTCCTTGCCAGGGTGCGATCGAGGTGCTTTAATAGCGATCGCATTCTGCAAAATAGTTTTGCTTACAAAATATGTACAAGACGCAAAGTGACTTGACATCGCTGCTAGCGTTCATAAAATTACAGACTCAAAACATTAAACTCTAAAGATATGACAAGCTAGTAGCATATCTTTGACACTAAATTCTCCCAAAGCTGAATAGGAGCATACATGGAGCCAATTATTGCTATAGTTTTAGCCCTTATAGGTTATGCATTAGGTTCTGCAAAACTGATTAATCAAGGAAATGAAGCCCTCGTGGAACGCTTAGGGCGGTATCATCGGAAACTTAAGCCAGGGCTGAACTTTATTGTTCCCTTGGTAGATCAGATTGTGATGGAAGATACTACACGAGAGCAAATTTTAGACATCAAACCTCAGAATGTGATCACCCAAGATAATATTTCTGTGGAAGTTGACGCTATTGTGTACTGGCGTATTAAAGATATTGAGAAAAGCTTTTATGCTATTGAGGATCTGCAAGGGGCGCTGACGCAGGTGGCTACAACAACACTCCGGGAAATCATTGCTCAGAATACCCTAGAGCAAACCAATGTCTCTAGACTAGAGATGCACTCAGCCCTCTTATTCGAGTTAAATAATATAACCGCAGATTGGGGAGTTGAGATTCTCCGGTTAGACCTTCAGAGAATTACCCTACCTGAGAGTGTACGGAAGTCTAGGGAAGAAGAGCAAGCCGCCGTAATTAAAAAACGGGCGCTGATTACCGAAGCAGAAGGGGAAAAAGAAGCTGCTATTAAAAAAGCAGAAGGAACTATGGCTTCGGTACAAATCATTTCTCAAGCTCTCCGTTCCAATCCAGATAGTAGGGACATTTTGCGGTATCTTGTGGCTCAAGATTACGTAGATGCTAGCCAAAAACTTGGTGAAAGCAGTAATGCCAAAATTGTTTTTGTTGACCCAGCTAACTCAAGTGAAATGTTTCAGGAGTTGATAGCCGAGTCAGTAACTCAAGAAGGTAATGGCAAAAAAAACGAAGAACGATAATATCTAGCAATCATGCTGTATAGGTTGTCTGAATAGAGCATCGGCTACTAGTGAAACATCGTGCATTTCTTGAACATCGTGAACTCGGAGGATATCAGCACCATTAAAAATAGCAGCACAACAAGCTGCTGCGGTTCCCCAAACTCGTGCTTTGGGATCTGGTTGATTTAAAATCCGACCAATGAAACTTTTACGGGATGCTCCTACCAAGATAGGACAGTTGAGTGTTGTTAGCGATCGCAAACCACGAAAAATTTCTAAATTTTGCTCATAGTTCTTAGCAAAACCAATACCAGGATCGATGATAATTTTTTCCCGGTCAATGCCCGCAGTAGTTGCTGCCTCAATTTGCCGAGCCAAAAAACTATAAATTTCTCCGAGTAAATCTTGATAATCAGTCTGTTGTTGCATCGTCTGTGGTGTTCCACGGATGTGCATTAAAATAATCGGCACACTTAACTCTGCCAGTGTCGGCAACATTTCCGAGTCAAAAGTGCCGCCAGAAATATCATTAATAATATCCGCTCCAACTTCTACAGATGCCCTGGCTACAGCCGCACGGGTTGTATCTACAGAAATCGGAATTGAAATTTTCGGTCTTAGTACCTGTAATACCGATAACACCCGGTCAAGTTCCTCAGCCAGAGTGATTTGCTTTGCCCCTGGCCGCGTTGATTGACCGCCCACATCGATAATGTCAGCACCAGCCGCTACTAGTGCTTGCGCCTGTATTAAAGCGGCAGAGGTGGTGTTAAACTCACCCCCATCGCTAAAGCTATCAGGCGTTACATTCAAAATGCCCATTAAATAAGTTCGCTGTCCCCATTCAAAACAGCGTTCTCGAATTATCAAATTGCTTGGCATAAAACAGGAGTCAGAATTCAGGAGTCAGAATTCAGGAGTCAGAATTCAGGAGTCAGAATTCAGGAGTCAGAATTCAGGAGTCAGAATTCAGGAGTCAGAATTCAGAATACTCCACCCGTGAAAGGATGGAGTATCAACTCTTGAAAAATATTTTAATTTTCTTTCGCCCACAAAAAGCAATGTTTTTAAGCAATATTCATTACCCAGTCGTACAAAATTCAATTCTGTTAGCGATTAGCTAAGGTTTAGCCCATTCTGACTGCTGAGTTCTGAATTCTTCTTATCTACATTAGGCATTCCCATGCAGAGCATGGGAACGAAAAGAAATCATATTACACTAAGTGAAAATTCACAATCCGAGCGAAACTTTCAGGTTCCAAACTTGCTCCTCCCACTAAAACGCCATCGATTTCTGGTTGAGCCATGATTTCATCAATATTATTTGGCTTAACTGAGCCACCATATTGAATTGATACATTTGGATTACTCAACTGGCTCCGAATTAAGTCAATTATTCGATTAGCTTCCACTGCTTCACAAGTGTCACCAGTGCCAATTGCCCAAATCGGTTCATAAGCAATCACCAAATTATTCTGATCGATATCTACTAAACCTTTATCGAGTTGGAGAGCAATCAGCGATTCAGTTTCTCCTGCATCTCGTTGTTGTTTGGTTTCACCAACACAGAGAATAGGGGTCAAACCAAACCTTTGAGCAGTTCGGAGGCGCAGATTAACGGTTGCATCCGTTTCACCAAAATATTGTCGTCGTTCGCTATGACCGACAATCACAAAGCGCACACCACTTTCTGTCAGCATTGGGCCAGAAATCTCACCTGTATAGGCTCCAAATTCTTCCCAATGGATATTTTGTGCCCCCAGTTGGATGAGGCTACCGTGCAAAGTTTTGGACAAAACACTCAAATTAGTGAATGGAGGGCACAATATCACTTCTCGCCCTTGGGGGGTTTCCTCTAAGTGGGGCAGAAATCCTTGTAAAAACTCCTGGGTTTCTGCCTGGGTTTTGAACATTTTCCAGTTGCCGGCAATAACGATTTTCCGCACAGGTAATTTAGTCAAGATTCTAACGTGCTATTTAGATGCATTTTTCAGTTTATGACTTTTTGTTAGTCATTAGTCATTAGTCATTGGTCATTGGTCTATTCCTTCTTACTTCCCACTCCTCACTCAGCACGGGCTAAACGCCCCGCTACCGCTAACAGCACTCAGCACTCCCCACTGATAAGGATTATTCTCCTTTGAGCCACAAACCCCTGCTAAAAATAACTAGGATAAGAGACGGGGCTAATCAAATAAATCCCAAATCTCAAATTGATATGACTTCGCCATTACCCGTGCCTGAACCTCATCAAAGCGATTCTGCTAACACTGAAGCAAATTCTCCTAGTTGGGAGGAAGAACTGGATAGTGCTATTTTCAGTTTTGAAGATATTCAGACGGAACTGAACTATAAACAAGCACAAACAGCGCTACGAAACTTGGTAGCCAATCTCGACCTCACCCCCCAAGAAAAAACCGGATTGGAAACGGAAATTGCTGATTTGGAAACCATGCTGGGGAAGTTAGACCGCATGGTGGTGCAGATTGCAGCTTTTGGCATGGTAGGGCGTGGTAAGTCTTCGCTACTCAATTCTTTGGTGGGACAAACAGTATTTGAAACTGGGCCGCTGCACGGTGTCACCCGGACTGCACAAACAGTTAATTGGAGTATTAGCGAGGAAGCGATTGGAGAAACTGAACGGGCTTTGCGGGTTACTCTCCCCGGTGTAGGTCAATCGCAGGTGGAATTAATCGACACTCCTGGGTTAGATGAAGTAGATGGTGCAACCCGTGCAGCATTAGCTGAACAGATTGCGAAACAAGCAGATTTGATTCTGTTTGTAATCTCTGGCGATATGACAAAGCTAGAATACGCCGCTCTTTCTCAATTGCGGGAAGCAGGTAAACCGATAATTTTGGTGTTTAACAAAGTAGACCAGTATCCAGAAGCAGACCGGATGGCAATTTATCACAAAATTCGGGATGAAAGGGTGCGGGAATTACTCACACCTTTAGAAATTGTCATGGCTGCGGCATCGCCATTGGTGAAGACGGCGATTCGTCGCCCTGATGGTACTAGGGGCATACAACTGCGTACAGGGAATGCCCAAATCGACGAACTGAAGCTGAAAATATTGGAGATTCTGCACCGTGAGGGTAAAGCCTTAGTTGCTCTTAATACCATGCTTTATGCCGACGTTGTGAATGAGCAGTTAATCGAGCGAAAATTGATGATTCGGGAACAGAATGCTAATCAGTTGATTTGGAAGGCTGTAATGACTAAGGCATTAGCGATCGCACTTAATCCTGTAACTGTGGTAGATATTCTGAGTAGTGTGGTTATTGATATTGCTCTGATTTTGGGTTTATCTAAGCTCTATGGCTTCTCTATGACTGAAGCCGGGGCCGTACAACTGCTACAAAAAATCGCCCTGAGTATGGGCGGAATTGGTGCTAGTGAATTGTTAGCAAATTTGGGTTTGAGTGGATTGAAAACTTTACTTGGTATCTCTGCAACAGCTACAGCAGGTATTGCCCTTGGCCCTTATATATCGGTGGCACTTACGCAAGGGGGAGTAGCTGGTGTTTCTTCTTACGGTATTGGACAAGTTACCAAAGTTTATTTAGCCAACGGCGCGACTTGGGGGCCTGATGGGCCGAAAGCAGTAATTAATCGCATTTTGACAAACCTCGATGAAACTTCAATTCTCAATCGGATTAAAGATGAATTACTCCAGAAGGTAAAACTCAGAAAGTGATGTATAAACTTATTTTAAATTTTAAATGCTTGTATTTTGCTCAAGCCAAGCGACTAAATCAGATACGTTTGAAAAATCTAAAAATTCTTCTCCTAATTGTTCCAATTGTTCAGTAGATAAGACTTGAATTCTCTCAAATATTGATGAATCTATTTCTCCAAATCGCCGATTTAACTGACGCTTTAAAAAGCGAAAAGCTTCTTTTTGCTCTCCTCTTTCTTCTCCCTTCTGCAAAATATCCTGATAAATCACTGATTCTTGCATAATATCTTCCCGCAATAATTGATGAATAAAATCTTTCTCAAACTTCAACCCTGCTAAAATCTCAGTGTAAGCAGCAGTATTTTGTCTTGTCTCAATATCTGTAATTTTAGCAATTTTTTTGGCAACCTGCGATAGTAGTACTTGGGCTGAATCTGTTTGCGTTAACGGTGCTAAAGGTAATAACGCCAGATTGTTAAGAAATAGTGCTGAATCTTGTTCCCACATTCTGATAACTCGATAACGGTGGGTTGTGACTTCGCTAACATATTCTTCGGTAAAAGCGATTTCATTACTTGTCTCTTGCAAGAAAATTACTACCTGCGTAACCGGAACTTGATATTTCCTTGTCAATCGGACATAGTAATCTAGCATCCGCAGAGAAATTGGCTTTGGAGATTTAATTGTGGTTTGGAATTCTAGGTGTAAAATCCGATTTTCTGTTTGCAGAAATGTCACCGAATCAGCACGTATAGGTTCTATGCTCAATTCGGTTTTTAATATTTCAATTGTTCGTGGTTCTTGATTTAATAACCA
The DNA here is from genome assembly GCF_034530675.2 of Nostoc sp. DedVER02. NCBI lineage: Bacteria > Bacillati > Cyanobacteriota > Cyanophyceae > Nostocales > Nostocaceae > Nostoc > Nostoc sp. DedVER02. The sequence goes on from NZ_JAVRCP020000013.1 coordinate 140,095, forward strand.
CCGGATAAAATCATGGGGATATTTTTCTGCGAGTATTTTACAAAGATTGTCATATTCTGCCATATATTTAAGAATCCTAAATAAATTGTAAAAAATTCTCCCCCAGCTAATGCCGTCCCCCCAAGACATCGGGGGGACTAAGAAGGGTAGCAACAATTTCAAATTCTCACGAATGATTTAGGATTGCTATATACAGAAGAAATTGCGCCTTCATCAACTTTTAGTTTCTACCTTTGAAAGAGTTTAGCCATTCTTGAACTTGCTCGCGGGCAATATCACGCCCTCCAAGACCAAAGGCTAGGGCAATAGCAACTGCGATCGCACCGAGTAAAAGTCCAAAGGCTAAATTCACAATATCACTGGCAACTCCAATCTGTTGCAGTGCCATTGCAGAGACTAAAGCAATAATGGCAATCCGCGCTACTTGTCCCAAAATCTCTGCCTGACGATCGCCGGAACTGGTAATGATGTTAAAAGCCAGATTTGCCAAGAATAAGCCTATGGCAAATATTACCAATCCCGCCAAAATCCGCCCGAATACGATTACAATCCCAGACACTAATGCTGTCAAGGCAGGAATATTCAGGATATTCACCGCCGCCACCGTTGCAAATAGCATGATACCCACTAAGGCAACAATACCTGCAATTTCCGATGGAGTGCGGCTGGGAATACGGGCAGTTGTTGGTTCAGTTGAAATTTCGATGCGTCTAGTAGGTGTTGTCAGACCCAAAATAGTGAAAATGTTATTAAACCCTAAATTGGTGAGGATACTTGTAACTAAATCGGCGATAAACCGCCCGACGAAATAGGCAACAATTAAAATTGCCACGGCTGTAAAGATGGCAGGTAGGGCGTTAAGAATTTGTTGCAGCATGGCGATCGCAGGGACTGATATCGCATCAATTCGCAAAGCATTGAGCGCTGCGATCGCCACAGGAATCAAAATCAAAACATAGACAATTGTGCCAAGAATACTCGATAAAGGTTGCACCCCCGCAGCCGTAGATAATCCTAAACGACTACCTACATGGTCGATCCCAGTTGTGGCCAACAAGTTCGTTACAATTCGCCGCACCACATTAGCTATAAACCATCCAACTACAGCAATTAGCGCCGCCGCTAAAATGTTTGGCAGAACTAGCAGAACTTGTGTAATTAGAGCTTGTACTGGTTGTAGAGCCTGTCTTAGTCCGAGAGTATCTAAAACTGGAGCGAGAAACAGTAAAAAGATAAACCAATACAGAGCATTGCCAATCGTCTCACTTAAAGACAACTGATTTAGGCTGGGTACGGTGTCTTCTGGTTCTGGATTCAAACGCTCATCCAGATTAAATGCCTGCAATGAGCGCACAGTGATAATCTTCACAATGGTTGCCAAAAACCAGGCGGTTCCTAAAAGAATTCCCGCACCAACTAAATTTGGCAAAAAGCCAATAAGTTGATTGAGAAAATTATTGAGGGGTCGAGAGGCTACTTCCAGATCCAGCGTCTGTAAAACAGCTACCGCCGTCAATAGGATAATGCTCCAAAAAACTAAGCTGGAGATTAATTTCTCTACTTGGGGAACATCTTGACGACCAGTTACCCCTGCGGCAATCCGGTTATCTATATTTGTGCGCTTGAGAATTCCTTGCGTCACTGCTGCTGCGATCGCTGCAATTAGCCAACCTACTAACAAAATTGCTACTGCCCCCAACAGACGGGGCGTAAACAGAATTATCTGTTGAACAATACCTTGCACATCAGCAATTCCTTGATTCACTGCTGGTTGTATCGGTTGCAAGCTGGGCGATTGTGCCAAAAATTGCACCTTCATGGGTAAAGCAACTCCTATCACCTGGGTTATTCCTTGCCAAGTCGTGTTCATGGTTTTTGGGAATTAAGCTTAAGTATTCGCCGCAAACACTGAGTAAGTGTTTTGCCTATCAATTTACCAGTAAACACATACATATTTTGATTTAATCTACTGGTATTGGGAATTGGGAATTGGGCATTGGGGAATGGGGAATTGGGAATTGGGCATGAAGAAGAGACAAGGGAGACTTGGGAGAGACTTATTCAATAATTCCCCCTTGTCCCCCTGCCCCCCTGCCCCCTGCCCCCCTACCCCCTCATCTCCCTATTTCGCTTAATTTTGCGTTACTCTAATGGCAGCAACAGCGCCAAAGATGTAGAATGTCTCAAGTTTTGGAGCAATCGATTCAAATTAATGCTACGGCTACGGTGGTAGAGCGCTGTATTAGCGATTTAGCTCTTATGCACCGTTGGCTCAACCCTGCCCTCCGTTGCGAACCGGTGGGTGAAGCTTGGAGTACTAATGTAGGCAGTGAAAGTCGTTTTATCATTCAAATTCCTCTACTGAAACCCACCTTGAATAGCGTAGTTGTAGAGCGACAACCGGGTTTGGTAGTTTGGGAATTTCAGGGATTTTTTCAAGGACGCGATCGCTGGGAATGTCAACCCACAGAAAAGGGAACGCTCCTACTGAACCGTTTTGAGTTCGATATTCCTAACCCCTTAGTCAGTTGGGGTTTCAACACCTTCGCCGCATCTTGGACAAAAGAAGATATGCAAGCCCAACTCCGTCGCCTCAAAAGAGTTGCAGAGAATTTGTAATCGGGGCATGGGGTATGGGGCATTGGGAATTGGGGAAGAAACTTGTTAAATAATTTCCCCTTGTCTCTGTGGCCTTCATGGATAACTTTAATATTGGGTAGCAGAAATTGACTAAATAATTGCAAAATAAATGCAGTTAGTCATTGTAACTACCTGGAAATGCCGACTATACTTGCTGACGCACAAAATTTACTTTCTGACCTCATCGCTCGCTACTCAAAGCGTGTAGATTATCTGATGATTCGCCTTGAAGAAGCAGAGGGGACTGATATCTTGTTGCGTGGCGACAAGGTAGAAACCCTAAGTGTTGGCATCTCCATTGGTGGACATATTCGCGCTTGTTATAAAGGTGGATGGGGGTTAAGCTGTTTTAACCACTTGGGGAAAATTGAGGATCGGATTGAAGAAGCGATCGCGGCGGCGCGGATGGTTGGTGATGAAGAAACTTTACTTGCACCCATTGACCCAGTGCAAGCTGTATGCATTCTCCCTCTAAAAGGAACTGACCCTCGGAAAGTTCCACTCTCGCAGAAAAAACAATTGTGCGATCGCTATACTGAATTGCTCAAAAGCGTTGATCCCCAAATTACCACTACTTCGGTGCGTTACGGCGACAGTGCCCAAAAAGTAATCATCGCTACCTCAGAAGGCGCTTTAATCGAGCAATCTTGGGTAGATATGGAAATGCGCTTTGCCGCCACCGCGAGAAATGGTGAAACCGTACAAACTGGACGGGAAACTACCGGTTCTCGCAAAGCTTACGAAGATTTAACTGATTTGGATGGACAAGTAAAAGGTGCGGCTCAAAGAGCGATCGCAGCTTTATCTCTGCCATCTGTCAAAGGTAATACTTACACCGTAGTTATCGATCCAATTCTCACGGGTTTATTTGTCCACGAAGCCTTCGGACATCTTTCTGAGGCCGATATGGCTTACGAAAACCCCGATCTCTTAGAAGTTATGACCATCGGACGGCGATTTGGCCCAGAAGAACTGCAAATTTTTGATGGTGCGGCTCCAGAGGGACATCGCGGTAGCTATTTTTATGACGATGAAGGTACGCCTGCTACAACTACTCAACTAATTAAAGATGGAGTTTTAGTTGGACGTTTACATTCTCGTGAAACTGCTGGCAAATTAGAGGAAGCACCTACTGGTAACGCTCGATGTCTCAATTACCATTTTAACCCCATCGTGCGGATGACAAATACCTGGATTGAACGAGGTAAAACGCCAGTTGCAGACTTATTCACTGATATTAAAGAAGGAGTTTATGCCCGCAATTGGTTGGGTGGAATGACCAATGGGGAAATGTTTACCTTTAGTGCTGGGGAAGCGTGGATGATTAGGAACGGCAAAATTGCTGAACCTGTGCGAGATGTAACGCTTTCGGGAAATGTATTCCAAACCTTAGCGGATATTGAGGCAATTGGTGATGATTTTTACTGGGATGAATCTGGCGGTTGTGGTAAAGGAGGACAAAATGGTTTATCAGTAGGTTGTGGTGGCCCTAGTCTGCGAATTCAAGATGTAGTGGTTGGTGGAGAAACTTAGTCATTTGTCATTTGTCATTTGTTATTTGTTATTTGCAAATGACTAATACTTTGACAATCGCTTTACACCAGCACCTAAATTTTAAATACTTCAACATCCCTCCCAGGTATGAAAACAAGTCACAACTCTAGATAGTAGCGCCAGGAGGTGAAGATGACTAATCTAAATTAAGGTGATTTGATATTAAAATCCTCAGTGGCGCGTACTGGGTATTTACTGCCTGCCTGGGTAATGTTGGATAGGCTAAATTAAAGGTTCCTTAGCACAGCGACAGATATGAAAGCAGATCAACTTCTGAAAAACTATGCCGCAGGTGTCAGAGACTTTACTGGGGTCAACTTAAGCGAGGCAAACTTAAGGGAAGCCAATCTCAGTGGCGTAATTTTAGATAGAGCAATTTTAGATGGAGCTAATCTGAGTCATGCTAATTTAGCACAAGCCAGTTTGATAGAGGCTGACTTAAATGGAGCAGATTTGAGCAATGCCAACCTCAGTGGGAGCAACTTAAGCGGAGCTATTTTGGATGGAGCTATCTTGGATGGAGCCGCAATGGAAGGAGCTAATTTAAGCCAAGCTGATTTGACGGTTGCTAAATTGATTGACACTAACTTGAGTGAAGCAGATTTACAGGAAGCAAATTTGATAGCAGCGAATTTAGATGGAGCCGATTTGAGTGGTGCAGACTTAACGGTAGCCGACTTATCTCAGGCAAATCTTACTCAAGCAGATTTGAATCAGACAAATTTGAACGGTGCAAATTTGGAAGGAGCGAATATAGAAGGAACAATCCTGGATGAGAATAGTTTAATCTAGTTTCATGGGTTCTGCGCTGCCAACTCAATACAACATTAACCAAAATATTGCATCGGCTAACTCGGAACGTCGAGATCGAAACTCGAAACTTGAGCTTCATGTGACAGCAGAATTCAGAGTTAAGGAGTCAAAAGTCAGAAGTCAAACAGGCTTTATACTTGCCTTTGATACTTGCCTTTGATACTTAGCTTGTGTGCTTCACTAAGTTAAAATACGCTATGTGTTTGCTTAATTACTTATTAAACGCGGATAACCTCACTTTTTAATCTCCTCCCCGCAGGCGCTAAAGTTTACATTAGAGTAGCAATGGCATTGTTTTGGCTAACAATGCCATTGTTTCGACTGACAATGCCATTGTTTCAACTGGCAATGATATTGTTTCGACTGACAATGCCATTGTTTCGACTGACAATGCCATTGTTTCGACTGGCAATGATATTGTTTTGGTTGACGATGCTATTGTTTTGACTAACAATGCCATTGTTTTAACTGACAATGCCATTGAGATGAAAACTTGGAATGTTGCATGAAAGTCTATAACTTGTGTGTACACACATCTGCTTATCAGAAAAAGTCAGGTGGATATATTTTTTATACGCAGTGATATTACTTTGAAAAAGTTTGCTACAAGTAGTGTTATTTATGATTGTCATAATTAAAACAATTGACTCTCAACTATCAATGGTGAACTCTACTGTCGTTGTCACACTCTATATCAACCCTATGACAGGGAATGATAACAATACTGGTTCACGGTTGAGTCCGTTTAAAAGCCTCACCCGTGCCTTAAAAGTAACCAAAATCCCGACGATAATTCATCTTGAGTCGGGGACTTACAGTGCTGCTACTGGTGAGGTGTTCCCACTGATTATCCCTAAAGAGGCAATAGTGGTGGGTAAGGAAGCGAACAAAGGTGCAGGGATTGTAATTTCTGGGAGTGGCGAGTATCAAAGTCCCAGCTTTGGTATACAAAATATTGCACTGCTTTTGCTAGATGATGCCAGCCTTTTAGGTGTAACTGTCACCAATCCCTCAACTAAAGGTACTGGCATCTGGATTGAATCGGCTGCACCCACTTTAGCTAACAATACTTTGAGGGACTGTGGGCGGGAAGGTGTGTTCACCACTGGTACTGCCAAACCCGCAATTTTAGATAACATATTTGTACAAAATACTGCTAGCGGCTTAGTGATGGCAGGTCATAGCCAGGGAGAAGTACTGCGGAATTTATTTGAAAGAAACCCTTTAGGGATAGCACTTAGTGATTTTGCCAAACCTACGATCGCAAATAACAAATTATCAGAAAATCGCACCGCGATCGCACTTTCTCGCAATGCCCAACCGATACTGCGTCAAAATCTCATTGCTCGAAGTACTCAAGGTGGTCTATTAGTTAATGGCAATGCAATTCCTGATTTAGGTAATACCCAAGATTCTGCTAATAATATTTTTCGTGATAATAGTGAATTTGATTTATATAATGCTACTAAAAAAAAGCTAATTTGCGTAGGTAATGAGTTAAATCCTCTTCTAGTCAAAGGTTCCTGTGAATTGATCCCAGCCGAAGAAGTAGCAGTTAACACTAGTTTATCTGAGGCTCCGATTGAATCCTTATCTCAAAAACTCTCCGCACCTGTTCAACTAGATGCACATTGGGCAGAACCATTTATCCAGGCATTAGTGAGTATGAATTTAACTCATTGTTTTGCTGATGGTAGCTATGAAGGGGGACTGGGGACTGGGAACTGGGGACTGGGAGACAAGGGGAGCGGGGGGCAGGGGGAAAGAATTCTCCCTGCCCCCTGCTCCCTGCCCCCTGCCTCTTTTCAACCAGATAAGCCCATGTCTCGCGCCCAATATGCATCTCTGGTAGCGATCGCTTTTAACCCATTTCCGAAAATCTCAGCACCTGATTTTACAGACGTACCCAACGATTTTTGGGCTTATAACGCTATCCAAATCGCGGCTAGCGGCGGCTTTGTTGGCGGATTTAGCGATCGAACTTTTCGCCCCGAACGATATGTCCAACGGCTACAGGTGATTGTTTCTCTAGTAAATGGATTGGGATTACCGCCAGCTAATAGCGATGTTTTAGAATTATATAGCGATCGTCATACCATTCCCGACTACGCCCGAAAAGCCGTAGCCACTGCTACACAACAAAAAATCATCGTTAATTACCCAGATCCCAAACTACTTGCACCTTTACGTTTGGCAACACGCGCCGAAGTTGCAGCGATGGTTTATCAAGCATTAGTTGCCATTGGGCGAACATCTGCGATTAAATCAGTCTATGTAGGGTTGCATTCTAGAACTTGACAAGTAAAATAGGAAACACTGCTTATCGGCTTGAGACTCTTGGAAAAAAAACCATGTAGTTAAAAGCACGTTAGGCTAATATGCGATGGGTGAAAAATCTTAGACCTATTGCCGAAAGCTAATAGCCCCATGTTAACAACACTTCCAGATACTTCCGCTAATTTGGCGATCGCTTTATTAATTAACTATAGTTTTGACCTCAGTGGGTATAGTGCCAATGAGCTAGTTGAGCGTTGGCAAACGCAATACCCACTGAATTGGCTACACCTGGCAGTGATTGAGGCACTATATCAAGGTCGTTATAAAGCGGTTTCTGTGCAGCAAATATTAGTATTTTGGCAGCGCCGGGATCAGGCTACATATCATTTCAACATGGAATTTGAACGGATGGTTTGTAGCAAATTTCCTCAAAGCTTAACCTCATTTGCTGCACCAGCCCTACCGCTACCCAAGAAAAACCCCATCGTAGAGAAAGTCACGAGTCCTCAATTACCACCTGCGAAGATTCATAACGGCTATTATCAACACAGCAATACTGCTACTCTCCAACTGAAAAGTTCTGAACAAAAGACATCTTTAACTGAAGAACAAGAGAAGCAGGAAGATAGAGACAATAAAACCGTCTTGAAGTCTCCCCTAACCGGAAAGTTAACATCTTCGGCAACCCTTCAGCGATTATCTGCTGTCAGCCAAAGGCAAACTTCACAAGAAATTCCATTGCCTTCTCCATCATCAAGCCATCATCAACGACAGCCCAAACTCCTCCCACCTGCTGCTATTCATGCCCCTATCGGGCAATTTACTCCAGAAAAAAGCGATCGCTCTGAGTCTTTTACATCTAAACTCAAGGCTATGTCTAGCGAACAAAATCCGCCAGACATGGGTAGTAAAGAGAAAAATCAATAACGAATGACAAATGACCAATGACAAATGACTCTTTATGCAACTAACTGCTTAAAGCGCTCATCATCAGCAATATCATCAAAATCTAGGTCAGTTGCTGCGTCTTCTTTATACCTGGGATTAAGTTCAATTGCTTGTTGTAGAGTTGCCAGAGATAATTCAACTTGTCTTTGCAGTGCGTAACAGGCTGCTTTGTTATAATAAGCACTGGCATAATCTGGCTTAATTTCTAAGGCTTTGTCAAAACTAGCGATCGCTTCATCATCGCGTCCCAATCTTACCAAGGTATAACCATGTTTATCCCAGATTTTGGAAGAATTGGGTTGGAATTCTAACGCTTTCTCAAAAGACACTATTGCCTCTTCATATTGTTCTAATGCTACTAGGGAAAGACCGCAATTCAACCAAGCAACTGCATCATCAGGCTTGATTTGTGTAGCTTTATCAAATGAAGCAAAAGCTTGCTGATGCTGTTTTAAGTTTCCCAAAGCAACGCCGCGATCGCACCAGGCTTGATGATAATCTGGTTGAAGTTTAATAGCTTGGTCATAAGATGCGATCGCATCTTTGTAGCGTTTTAACCTTCCGAGAGTTAAACCTCGTTTTAACCAAGTAACGGGTTCATCAGCTTGAATTTTAACCGCTTGGTTGTAAGCTGCGATCGCATCTTCATAGCGTTTTTGAGAAAATAGCGCATCTCCCTGTTCTACATACTCATCAGCAGTGAATTCTGGTTGTTGTGGTTCCTCTATTTCTTCCTCTTCATGATTCACCGCTTCTAGGATGGATTCAGGTGTGATTTCAGTTAATTCTTGAAGAATCAGATCCTTTCTTTCTTGGGCATCTAATTGTAATTCAGAAAGTTGAGATACAAACTCACTTTCTAGTCTTTCTAACTTCTCTAAAATCAAAATCTTTTGTTGTTGAGCATTCCATTGCAATTCTGAAAATTGCGAACTAAACTCAGAGCCAGATTTTTCTAGATTTTCAATGATTAACTCTTTACGCTTTTGAGCATCTAATTGTAATTCAGAGAGTTGTTCTGCAAACTCTGACTGCAATGCTGATAAACTCCCAACAATTTTATTTTTTTGCTCATAAGCATCCGTCTGCAATTCAGATAATTGAGATTTAAATTGATTATCTAATTCTCCTAATTTATCAAGTGTAATATCTTTTTGTCTTTGAGCATCTACCTGTAAATTTAATAATTGGTCAGCAAGTTTTAACTGCAATTTTTTTAAATTTTCAATAGCTATATCTTTTTGATTTTGAGCCTCACCCTGCCACCCAGAAATTTGAGATGTGAACTCAGACTTTGATATTTCTAAGTCAGCTATAGTTAGTTCTCGCTGTTGTTGTATACCTAACTTTAAGTTAGACAATTCTTCTGCCAGTATTGATTCTAAATATCCTATATTTTTTAGTGCTACATCTCTTTGCTGTTGAGCATCAAACTCTAACTTAGATATTCCAGAAGCAAAATTAGACTCTAAATTTGCTATATTCTCTTGAGATTTTTTAAGCTCAGTTTCTAATCTATTTAATACCTGCGTTTTAACTAAATCTAACTCAGATGTCAAGATAGATACACTTTCTTGTTGGGCTTTAATTTTTTGCTGTAAAGCAGTGGTTTCCCGTTCTAATTCAGAATTTATTTTTTTAACTTCTTGAATAACATTTTCAGCTTCTTCTTTAACAGTAGTTAGTTGATTTTGTAATTTTTCCATCCCCTGTAATTGTTGCATCGCTCTATCAACAATTTCCCGGATTATCACCCGTCGTAATAGCCAAAATAAAGCAATGATAGTGACTGGAAATAGACTTAATATAACTAGCCAGATATTAACTAAGATTGTTGTGCGGCTAAAAGCGCTCTTAAAATCAGATTGGACTTGCTGTTGAATTCCCTTTTCTGCTCGTAGTCGCGCTAATTCTTCCCGTTCCTGATTTGATAAAACCGGAGTAGGTGTTAGTGCTGGGGACGGTGATAGTGCAGATTGTCCACTAGCAATTCCAACGGATAACAGTAAGGGTAAAAAGACAATAGTGTTTTTTACAATTAAAGCGAAAATAGCTTGATTTTTGCTCTTCATAACAACCATCTCAGTCTGTTGGTCAGTTTTTGAAGCGGCGTGCCTCTCTCCAATCTATAACAAAATTAAGTACACTCGTAGGGGCACGGCACGCCGTGCCCCTGAAACTTGCGATATAATTTTATACCGCATCTAAATGGCAACCGCTACAGACTGATGTCACAATTAATAGAAAATCAGTTAAGCAAGTTGAAACAAGAATGTCATTAAGTCTCCTTTACCCAAACTGATGCGATCGCCTGGTCGCAATCGATGACGATTACCCGGTAAAAGGGGCAAGTTATTGATGTAAGTGCCATTAGAACTTCCCACATCTTCTACATAGTGAGCATCTCCCTCAACCCGAATATCTGCATGAATCCGCGAGACAACTTCTGAATTGGGAAATCCTGAAACGTCTATATCTGGGGGAATTCGGTCATTGGGCTTGCCGATATGAATCACAGAGAGATTTTGCGGTAATTCAATTAGGCGATCGGTTTGAACGTGGATTAACCGCGCTATCACCTGCTGCAATTGCGTTCTAGCAACAGTTGGAATTGGTGCTGGTGCTGCTGGCGGCGGTGGTTCTAACGGTGGTGGAGTAGGAATACTTTGTCCAGATACTACGGGTACTTCAGAGGGTGGCGGTGGTTCCAACGGCGGTGGAGTAGGAATACTTTGCCCAGAGACTACAGGTTGAGCTTCAAAAGCTGGTTCTGGGGGAACTGCTACTTCTGTTGCTGGTAAAGATGAGGTGGGAGGATGAGAGTTAGTAGAACTGTTCATTCCCAAAGCATCTGGTTGTAAAAGTTCTAACAGGGGATCGGGTGGAACTAACGGCGGGACTTCCACAGGGGCATTGGGAGTAACTGTTGTAGCTACAGCAGGATGAACGTGTGGAACTCCTGCGGAGTGAAGATTATAGCCACACTGACCGCAGAATGCTGCATCTGCTTGCACAGTTGCTCCACAACTAGGACAGTTAGTAGTCGCAGGTAACGGTGTATAGCAAGCTTCACATTGGACAGCGCCATCAGGGTTGGGATGATTGCAATTAGGGCAGACGATCATCGATATTTAGCCTTTGTTCAAGATCATCATAAAATTAGATAAGACTGGCAAGCAGAGGGCGGGCCTAGCTTTAGATTTTAGCAATTACTGTTGATGGAACGATGAATTTTGGACTGGGGACTGGGGACTGGGGACTGGGGACTGGGGGCTGGGGGCAGGGAGAATAACTATACTCAATTCCCAATGCCCAATTCCCCATTCCCAATTCCCAATTCCCAATTTTTTAAGATTGGAGTTCTAAACCTGCTGCTGCATCTAATAGCCACCATAGTTCACCTTTGGGGCGAATTAAGCGCGATGGGTAAGTGAAGTCATCGGCTACAGGTGCAAAAACTTGCGCTAAAGCTGGTCTTTTATTAGCACCAGCAACCAGAAAAATCACACTGAGAGCAGAGTTGATGAAGGGGTATGTAAAACTTATCCGGGGGTTTCCGTCTTTGTTACCTACAGTCACCAGGCGATCGCGTACTTTGAGAGCCTCTGTGTGGGGAAACAAAGATGCTGTATGTGCATCATCACCCATTCCTAGTAATACTACATCCAACGCGGGAAACTCGACCCCAGAAGAATTAAAAAATTCTTTGAGATGTTGTTCATACTTAGCAGCCGCGAGTTCTGGATTTGCTTCTAAAGTTGGTACGGGGCGAATGTTAGCTGCTGGGATGTCAACACGATCTAGCCATGCACGACGTGTCATCAGTTCATTGCTATCGGGGTGATCTGGTGGTACGTAACGCTCATCGCCCCAAAATATATGAATTTTATCCCAAGGCAGTTTTTGAGTAGCGATCGCTTCGTATAACGGTTTCGGTGTACTGCCACCAGATAAGGCGATGGTAAACTGCCCTCGCTGCTCAATGGCAGTTTCTAACTTGGACAGAATTAATTCTAGCGCTCGTGCAACCAGCGCTGGCTGATCTGGTAGAACTTCAACGGTTTTGTTCATGGCTTCATCATATTGCTGGCTTCCAGCAATACCATACCGAACTTATTACAATCCCCCTTTTTAACTTTTGAAACATTTAACATCGTGGATTAAGTAGACTAAAAAATGTAGATGCTCATTATCACTTTCAAAGGAAAGTTGTCAGTAGTCAGTCATACTAACTACTAACTCCTCCAATGATCATTTTTATTTACACCCAGTTACTTGATACTTTGTTGATTAACGCCACAAAGGATACATTTATTAATTCTTATTAAAAATTAATAAAACTAATTAATCATAAACAATGTTTCCCAATCAGCGATCGCTTCGCGTTGGGCGATTAACAATTCCTGAATTCCTTTTTGGGCGACATCTAGCAGTTGATCCAACTGAGTACGGCTAAAGCTACCTTCTTCGGCAGTTCCTTGGACTTCAATGATGCCCAGATGTTGATTCATCACCACATTAAAATCTACTGTTGCAGCCACATCTTCGATATAATCCAAATCCAAAAATGGCTCTCCCTCCAGTAATCCTACGGAAACTGCTGCTACTTGTCCACACAGAGGCGATCGCTCTAACACGCCCTCTTGCAACAATTTAGAAATCGCATGAGCCAACGCTACAAACGAGCCTGTAATCGCAGTTGTCCGAGTTCCAGCGTCTGCTTGCAAAACATCAGCATCTACAGTCAGCGTGCGTTCTCCCAGTGCCTCAAAATCTACTGCTGCGCGTAAGCTACGACCAATTAAGCGTTGAATTTCTTGCGTCCGTCCAGATAATTTCAATAATTCCCTTTCTTGGCGTTTTTGGGTAGCAGATGGTAACATTCGGTACTCAGCAGTTAACCAACCTTTACCAGTTCCTTCGAGAAACTTTGGGACTCCCTTATTAACGCTAACAGTACAAAGCACCTGAGTATCACCGCATCTTGCGAGAACAGAACCAGGGGCGAAACGGGTGAAATTGGGGTAAAAGCTGATCGGACGTAGTTCGTAAGGAAGACGGCCGTCTGGACGCTGCCAAGCCATTGGAATTACCTCAAGATTTCTATCTAGAATACTGCCTTAAGATTACCTTAGTGTTGTAAGTGGGAATTGGGCATTGGGCATTGAAAAGAATTCTTCCAATTCTTGTACAGACGCGATTTATCGCGTCTCCTTATTCTTCTAAGGAATTGAAAGCAGAGTCAAAATATTTTGCTGCACCATATCTGGTGATTGGTCGCCGTTGATGATCAATAGGCAGCGACGACGGTCGTAATATTCTAGGATGGGAATGGTGCGATCGTAGAATATTTCTACACGGCGCTGCACGATTTCGGGTTGGTCATCTGGTAGCGATCGCCCCAAGGATCGGCTAACCATCACTGCTTCTGGAACTTGAAGATAAATTGCCCAATCTAGCTTTTGTCCTAAATCCTCCAATAAAAAATCTAATTCTTCAGCTTGGAAGGCAGTACGAGGATAGCCCTCCAAGACCCAATCGCAGTTAATATCTGGTTGTCTGAGGCGAATTCGGATCAAATCAATAATCATTTCGTCTGGAACTAACTCTCCTTTTTGCATATAGGGCCAGGCATGATAACCTAGTTCACTCAGACTAGCGTAAACCGAAAGAGAAGTCCGGGGATCGGCTTCCGACCATCGAAATTCCGGCAGTGGGCGATCGCCAGATATTGCTTCCCGTAAAATCTCACCTGTGGAAATCAGAGGAATATCAAAGTATCTGCCAAGCCTTTGTGCTTGAGTGCTTTTCCCCGATCCTGAACCTCCCAGAATCACCAATCTCACAACAATTCACTCCTCATGCTGTCAAATTCATTACTTGCTAAGTCTGTTTTGCCCAAACAATCGGAAAATGTAACATTTAGGGATTTTCAGACGTTATACACAGCTTTTTTAAATAATTGGAACTGTAACTTTTATGTTTTAATTTTTACAAGCTATTTCAGGGAAAAAACGACAATTACAATCAAAACAACTCTTGACTTCAACACAAACCTAGTGTTTGACTAAGAATGCAATTTGCTAAATCCACCACAACTGTGAAAAACAGATTGATTATACAAGTAGAATTGTGCTAATTACTGACAGCAAGAAAACTTAATTATTGTATCTTTTTGAACTTAACTTTATGGTTGCCCAGCTAGAAACTCAAAGTATCAATTCAAGCATTACCTTGGCATATCCAGTTGAAGGGCTAGTGCAAGTTTTCACTAGCTCCCATCGTAATTTTTTTACGAGCGTTATCGCTCAATCACTAAGAATAGCTGGACAAGGAACATCAGTATTAATCGTACAGTTCCTCAAAGGGGGCATTCGTCAAGGACACGATCGACCCATACAATTAGGGCAAAATTTAGATTGGATTCGCTGTGATTTGCCTCGTTGTATCGATACACCACATTTAGACGATACGGAAAACCAAGCTTTACAAAAGCTATGGCAGTATACACAGCAGGTAGTATGCGAGAGTAAGTATTCTCTCGTAGTCTTAGATGAGTTAAGTTTAGCGATTAACTTTGGTTTAATTCCTGAAACAGAAGTTTTAGCGTTTTTGGCAAAACGCCCTCCTCACGTCGATATAATTCTCACAGGGCCAGAGATGCCGAAATCTCTCTTAGATGTAGCAGATCAAATTACAGAAATCCGCCGGAGTTATCGACCCTAAACAAAATATTCAGTTCGTGCTAGTATATCAAGTCTGTTTGAATTAACATTAGCAACGAACTTGTGATTAAGAACGATATCTGGATTACTGAAATGGCTCAACAGGGTTTGATTTCGCCCTTTGAGCCAAGCCTAATCCGAAAAGTGCAAAAAGACGATTCTGTAGCGCTTGTGCCTGTCATTAGCTATGGTTTGTCTTCTTATGGGTACGATATACGCCTTTCCTCGGCTGAGTTCCGCATTTTTCGCCACATTCCCGGAACTGTAGTTGATCCCAAAAACTTTAATCCCCACAATTTAGAGCCAACAGCATTGCACACAGATATCAGTGGCAGTTACTTTATTTTACCTGCACACTCTTATGGACTTGGGGTTGCTCTAGAAAAGCTGGAGGTTCCTGAGAATATTACTGTAATTTGCATAGGTAAATCTACTTATGCAAGATGTGGAATAATTGCAAACTTGACACCTGCTGAGGCTGCATGGCGAGGTCATTTAACTTTAGAATTTTCTAATTCCTCTAGTGCAGACTGTCGCATCTACGCTAACGAAGGCGTGGTGCAATTACTCTTTTTAGAAGGTGAACCCTGCGCTATTAGTTATGAAGCTCGTCAGGGAAAATATCAAGATCAGTTAGAAATTGTTACCTTGGCTAAAGTCTAAGTTTTGATGCTTTAAATGCTATTTTGCGATCGCTCTAAATCTAACCCTATGATAAATCACTTTATCCCACCGCAAATTCTGTCAGCTTCCGCATATAAGGAGGCTGATAAGCCAGCACGATATCCTGCTTAGGAATACCATACTCTATTAATTCATTAGCCACGCCAACCTCAGTCCCATCATACTGAATCCAAATCTTATGATCTCGAATGTCTAGATGAATTAAACAGCCATAAACTCGACGGCGATTTTCCCAACCCGTATTCACAACTTGATAATGATCCTGCTGCATATCAAAGATAGTTTGTCGTTCTATTTCACCATAGGCAGGTTTAATCTGAGCGTGACTTATCATAACTTGCTGGATGATTTGTCTATACTTCGCTAGTTTATCCATTTTACAATTACCTCATTTTCCGGGTCAAATACTAGCAGTTTCAAGTGATATTCGTGAATACTCAGTTGTGGCAATTGCCGTGAGAAAAAATCTTCATAAGTTGCTAGTGGAACTGCTAAATAGAGAATTCTTTCTGGTTCCTTCAGTTTTAGTGCTACTCGATAATTTAAACATTGTGCCAAAGCTGTATGAAACTCAGAAATTGCAGAGGGAGCAACAAAACTTTTGATTTCTACAGCAATTTGTTCGTCTTGCTTTTGGGCAGCAATTAACCGTTCTGCACCCAGATCAATTTGCAATTGTCCATCTGCTAAATCAATAGACAGTGGATCGTGTGTAATTGTCCAGCCATCTTTTTGCAAAGCCAATCTAACTAAATTATGGAAAATATCTCTTGCAGACATTCCTTAAAATTTTAAGTCTAAATGAGACAGTCTAAACCTTCATCGCGCTTCTAGCCAAACCTGTAAATCAGCCAAACTAGTAAAATCTAAGAGTGCTTCACTTAAATTTTCCAAAACAGGCAAAGGTAAACCAGAAATTGAAGAGCGTGTTTCATCAGAAAGTTCCCCAAATCTCTTAGTCAATTGCCGGAGAATAAGATTAGCTGTTGCTTCCTCACGTCCTTCCTCACGTCCCTCTTCGCGTCCTTCTTCCTTAATTTCTCGGTAAACTCGCGTTTCCTTAAGCGTGATTCCTAGCATAGACTCTACCTCCGCTTGAGTTAATTGTTCAAACCTATACACCATGATCGTCGTTATTAATTCAATTATGGCGCGACTTGATGGTAATAGCACTTCTTGAGCGGTTCTTGTTAACAAATACCTTGCTTCTTCTGGTGCTTGTTCTTCATCCACTGTAGTTAATACCATCAGCGCTACCCATATAGGTAATTGACGAATATCCCCTAATTCATCTAAATACACCCGATGTATTTGTTCACCGTTTAGTAATGAGCGATGAGGATGAATATCACTTTGTTCAATACTGCGCGACGGGTAAATTATTACTGCTTGCCAGTCGCTAAATCTGGTACGGTTGCGGTAGAAATATAACGAAGATTCAGCCCATACTCTTTCATAAAGCTGTTCATCTTTCTGGAACTGTACCTCGCAAAAATATACAACTCCAGCACCATCGCTTTCAGGTGGTAGAAATACCCCATCAATTTCAAATTTCGGTTCTTTAACAGCGACTGAATCAAAACGATAACTATCTGCATTAGTTGGAGGATTTGTCAACAGTTCAAATAGCAAAGTTGGAGACTGTTGAAAGAGTTTGTAAAATATTGAGTCTCGACGCATGAAAACATTTTACTAATTTTTTATAAGAAGAATTCAGAACTCAGAAGCGGAGCCGGAGACGCTCCGCCTCCGGTCAGAATTCAGTATGAATTAATTAATTGCGCCAAAATATGATTATGGTGCTAATCTTGCCTTACCTAGACGCTGCTTTTCGTACCATTGTGCGATCGCAGGTGCCCAATCTTCAAAGTGAGGCCACATCATTTCACACAACTTTTGAATTTCAAGTTGAGCATCTTTCTTATTTCTCAGGTCACAAAAATGCAAGAAAGACCTTAAATTGAAACTAACTACAAAATGCTGACGATAATCAAAAGGCACTTTACCTCTTGCATGTTCTTCAGACATTCCAGCCTCAAAATCAGCTTTATATCGTTTAGCTGCTTCTAAACACCACTGCAAATCTACTGCTCGTTGCTCTGATGAATAGTAGTACTTTTTGCCTTGTCTATCAGTGTAATAACCAACGGGACGGAGGTAAAAAACATCTTCTATGTCTTTCTTACCTTCTACTACATCAATAAATTGGTTGCCTGTGTATCTAAAAGATTGTACATCAAATGATACTCCTACACGATGGGTACGGGCTTGCTGCATGACATTGTGCGGAAAGTAGCCACAGTTGAAAACAATCTGCGGATGCTCTAAAGGCCCATAGTGTCCCCTCTCACCTGCTAAAAGTCGCTTAACAATAACTTCGCCGCTTTGTGACTCTGAGGGCCAAGAGTCGCGCTCATCAAATACGAACCCATCGGTATAGTCTTGGTGCATCGCGGCGTAAATCACCTGCTGCGGGTTTGGCGTTTTGGCAATAACTTCTACTCGGAATCGATGCATTAGTTTTTGGGAAACGAATTTGTTACTGAAAGTGCTTACAGACAAGGCGTGGAGCCTGTTGGTTAGACAGAGATTTGAACTCAATCCATTATCATATCTCTGCCTTGGACTTCTACTTGAGCAGATTAATATACTTTACAAATATTAATAAATTTGTTACAGTTATTTACATAAAGAGAAAACAGGGAAAAATCCATGCGTACAAGCACTGCTATAATTGACGAACAAGGCAAACTGAACAACTTTGCGATCGAGCCAAAAGTTTATATAGATGAGCAAGGCGATCGCACTGGCTTCACTCCTTATGCAGAAATGCTCAATGGTCGTTTGGCAATGATTGGCTTTGTTTCTCTAATAGCATTAGAAGTATTCACAGGACACGGTATAGTTGGTGTTTTGGCAAGTCTGTAAAAACTAATTTTTTAAACTTAATTATCAACAAAAATAAGAGACGGTAAATTTACCGTCTCTTATTTATATGGAAAACTTAGTGCTAGAGTAAAAGTCGTTAGTTATCAGCGTAAAGTTATTAGGTAAATTATGGCTTTAACTGCTTCAACGATGTTGCCTCTAGGCACAAAAGCACCAGATTTTGATCTACCGGAAGTGGTATCTGGAAAGGCAACTTCACTTGCTACCTTTGCGGATAAAAAAGCACTGTTGGTAATGTTTATTTGTCGGCATTGCCCGTTTGTGAAGCACATCCAAAAAGAATTAGTGCAGTTAGGCAAAGATTATTTTACAAGTGATTTAGCGATCGTTGCCATCAGTGCTAATGATGCAAACAATTATCCAGATGACGCACCAGAATCGTTACAAGCATTTGCCACAGAACAAGGATTTAATTTTACCTTATGCTACGACGAGAGCCAGGAAACGGCAAAGGCTTATACAGCAGCTTGTACACCGGATTTTTTTGTATTTGACGATCAACGCAAACTTGTTTATCGCGGACAATTAGATGATAGCCGCCCCAGTAATGGTAAACCCGTAACTGGTGCAGATTTACGCGCAGCCATTGAAGCAGTGCTGGCGGATAAACCTGTTACAAGTGAGCAAAAGCCAAGTGTCGGTTGCAATATTAAATGGAAACCTGGAAACCAGCCCAGTTATTTTGGTTGAAAGGGATGGGGTATTGGGAGTGCTGAGTTAGGAGTTAGGAGTTAAGAATGACTCCTCATCTTTCCCAATCCCCAGTCCCCAGTCCCCAATCCCTGATATCAGTGCTTAATTTCCAAATTCAGTATGTAGCATCCTAATTGGACTTTTTCTGCCCACAATTCATATTCCAGGCGCAAATTTTCTGGCAAGGGATGTCCGTTAAGAGTTAGGCTATTAGTAAAATTTCGTAAACGAATAGGATCGTTAGGTCGTAATGACTCAGTTGGCAACCAATAGCGACTAATGCCGTAAACGCCCTGCTCCCAAAAGTGGCGGTAACTTACTTGACCATTACCTTGCATAGTCATGATGACTCGATAAGGAGAAATCTCTAGCCACAAAATTCTAGGACTGCTAGGGGCGTAAGCTTTACTCTTACTTTGAGGAAGCTTGTCCTCTGGACTGACTACACTTTCTACCTCGCAGCTAATTAGGGGCGGTGCAGTTAACAGCAAATGGAATCTATCAGTATCTTTTTGATACAATGTCGCGGCAGTTTCGACAACAGACCAGATTGGTAGGTCAGTGGAAATAAGTGATAAGCACACGGGCTTGCGGTGATGGGTCAGCATGGGAGCGATAAGGGCTAAAAGCTATTGAACAAATTGAAATGAACACTCTAGCTGTCTAATAGGTCAGGGTAAGAAACTAAATAGTAAAACAGGCTTAATATTAATGAATCTGCTGATTTGTTAAGCTATACAAATCCGCATAGAAACAAGTAGAATCTTGGCTTAGACAGCAAAAACGGTACTTTTTCTAGGGAGAGCTAATTGGTAAGTAAAGCTTGTAAATATTCTAAAGCTATAGCCTCAAAACAGTGGGAGTCCTTTTTGGTGCTAAGAAACCTTCTTGAGGTAGACTTCCTATAGATTGGAGTAAGTTTCATATAGCAAAAAGCGATAGTATACCAGGCAGGAAGTCACCAGAAACAACAAAACTAAGTCGCTGGCGAACTTCCAGTGTATTTAAAAGCCAGTGTATCCTAATGTCGGCTTCTGTTATAACCGTAAAAACTCACGAAGATTTTTCTCACAAGTTAATAATTCAACGGCTCCTTTTCGGCTGTCTTTACGGGGTTACATCCGTGTGAGTAAGGAGAGCTTTCATGGTGCTTTAATGTTGGGCGCTTTAGGCGAAGGTAATGTTATATCCGCTTGTATTAATTACTTTAGTACTTACGCATTGACATGAAAGGCTAAATACGTATGATTTGAAAAACTATCTATATCTGTCGTAGGGGCAATATTCTGCGGGTACTTCGTTGGAGAACTTCTAGAGTAGCCGCTTCTCTACAAGAGGCTACGCAAATTTTTACTTAAAGTGTATTTGTCAAAAGTCCTGAAAGAGTGGCAGCAATTGTAATGATAATAAAATTGTATTGGTCAACAAGAAAACAACAAGTTGAAATCTCTTAGTGATAGCAACACAAGAAACCGAGTCCACCTCTGGATTATTTTCCAAAACCACTAAATAAAGGTACGATGAATCCACGCAATGGAGAATCTGCCACATAAAAAGGAGAACTCATACCTATACTGGCTTCTTTAGTTGCATTACCATCAAAAAACTTAACAGTAAGATTTCCATTTACCTGATTTGTAAATGGAATCAATAAGCTATCAATATAATTTTGTGCATTCTCTACAGAATCAAATTCATCAAAACCACCAACAGTATTTGTATTTACACCACTTAACCAAGTTTTACACCTCAATCCTGGAAATGTTTTCAGTTCTGGATTGATTGCAACTCAATCTATCTGATTGAAACGAATAGATACTTGATACTCGGCATATACGAATACTTACTCATAGTGATTTTTGAACTAATCTTGAATCTGTTTACAATAGTTTTCTCGCACCTTCAGTCTTGTTACTTACTGATTGCTATTGAGAATTTTGGGAACTTTAAAAAATTCGCCTTCTTGTTCAGGCGCGCTGTTAAGAATACTTTCTCGGTCAGGATAGGGTTGCAATTGATCCTCTCGTGTGATGTTGCTGACATCAATTGCCCGTGTTGTTGGGGGCACATTACTGACATCAAGTTCATCTAACTGTTGGATATAATCCAGAATACTTCCCAACTGGGTAGTAAATTGTTCTTCTTCGTCTGGAGTCAATTCTAAACGAGCAAGATTTGCTACTTTATGAACTTGTTCTTGGTCAATCATAAATTGTTATTAGTCATTGGTCATTGGTCATTGGTCATTAGTCCTTAGCAAATGACAAAGAACTAATGACTAATGACTAAAAGAATACGTCAATTTGCGATCGCCCGGTAGTTTTTAGCCAGTTTTGGGCTTCGATGTAGTTATTGGGAGCCATGCGAATAGCTCGAATCCAATAGTCTGCGGCTTGGTCAAACAGTGCTTCGCCAGCTTCGTTATCTCCAGCTTCTTTTTCCTTTTCGCCTTGGTAGTGATAAATCACGGCAATGTTGTTCAAGGCTTGGGGCATACGTGGGTTTAACTCAATTGCCTGGTGATACAGTTCTAAAGCTTTATTGTGGTCGCCGTTGCTGGCATAGATTAGCCCCATATTGTAGAGAATATAACCGCGATCGCTGGTATCTTCCTCTAGTGTTAGAGCTTCTTCATAATATTCCAATGCTTCAGCATATTCCCCTTCTGCTTGGGCTGACATGCCATCTCGATAATAAACAAACGCTTCTTTAGCTTTTTTGTTGGTTGGCAGGATCTTCAAGATAATATCCGCCATCACTGTAAAGGATTTGTCAACAAAATTATCGTTCTTTTGTGTTCTTGGCATATTTGTCTCTGGGTATGGGGCATGGGGCATGGGGCATTGGGAAGAGGCAGAGGGGCACAGGGTGCAGAGGAGAGGAATTTTACCCCTGCTCCCTGCTCCCTGCTCCCTGCTTCCCCTGCTTTCTCATCTCTCCAATCCCCTGGCACACTCAATAGTTAATTTAACTGATTTGCGGGGGCATTCTCATCACTGAGTGGGATGATGCACTGTGGGCTATTGTGCCGAGAGTTGTTTACCAAGGTGCTAACTGGATATGAAGTCATTGCTAGCGCTGGATAGGGACGCAATAGCTGCTGGAGGGTTTGGGGTGTTTGGACTTGGGAATCTAGCCACAAATCGTAATCTTTTGGCTCTAGAATCACTGGCATCCGCTCGTGGATAAATTGAAGTAATTCGTTGGCTGCCGTTGTCAAAATTGTACAAGAGATTATTTCCTCGTTAGCAGGAGCAGGCGTTCCCGCTTCTCCTGTCGGAGACGCTGCGCGAACGGGTTGCCGTAGGCATCGCCATTTTTCCCACAAACCGGCGAATGCGAAAGGTTGCCCATCTTGAAGGCGAAAATAAAACGGCTGCTTTTTACCTTGTTGGCGTTGCCACTCATAAAAGCCATCAGCTAACACCAAACAGCGTCGATGCTTAAAAGCCGAGCGAAAAGAAGGTTTTTCGGCAACAGTTTCTGCCCTAGCGTTAATCAGCTTTGCTCCCATTGCTGGATCTTTTGCCCATGAGGGAATTAATCCCCAATATAACTGCTTAAATTCACGCTTTTCGCTTTCGGGGTTTTGTAACACTGTTGCCACCATTTGCGTAGGTGCAATGTTAAATTCGGCTGCTAAATCTAGAGATGGCTCGACATGAAAAACTTGAGCTAAAGCTTCTGCTGACTGGTTTAGAGTAAATCTTCCACACATACTTTTATTCCCAACCACTAACTAAATTAAATATCTCAATTTAAAAATCAATAATTTTTTTATTTTTTCAGATAATTTTCTTTAGTACTCAAAAGCTCGATTTTAAAATAAATTATCCGGTTTAGGGAAAATATTTTGGTAAAATATTGTATTTTGAACCTTTACTTATCAACATATTGTTAACTGCATTTTAGCATGGAACTACTGCGTTTGTACGATTTTTTACCTTCCGGTAATGGTTATAAGATACGTCTTTTATTCACACAACTAGGTATGCCTTTTGAGAGGGTAGAGCTTAATATTTTGAAAGGCGAGACTCGAACACCAGAATTTTTAAGTAAAAATCCTAACGGAAAAATACCTATTCTGGAAATTGAGCCAGGGAAATATTTGGCTGAATCAAATGCCATATTGGTATATCTCAGTGAAGGGACAGAATTTTTACCTTATGACCGCTTTTTGCGATCGCAAGTTCTGCAATGGTTATTTTTTGAACAGTATAGCCATGAACCTTTTATTGCTACATCAAGATTTTGGATTTCTATTCTAGGTAAAGCTGAAGAATATAGTGAGGCTATTAAGGAAAAACGCGAACCAGGTTATGCAGCACTTAGCTTGATGGAAAAACATTTAACCTCTCATACTTTTTTTGTAGGAGAGCGTTACACAATTGCTGATATTGCCTTATTTGCTTATACTCATGTAGCTGATGAAGGTGGGTTCGATTTAACACAATTTCCTGCTATCCAAGCTTGGATAGAAAAAGTTAAAGCTCAACCAGGATATATCAGTATTACACAAGCATGAATCAATTAAAAATTCAAAATGACGCTCTCTACGAGACGCTGCGCGAACGCGGACTCGCTCTAAGCGTTCGCGTAGCGTCTCGCAGAGAAGCCATGCCGTAGGCTTTACGCTGCGCTAACAAAATTCAAAATTAAATACAGCCACTTGCGGGTAGAATTTCTACCTACCTTGGGATACAAGGATTCTTTCGCCCACAAGTGGCGAGGTTTTGAGCCTAAATTTTCTTCATAAAAAGTCGATTTTATAAGTTAATGTATCTTTTGTTTATTGACTCTGCTAAAGGGTGTTTTAGAATGAGGTATTTTTCCAGAATATATTACTACAACTAAATATCTATATCAATTTCTATCAGCTTTTGCCGAGATGACAAACCCGACTTAATTCTGATATCAGATTTGGTTACATCAAATTTTTTGGCTAGGAGTTTAATCAACTCTTCATTAGCCTTACCATCAACTGGGGGCGATTTTAAATATACAGTCAAGCTGCCATCAGGTTGTTCTTCAATTTTTTGCTGTTTTGAATTGGGTTTAACCTTGACTTTTTTTTGCATTACCTATTTTCTGTAATTGTCGCAGCCATAACCACCCTAAAACACAACCCAATAAATAATGAGGAAAATCCCACCAGACAAAGGTAGTACCAAGTAATAATTTACCTATCAAAGTAGCGCGGATCTCATTTAGTAGTGGTGGATGCCAAAGTTGCAAGAATTCTAGTATACAGGTGATGACAAAAACCCATATAGGAATTTGAATTATTGCCGTTCGACTTCTGAAAAAGCAAAATGCAAACAGACACCAAAATATTTCGTAAAGTATATCTCCACCGTAGTCATTAAACCATTGATGGGCAAGCCCACTGTAAAACTTAGACAAAAGACCCATCGGTACAACGATGAGTATAGAAATAATAATAAATAGTGTTTGATTACGATGTTGAAGCATTTTGTCAAGGCTAAAGAATAACGAATAATCTTAGCCTTTGCACTACTCTTTTTTAAGAATTCGTAAATTTATATTTTATTAAAAATACTTATACAAAACTACACAATGTAGGGGCAATTCATGAATTACCCCTACCTAAAAATCTTTATTTATCGGCTATTGTTTGCGTTAGTCCTGTTATGGATATCTTCTACTACCAGCGCCCACTACGCCGATTTTGTGGCGATATGAGAGTTCAGCACCGAACCAGCCGGAAGCGCTGGTTAGTGTACCAACAACGAGCGAGATTAACAGTCCCCAAGGTACTATTCGGGATTCAGCGTCGCCCCAACGTAGAAGGAAGTTGATGAGTGATAAAACTAGGATAGAAACGTTAAGGATCAAATGCACCCAACCGGCGGTGCGCTTGCGAACTCGTTCAATTTTCAAAAAGTCACTCAGACCGATCGCAGCTGCGAGTAAACCTCCAGCTAATCCGAGTCCGATTAACCATAGCGAAGCCCTAGCCCAAAAGAAGTCACGAGTCAACCAGTAGCCGATGTCACTTCCCAAGGCGGCGGCTAAAAAAGCGATGGGGAAGATCACACTCAGGGGATGTAGGGGATGTCCTGCGATCGCAACTGTGCTAGGTACGCCAGTATCCCGATACTCACTGTCGTTACTTTCAATAACTGGGGGAATATTTGGAAAAGGTGTTGAACTTGTTTGCGTTGTTTCTGTACTTTCCATTATTTTATATCCTCAATTAATTAGTTTTTAAGCAGCAGGAATTTGTTGAATATAAGCTTCAGCTTGTAGTGTTAGTTTGCCTACTTCTGCTCTTAGTTGCTTAACTTGCAGATTCATTCCCTGTATATCAAAGTTACTCAAATTCAAAATCTCGCTAGTTTCATCTACCAAAGCTTTTGTCAACTCTGGCGAGATTTCTTCACTTTGACCATACTCAACATTTTCTAGAGAAACAGTTTTTCCATTAGGGCTAATCTGGGGGACTGCGGAAAAGGCAACTTGGTGATTTTCACCTGTTTCTACTAATTTTATGCTGGCATTTATTGCTATTTTCCCATCGCCAGGTAGTCGAAAGTCTACATTTTGTGGCTCAATAGCCGTCAGTTGCCCGTTAACGTGGATTTTTTGACTTTGCAATTGCGATCGCACATATTCTGAGTTGAAGGCGCGATTAATATCAGCTTCGGTTAATATAACCTGGGCATTAGCTTCAGTAGGTTGAGTAAGTTCAATTTTGCCAAAAGCCACACTCAAAGGATTTATAGCAACATCAGTCATTTGCATTTTTAATTCTTCCATGCGGAGGTCTTTTTGGATCACTAAACCTTCGCCTTCAACGCTGACTGAATCCACCTGTCCCTGAACTAGCTTAAGCGGGTCTGTTTTGATATCGACATCTAAATTTTCAACTTCATCTAACTGGCTAGATAATCCTATTTCTGCGGCTTTATTCAGCGCCTGCTCTCCTAATCCAGAATTGTCTGGCATTATTAAACTAACTCCTATAAATAGCTAAATAGCATAACCTGGAATTAATTTAATAAATTAACATTATAATTTTATCTGTCTGGCGATGGAATATAAATTTAAATATTATCTGTCTAAAAGTAGAATTGCATAATTTATAGTAGTTTTAAAGCGACTTTTTGGTTAGCGCATCTTTAGATTTAATTAGTATAAGTTTTCCTCACAATAGTCTTGTTAAAAAAAATGTGAAACCAGGCACAACATTTTTACCACTTAATATTGCTGTAGCTGGATATTGAGTAATTGAACCATCCAGACGATAAACGAAAGCTTGCTGATTTATACTATCAATTAACCATTCTAATTGAACATCATTACTAATGTATTCTTTAATCTTGGCTTGCACCGTTATTTTTTCGCTGGTCATGATAATGTCATAGCAAGCTTGATAAATATTCCAATTTTAGACTGAGATTCTCTTCTTTTCCCTTCTCTTGCTCTGCGTTCTCTGCGCGGCAGTCGCTCATGGGGGAAACCCCCAAGACCGCGCTGCCTTGTATCTGTGGTTTGTTCTAAAAATAAGTCGATAAAAGATTCATAAGAGCTAGACAAATAGCTTTTTTCCAGAGACTATATAGTGATATCTCTCACAAACAAATTTTGGCTTTTACGTTCTCTCTCTAGATAAAAAATCTTTCTCTCGGCAGATAGGTGTACTGAGATTATCATGACTGCTATGTTACCAATATGACGATAGTAAGACAAAACGCCTTAAATACAACCGTAAATCCTTCAGTAAACACTCCAGAAACATTAGCAGAAAAGCGCATTGAAGTAGAGCGGATGCACGACGTTCTAATTTTGCTGCAAAACCTGATTAACAGTGAAGAAGCCACTGTAAAACTAATTCTGGATTGTCTCTATGATGTTGGTTCAGTCAATATTATCAACCAAAAGCTTCGCGTGAAGCCTTTAAATAGGGTAATGAAATTAATTGCCCGAATGTCTAAACCAGTTTTTAGAACTTTGGCTTTAAATTGGTTTAAGAAAAACTGTCCCCAACTGATTACTAATTGGTTACATACCCAGGTAACTTTTGAAAGGATTCAAAATGTACCTCAAGAAATAGCTGTCGAAGTTGCAGAACTTCAACCATATCCTATACCAGGGACGGAAAATCCTTACCAAGAGATTAAAAATTTGCGTTCCCAGGTTAGATGGCTAGCTGGGATTTCAATAATAGCGATCGCTATTTTAGGAGTAACAGCAATTAGGTTAAACTGAAACCCATAAGTAGCACCGTTATCAAATTTAATAGATCGATCAAGCTATTTTCAGCGTAAGATGCACTTGGGTTAGAAAAACCTTAGCAGATTAGAATGTAAATAATTTCTGCTCCATAAGGCGTTTTGGGAAACAGTTGTTTGGTTAACTCTAAGCAACTTAACTCGTTGTATTGATAGCACTGTTAAATAGCTGGTTCAGCATATATGCTAATTCGTACTATGACTTTGCCCAAACCTACTCTGGAGGATATAGAAATACATCTGCTCTTGGAAGGCGTGTATCAGTATTATGGTTATGACTTCCGAGATTATGCTCTTTCCTCACTCAAGCGCCGCATTCAAGGCTTCATGCAATTGGAGGGGTTCGCTAATATTTCTGCCTTGCAAGAGCGGTTACTGCACAACCGTGCTTATTTGGACAGATTTTTGCTGGCTCTGACGGTGAATGTAACATCAATGTTCCGCGATCCGAGCTTTTATAATACCTTCAGAAATCAAGTTGTTCCCTTCTTGCAAACCTATCCGTTTATTCGTATCTGGCACGCTGGATGTTCTACTGGTGAGGAAGTCTACTCTTTGGCAATTCTATTACAAGAAGAAGGACTTTATCACCGTTGTCGGATATATGCAACTGATACGAATGAGAAGGTATTACAAAGTGCTAAAAGTGGTATTTTTTCCCTGAAACTGATGCAGGAGTATACTCATCTTTACCTAAAAGCAGGCGGCAAAAAATCATTTTCAGAATATTATACAGCAGCTTATGATAATGCTATTTTCCGAGCATCTCTAAGAGAAAATGTTGTATTTGCCCAGCATAATTTAGCAACTGACAGTTCTTTTAATGAGTTTAATGTCATCCTTTGCCGTAATGTCTTGATATATTTCAATCAGGTGCTTCAAAATCGGGTACATGAACTATTTTATAATAGCCTCTGCACCTTTGGTATTTTGGGTTTAGGAAAACAAGAATCCATCAGGTTTACCTCTCATGAACAGCACTATGAAGAGATTGTCAGAGGGGAGAAACTATATAAGAAAATAGCTGGTGCTTAAAATTTGGGCTGAACCGCTAGATGAATTAAGATAATTTTCGATTTTAAATTGAAGAAGAATTCAGGAGTCAGAATGGGCTAAACGCCCAGCTACCGCTAACAGGAGTCAGAATAAATCAGTCGCGGGTCTGAATCCCCGACTGAATTGTTGCAGCACCAAATTGAAAATTTGGTGCTGCAAAAACTCCGATTATTCATCCCCCAGTCATACAGAATTCATGTCTGTTTTCTGACTCCTGGCTCCTGAATTCTGTTCGATAAAGTTGCAATTTTGTCAAAAGACAGTCTGTAAAACATTTTTAATTGTGTTCATAAGATACACTTAGGGGTTGCTTAAGGTAAATTACACATTGAAGTCTTAAAGGAGATTGTCGATGCAACTTCTCGAATGTCCTCCTGTTGCAGTCATTGCTGGAGAAAATGCGGTACACGTTTCTCAACTACCTTCGATATGGCAAGAGATTGCTAGAGGAACCACGAGTGTCGGACTTTCCCATCCCCAAAGCTATGTTGAGATGGCGCAATTGTTCCTATACAAATTACAGCATGGTGACGTTGACTTATTTAGCGATCGCCCCCAACTAGCTCACTTAATACCCTCATTCTCTCAGCTATTTGCACAACTAGCATGGGAAACCCTAGAGTTTTTTGGGCAAGACTTTCTCAAACACAGCTATCCGAACTTTGAAAAAATTCTTCGTGATTTAGAGTCAAAAGGGACAGAGTTCGCTGATGAAGTAAAAGTGGCTCACATTGGCATAGATTTATTCAACGAATTTGGTTATGAACTACCTGCCAGCTTCTATCATGTGCATCTAGCACCAATTTACCGCGATTATATTTTTGAAGAACGTGCCCTAAGATTTGACCCCCGCGATATCGAACACAAACGTTCTTGGGATGCCATACTCCATGCAGGTAAGGTGTTTGCGATTCAGATGAAGGTGCAAAGTATTGCTTCTAAATACGGTTTTACTTATCAACACGGCTGCGGTTGTAACTCTCACCTATCTTCCATTGATGTATCTCGTGGCGCGTTTGAATATGAATTGAGTCCCGAAAAACGTCAGCGATGGATTCGCAGTTTTATTTGGACTGCTTGGTATGAGTATGCCTTTTTTGCGATCGTGCCAAATACGAGTTATTTAGTCTAATACCAATTTGAAAAAAGAATGCGACAAATAGACCATTTGTAGAGACGCGATGAATCGCGTCTTTACCCCGCCATTAATCGCGTCTTTACCCAAGAATGTGTTGCAATCATTAATTGAATTAGTATAAAGAGAAACAAGCTGAGGGAGTAATTTCTCCCTCATTCTCATTTACTGCCAAACGTAGATGAGGATAAACAAAATAATCCAGATAACATCGACGAAGTGCCAAAACAGTGAGGTTGCATTCACACCAAAGTGGCCTGTGTCGTAGTTGCCAGGAATGAAAGAACGTACCAAAATAATCAACTGCAACAGAATACCGGTGAAAACGTGCAAACCGTGGAAACCTGTTAGCAAGTAAAATGTCCCGCCAAATACCCCTGTGGTGAAGCCAAAATCGAGGCCGTTCCATTCAATCGCTTGCCCAACCAAAAAGTAAGTACCCATCGCCATTGTTGTCAAGAGAAACAGGCGAAATTTTACTAAATCATGGCGTTGCAGGGCGCGTTCGGCTAAGTAAATCACAAAGCTACTGGCGACAAGAATTATCGTGTTGATTGTCGGTTCTTTTACTTCTAGCCCCGAAACACCAGCCGGTAGCCAGTTAGGAGTTGTTGTTTTGTAGATGGCATATCCGGCGAAAAAACTCAAGAAAATGACACTTTCAGACAGAAGGAAGACAATGAAGCCAAACATCTTGTTGCCTTCTTCGTCGTGGGTATGTTCTGCACCTTTGTGATGCAATTCATCTGAATTGATATAACTGTCCATTGGTGGAGTTTTGCTTTTAGCTTGAGGGTTGAATTTAGAACGCAAAGGAGACGTAGCTAGTTGTGCTACGGTGTACACACAAATCTTTTGACTTTACCTTTATTGCATTGACCTGCAAGTTTGTTGCATTGACCTGCAAGTTTGTTGCATCGACCTGCAAGTTTGTTGCATCGACCTGCAAGTTTGTTGCATCGACTTGCAAGTTTGTTGCATCGACCTGCAAGTTTGTTGCATCGACTTGCAAAAATTAACTTACTCTAAGTTACGGAGTAACCTAAAAGATTTGTGTGTATACGGTAGGATAGCCTGGGTTATTCTGAAAGATTAGCTGTCAAGGGTTCTGATTTGCCGTAACCGTAGGGTTCAGAGATGATGATGGGAATCTCTTCAAAGTTTTCTACTGGAGGTGGAGAAGAAACCATCCACTCTAGGCCAATTGCCCGCCAAGGATTATTGGGTGCTTTCTCGCCTTGCATCCAAGAAATTACCATGTTGAAGATGAAAGGTAAGGTAGACATTCCTAAGAGAAATCCGCCCAGGCTAGCGATGATATTCCAGAATGTGTACTCTGGGGCGTAGGAAGCAACTCGGCGTAACATCCCTTGCAATCCCAAGGGGTGCATGGGTAAAAAGTTGAGGTTAGTACCGATGAAGGCTAACCAGAAGTGGATTTTACCCCAGCTTTCAGAGTACATCCGCCCGGTCATTTTGGGGAACCAATGATAGATGGCAGCATATAAGCCCATCGTCACAGTGCCGTAGAGGACGTAATGGAAGTGTCCCACCACAAAGTAGGTATTGTTAACGTGAACATCAACCGGCACGGAGGAAAGCATGATGCCTGTGATGCCGGCGAAGACAAACATGATTAATCCGCCCAAGGCAAACAGCATAGCGGTATTTAGCCGCAGTTTACCGCCCCAAATAGTTGCCACCCAAGCAAATACCTTAATTCCTGTGGGGACAGATACAAACATCGTCGTCAACATGAAAATCAACCGCAGCCAGCCCGGAGTACCACTAACATACATGTGGTGTACCCAAACGATACCGCTAACTACGGCAATCAAAATCGATGAAACAGCAACTACTTTGTAACCAAATAAGGGTTTACGCGAATAAACTGGGAAGATTTCTGAGAAAATCCCGAAGATGGGCAAGATAATCACGTAAACGGCGGGGTGTGAGTAGAACCAGAAGTAATGCTGGAACATAACTGGATTCCCACCCCTAGCAGGATCGAAAAAGGCAGTGCCAGCTGTGAGGTCGAGTAGCAGCATCACCGCGCCTGCTGTCAATGCAGGTAGTCCAAATAGTTGGATAATTTGGGCGCTAAATACTGCCCAGACAAACAACGGCATTTTGAAGAAACCCATGCCTGGGGCCCGCATCTTGACGATAGTGGTGACAAAGTTCACTGCCCCCATAATTGAAGATACGCCAGATATTGCCACGGCTAGCAACCAGAGTACTTGACCATTAATCAAGTTACCTGTGGGATTCTGGAGACTGACTGGCGGGTAAGCCCACCAGCCTGCTTGGGCTGGGCCACCAGGAATCAAAAAGCTACTCATTAAAAGAATTCCGACTACTGGAACCATCCAAAAGGCGACGGCGTTGAGGCGGGGAAATGCCATATCTCGCGCCCCAATCATCAGGGGTACTAAATAGTTGGCAAAACCAACAAGTGAGGGAAATGTCCACAAGAACAGCATTACAGTGCCGTGCATGGTGAACATACCGTTGTAGACGGTGCGATCGACTAAATCTGATTCGGGTGTTAATAGTTCTCCCCGAATCACCATCGCAAAGATACCGCCGACGAGAAAGAAGAAGAAGGAGGTAACGAGATACTGGATACCAATTACCTTGTGATCGGTACTAAAACTGAAGTATTCTTTCCAGCTAGTTGTAGATTCGTGGTTATGCTTCTCATCAGGGAGAAGGATACCTTCAATAGGAACATTAGTCATGGTTACTTTCCTTTCAACCAGGTGAATTGACTAAATAATTCGTAATTCGTAATTCGTAATTCGTAATTAAATCTGATTGCAAGTACGAATTACTCTCTTATCAATTACCAATTATGTTGACTAGAGGAGGTGCAGCAGGTGGAACTGTAACCCAACCAGTTTGGACTGATTGATTGGATGTTTGGGCATATTCAGAAGCCGCCTGATTATTTGCGAGAGATGGCTTTTGGGTTGCAGCTTGTGCTAGCCATTGCTGATAATCTTCAGGAGATTCGACCACTACATTCGCCTGCATTGTCGCAAAGTATGTACCGCTATATTGAGAATCGGTTAGTCGGTATTTGCCGGGGCGGATGGGAGTAAATTCAAAGTCGATCGCGTGGTTGGGAATAATATCCTGCTTAACGCGAAATGCAGGTATATAAAAGCCGTGGAGAACATCTTGCGATCGCATTGCTAAACGTATCCGGCGATCGCTAGGTAAATGCAATTCGGTACTAGTAATATCTCTTTCAGGGTAATGAAACACCCACGCCCACTGTTTAGCTAGTACGTCAATTTTCTCGACAGGTTCAGCTAAAGCGTTAGCTGGGGCATCTTTTGGTTCTGCATAAGCCGATTCCATTCCCAATGGATTATGCAGATGAACTAATTCTGATGGGCCTTGAATTCCCATTTGTTCATAAACTTGGTAGCTGTAACCTGCAATCCACAAAACTAACAGAATTGGAATTGCTGTCCAAACAACTTCTAGGGTGATATTACCTTCAATTGCAGGGCCGTCGGTGAAGTCATCTTTAATCGCCCGATGGAAGATCACAGAATACATCAGAGTACTTGTGACTCCCAAGAAAATGAAAGCACCGAGAGTTACTAAGAAACTAATCAAATCATCAATTAGTTTGGATTCGGCTGCTGCTTGCGGAGGAAGCCAGGAGTAAGCTTGCTGACCGATCCAGAGACTAGTAACAGTCACCGCGATCGCGCCTGTAAGCAGCGTCAAAATATTTAAAATCTTCTGGATTTTCATCATTGGTCATTAGTCATTGGTCATTAGTCATTGGTCATTAGTCATTGGTCATTAGTCATTAGTCATTAGCCATTGGTCATTAGTTAGTAACTTTAAACAAAGGACAAATGACAAATGACTATTTGAGTGTTGTGTTGAGGTCTTGGTGCGATCGCAGCAAATTATCTGCTGTGTTGTGTACGCCAAATTCGGCGGCTAATTGCGCCCCTAGTGTGCCGTGGATGTACATCACGAACATGATTGCTATACCTGCGAACAGATAGAACCACTGCACTTCTCTATCTGACTGTTTGTATTCTTGTCTGCCCCAAACGGATCGCTGCCATCCTCTCCAGATGGTCATGCCAACAATCAATGCTAATAAAAACACGCCACCCACACCATGCCAAAGCATAGTTTCCATTGCCTGCAATCCCCAGGCACTTTTTATATCAGCTGGCGGTGTTGCCAACAGCATTTCATAAAAACCTGCTGCCACCGTGAAAAACGTGATGATGCTAGCAGCTAACATGTTGTACCAGCCAACATCAAAGAAATTCTGACGTTCTACGGTAATTGCTAAAAATTTGAAGACCCATTTTTGGAAGGGAAACAGAACACCAACGATATCAAAGGTCATCCCAATAATGAACAAACCTATTGTCAGATGCACTAAGTTAGGATGAACGGGAATAGTGTAAGGCAATCCGTTTGCGCCTAGAGAGCCGGTTAATTGATCGATCAATTCTGAGTTCATCGCAACAGACCATCCTTTACTGCTTCCACAACTGGCACTGTATGCAATCCATACACCCAAACAAGCTCATCTCCGAGATATACTTGCAAGCCAACTATCAGGGTTAAAACTAATCCGGCTCCTAAATAATAAATCGGTACTTTTTGCGGATTCCGGGAACGAATTACATAGCGCCAAGCTGTAATTGCTGTGATGATTCCCGAAAGCGACCAACCAATCAGTGTATGCAAATTTAGTACCGATTTTGCGAGGCTATAAGGTTGTGCTAAACCCGCTTCAAACTGACCAAAAATAATCGCAACAAAGATGGCGACAGTGGCAACTAACATATTCCACCAACTCACCTCAAAAAGACTGGATTTCCCAGTAAAATAGCCAACTACATCGCAGAAAAACGAAAATAATACCATCGCAATTACGAAGTGGACAACGATGGGATGAATTGTATCTGGATAGGGTAAATTGTGGTCGTTCAATGATGTAAAATACTCAAGCATTGCCTTCTCCTGGACATATCTACCGCACTGTGGTCAATCAATTTTGGATTGCCAATTTAGGATTCTAGATTTATTCCGTCCCTGACGAGATATAAACCAGAAAACCCAATCTAAAATCGTTAGTTGAACTTCCATGATTGATGAATACTGGCTAATATCACCACAAGTATCCATCGATAATTGACCGGAATATGTTCAATATGTGCGCGGTGCAATACGCTTAATCATGTCTTAGCTTTTTGTAGCTAAATCTCGTGAGCTTACCTACAGGGAATAGTTTTAATTGCGATTAATTTCCTCATACCAATAGTCTGCAATAGCAATTCATGGAGCTAAACTAAATTGCTGTTGTTTTTTGATTTGCTTAACCTATCCTTTAGCTTAAGTAAATTTTTATGAATTGTCAAAACAATAATAATTAAATTTTTAAAAGTTAGTGGTTTACAAAAAACCATTTCTATAATGTAGCGATTCTGGCATTGATGAAGATTTTAAAAAGTCTAAAAATAATATTTTTCTGTAAAGTATTTCACAATGATGAAATTTCTAATTGTAATGGTTATGACAAAAATATATAATTTTGACTAGTTGGTATAAACGCTAATCAAGAGAGGTTAGTTGCTGTGGTGTTACAGGAGAATACTAAAAAGATTTTATGAGCTATAAAATCACACTAAGATTGAAACCCGCATTCTACAAATGTGAGGACTAAACAGGTGTCGTTTAAAATTGTGGTAATTGGTACTTCTTTAGGCGGATTATCAGCATTAAAAATTATCTTGGGTCAGTTACCAGCAGATTTCTTAGTGCCGATCGCGATCGTGCAACACCGTCACAAAGAATCTAACAATACACTCCAAGAGTTATTGCAAGAATTTACTCCGCTACCGATTCGAGAAGTGGAAGACAAAGACGAAATACTCCCAGGACATATCTATCTGGCTCCAGCAGATTATCACTTATTGGTTGAACTAGGTCACTTTGCTCTTTCGACTGATGAGCCAGTTGCTTATGCCAGACCATCTA
This sequence comes from Nostoc sp. DedVER02, assembly GCF_034530675.2. Classification (NCBI taxonomy): domain Bacteria; kingdom Bacillati; phylum Cyanobacteriota; class Cyanophyceae; order Nostocales; family Nostocaceae; genus Nostoc; species Nostoc sp. DedVER02. The sequence continues at coordinate 175,854 of NZ_JAVRCP020000013.1, forward strand.
TTGATGTGTTGTTTGAGTCAGCAGCCGATGTCTACACCCAGCAAGTTATTGGTGTAATATTGACAGGAGCAAATCAAGATGGTGTGCAAGGTCTTAAGAAAATAAAAGCGCGGGGAGGAATAGCTATCGTACAAGAACCTGCCACAGCTGAGAGCGATATTATGCCAGAAGCAGCAATTTCTGCTGTTGCTGTAGACTGGATTTTGACACTCTCAAACATTGCTTCCCAAATGGTCAAGCTTTGTCACTCATCACGGAAATAAACCCATGCAGATGGAACCCAAAGTAAACATCCTCCTAGTGGATGATAAACTAGAAAATTTGCTAGCACTAGAAGCAATCTTAGAAAAACTAGGAGAGAATTTGGTGAGAGCTACTTCTGGGGAAGAAGCTTTGAGGTGTCTGTTACATCAAGATTTTGCAGTGATTTTGCTAGATGTACAAATGCCAGGGATGGATGGCTTTGAAACTGCTACCTTAATTCGGAATCGGGGGCGATCGCGTCACACCCCAATTATCTTTCTTACTGCCTTTAGTACCAGCGACCAAATGCTATTTAAAGGCTATGCCTTGGGTGCAGTTGATTATTTGCTTAAACCATTAGACCCCAACATTTTGACTTCCAAAGTCACAGTATTCGTAGAACTATTTAAGAAAACAGAAGCCGTCAAGCTACAAGCAGCGCAACTAGTAGCTGTGAATGCCGAACTTAGGCAAAGTGAAGAACGATTGCGATCGCTAAGTACTTGTTCGCCCGTCGGGATTTTTGAAATTGATACCGAAGGAGGATGTAGATATACAAATCCTCGCTATCAAATAATTTGTGGTTTGAAAGCAGCAGAGAGTTTAGAAAAAAGCTGGTTAGAATCAGTTCATCCAGAAGATAGAGAACGAGCAGCTGCTAGTTGGTCTAGCTACATTTGCGAAGGTCGTGACTACTCTGAAGAGTTTCGCTTTCAAACTGCTCATGGCATCGTTCGTTGGGTTCAGGTTCGCTCATCACCGATGCTTTCCGGTCAAGGAGAATTGCTGGGATATGTAGGCACTCTCGAAGATATTACCGAACGCAAGCAAGCAGAAGAAGTCCGCGCTCAAGTAATTAGAGAACAGACAGCAAGACAAGAAGCAGAAGCAGCAAATCGGATGAAAGATGAGTTTCTCGCCGTTCTCTCCCACGAACTCCGCACACCCCTAACCTCAATGCTAGGCTGGTCAAAAATTCTCCGCTCTAAGAAACTTGACGAGAAAGCCACTTCTCGCGCCCTAGAAGCCATTGAACGCAATGCCATATCTCAGATGCAACTAATTGAAGATATCTTAGATGTATCTCGGATTATCCGTGGACAGTTGCGGTTAAATGTGTCTGCGGTGAATCTGATCTCAGTCATGGAGGCAGCCTTAGAAGCAGTGCGTCCCCTAGCAGAGCCAAAAGAGATTCAATTAACCACTGTCTTAGATACTTCAGTCGGTTCAGTTTATGGCGATCCAGCGCGGTTACAGCAAATAGTATGGAATCTACTAACTAATGCGATTAAGTTTACCCCCAAAGGCGGCAGGGTAGAAGTGCATTTGTCAGTAATCCGTGGTGAAGAACAAACAACTCAAAAATACGCCCAAATTCAAGTAAGCGATACAGGCATTGGCATCAGTTCCGAGTTTTTACCGAAAGTATTCGAGCGTTTCCGGCAAGCAGACAGCACCACAACGCGATCGCACAATGGATTAGGATTAGGACTAGCGATCGTCCGTCATTTAGTCGAACTGCACAAGGGTGCAATCTTTGCTCAAAGTCCAGGCAGTGGACAAGGAGCAACCTTTACTGTGAAATTGCCACTACTACAAAACAATAGGGGGAATAGGGGAAATAGAGAAACCACAGGAGAAATTTCTTCTGTAGTATCGACACCCCTTGCTGGATTAAGAGTTTTAGTTGTAGATGATGAAGCAGATACCCGTAACTTTCTCAGTTTTATGTTTGAGGAGTATGGAGCCTTTGCCACTGCGGTAGCATCAGTTGATGAAGCCTTAGCAATACTTGAACAAGCAAAACCAGATATCCTGATTAGCGACATTGGTATGTCAGAGCAAGATGGTTATACGCTGATTCGGAAACTGCGTTCTTTAGAAGCAGAAAAAGGTGGATGTATTCCTGCGATCGCTTTAACAGCCTACACGCGAGAAGAAGACCGCTTAGAAGCGCTTTCAGCAGGGTTTCAGCAGCATTTATCTAAGCCAATAGACCCCACTAAATTAATTGCTATGGTTGCCAGTATATTAAAACTACCTGTGGAAGTTGCAATTAGTTAGGAGAGACGCGATTAATCGCGTCTGTACAAGTCAAAAGAGGCAGGGGAGCAGGGAGCAGGGGGGCAGGGGGCAGGGCAATACGGTTCGGTTCAAGGGGAAAGGGGAAAGGGGAAAGGTTTTAAATACATCCTTTACCCCTTACCCTTTAACCTTTTCCCAGACCACAAGGAAAGTTCATTGTGCTTATCCGAACCGTATTGCCCAATTCTCAATCAAGAAGAAGTTACAGCATGTTTTTTCAATTCGTCTAGAGAAACCACTTCCAAAGCTCTAGCATGGGTTGCAGAGAGGATGACAGGTGGAGCAACGCCAGCCTCGAGAGCTTCTTGCCAACGAGATGCACACAAACACCAGCGATCGCCAGGCTTTAGTCCAGGAAAATTAAAATCAGGAACAGCTGTACTTAAATCGTTCCCCCGCGATTTGGTGAACTCTAAAAATTCTAAGGTTACTTCAGCACATACAACGTGCGACCCGAAATCCTGACCACCTGTGCGACAAAAACCATCGCGGTAAAACCCAGTCATGGGAGAAGTGCAGCAGGATTCTAAGTCTCCACCAATTACGTTTTTAGCTTCTATCATTGTTAATTTATTGCACTTGATTTTTTCACTTCGATATAAGCTTATATTTACACTTTCCTAGTTGAATAAAAATCGCTATTCCTGATTCAGAATTCTAGAATCAACTCATATCAAGCTGCCAATCTTATGGTTATTGGGAATAGTGCAATATTTCAGTAAAAGTTCTAATAAAAACCCCTGGTAGTTAGCCAGGGGTAATGCAAGTCAGTACTTTTTCGCATGGAATGTATCCTACTCAAATACCATAGCAACCGTCTTATTTAGAGATATGCCATTTTGCCAAACAAAAAAGCCCCCAGTAGTAAGCTGAGGGTTAATTTTTTTGGAATAGCGGTAATCTACAAAACTATTCTTCCCAGATCGGTAGGTAATAGAATCACATATATATATAGAATCACATATATATATTGTCATGTCAGAGAAAAAATAACTTCGGCGTATCCCAATACTTGTCGGGTTAAGGGTAGCGCAAGGGGAAAAGGGAAAGAAAAAACCTTTAACCTTTACCCCAAATCCAATTCCGAGTTAAAAATGCTTTACCCGAGCAGTATTGCGGCGTATCCTTACTTCGTTGCCTACCTTTAAATAATAAAAACTTATCTCTGCTATCAGGTTTACTGAAGTAATAAAACTTGATAAAAAAATGTAAAGCATTGTAAAGTGTATTCACAGGCAAAGACAAACCGAGCCTGATTCATAAATAACTAACCGCACTTATAAGACAATGACAGCAACTATTCAACGCCGCGAAAGCGCCAACGTATGGGATAGATTCTGTGAGTGGATCACCAGCACCAACAACCGGATTTACATCGG
>NZ_JAVRCP020000014.1:0-179218 GCF_034530675.2 Nostoc sp. DedVER02
GATGAGGTAATATCTATCTCATCTTATAACTTTATTTTAGAAGCTCTTTTCTATGCAGCTTCATATTAAATTGGTATTAGATGTAGAATCTAGGATTACTATTTGATTGTTGAACGCAATTAGGTATTGTAGAGTGTGTTAGAACGGAGTTCGTAACGCACTATGATCGCGGATTTGATGCGTTACGCTGTCCTAACACATCCTACGTATATTTTAAAAAATAAAACCGGATTCCTATAGCATATTGATTGACACAAGCAAGTAAGTGTCACTAATCCGTCAAAGTTTAAATAGCGTAATTAAAATCTATGTGTTGTCGGTATAATATAATTCGATCTTTATGATAAACAAAGAATTAGTACTTGCAAAACATTTACCTCCTACAAAATATTTTCCTCCAAGTTGGTTACGATTTTTAATCATTACTTTGTTAATATCAGGGATATTTTTTCGCTTCGCCTACCTGGATCGAAAAGTCTACTGGCACGATGAAGCTTATACTTCATTACGAATTTCTGGTTACACTAAAACAGAATTTGTTCAACAAGTTTTTAATGGGCGCGTGTTTGCTGTTGAAAATATACAAAAATATCAACAGCCTAATTCTGAAAAAGGTTTAATCGATACAGTAAACTCTTTGGCGATGGAGGATGCCCAACATCCTCCGCTTTATTACGTGATACTGAGATTATGGATGCAATTTTTTGGCAATTCAGTAGCCACTACAAGAAGCTTGTCAGCCATAATTAGCTTGCTAGCCTTTCCTTGCATTTATTGGTTGTGCTTAGAATTGTTTCAGTCATCCATAACAGCATGGATAAGCGTAGCTCTTCTCACAATTTCGCCCTTCCATGTGCTGTACGCCCAAGAAGCAAGGGAGTTTGGTTTGTGGATGGTTACTATTTTGCTAGAGAGTGCTGTACTACTGCGAGCAATAAGGCTTGGTAGCAAGAAGCTTTGGGGCATTTATGCAGTAACAGTTGCAGTAGGATTGTACACCTTTTTGTTTTCTGGCTTACTAGCGATCGCCTACGGTATTTATATATTTGCCATTGAACGCTTTCGATTTACCAAACCCGTTAAAGCTTATTTAATCGCAACTAGTACCGGATTTTTAGCTTTCGTTCCTTGGATTTTAACTGTTATTAATAGCTTGTCTGTAATTGATAGCACAACAGCTAGCGCTCAAACCAAACAATCTTTGTCAGCTTTAGTTTCTGGTTGGATTAGTAACATTAGCTATTTATTTGGTGATTTTTGGCGCTACGAACCATTTTTTCCAGATTTAAATTTGCCAATTTTGCGCTGGGGTCGATTTTTAATTCCCTTAATATTAATCTTAGTAATATATTCATTCTTCTTTCTTTATCGTCAAGCCGAAAGACGAGTTTGGTTATTTGTTTTTATCTTAAGTGGAGTAACAGCTTTAGCTCTCATCTTGCCTGATTTGATTATTGGAGGTAAGCTTAGTCTCCGAGCTAGATATGTCATTCCGTGTTATATAGGTATCCAGCTAGCTGTTGCTTACTTGCTGGCGACTCAAATTATTTCTTCTAAGTTAATCGTCCGCAATTTTTGGCAATTAGTAATGGTAGTAGTAATTTCCAGTGGAATTATATCCTGTGCCGTCAGTTCTCAAGCCGAGACATGGTGGAATAAAGGCAGCCATAACAATCCTGAAATAGCTCGCATTATAAATAAAGCTAATAACCCACTATTAATTAGTAGTAATTATTCCCTAAATATTGGCGATATAATGTCTCTAATTCATCTGCTAGATCCCAAAGTGCAAATGCAATTGGTAACTGAACCAAGCATACCAAACATTCCTAATAGGTTCAGTAATCTATTTTTGTATAATCCTTCTCAAAGATTTCGCTCTGACCTTGAGAAAAAATACAAACTAGTCGATGTTTTTCAGTATGGTAGACTGTGGCGGCTAGAAGCAAAAAGCAAATAAACTTTGGATTCTCCATAACTTGGTATATTTATTAAGTAGAATTTAATTATTTTCCAGATTATAAAATTAAAATTTACTGAGAAATAAAGAAAGTAATGCTGACAAAAATTGCTGTTGAAACAATTCTTGAGCGTGCCTTAATGGGGTATGACTTATCTCCCCAAGAGGGAGTAGTGTTGTTAAAACAAACTGAACCAGAGGCGATCGCAGCAATCCGTGCTACATCTGACACACTCCGCCACACTCAAGCAGGCGATAGGGTTACATATATAATTAATCGCAATATTAACTTTACTAATATTTGTGAGCAGCACTGTAGTTTTTGTGCATTCCGTCGAGATGAAGGTGATGTTGGTGCATACTGGTTAGATTCGGCGCAAATTTTAGAAAAAGCAACAGATGCAGTGCAACGGGGAGCGACAGAAATCTGTATGCAAGGTGGGTTAAATCCACAAGCGCTGATAAATGGTAAATCTTTGCCCTATTACCTCAAGGTAGTGGAAACCATCAAACAGGAATTTCCGCAGATTCATCTCCACGCTTTTTCTCCCCAGGAAGTGGAATTTATCGCTAGACTTGATGGACTCGAGTATGCTGATGTGATTATTGCTTTACGCGATGCTGGTGTTGGTTCAATGCCCGGAACAGCAGCAGAAGTATTAGACGATGAAGTAAGGCGGATATTGTGTCCAGAGAAAATTAATACAGCCACTTGGATAGAAATTGTCAGCACCGCTCATAAATTAGGCTTACATACCACCAGCACCATGTTATCTGGGCATATTGAAACCCACGAACAGCAAATTGGACACTTAGAAAAATTGCGATCGCTCCAAAAAACTGCTATCAATCGGGGATATCCTGCAAAGATCACAGAGTTTATTTTATTACCCTTCGTTGGTCAAGAAGCGCCTAAACCCTTACGTCGCCGTGTCGGACGCGATCAACCAGTTTTAAGCGATGCGTTGCTGCTAGGGGCTGTGGCGCGGATTTACTTGGGTAATTGGATTCCCAACCATCAGCAGAGTTGGGTAAAACTGGGGCTTGCAGGTGCAACCGAAGCCTTAGTTTGGGGTTGCAACGATATCGGTGGCACATTGATGGAGGAGCATATTACCACAATGGCAGGTGCTTTAGGTGGTACGTGTATGGAAGTGGAAAGTTTGAAAAATGCGATCGCTTCTTTAGGACGACCTTACCAACAACGCAACACTCTTTATCAAAAAGTTAGGAGTTAGGAGTAGCCCTTTCAAGGTGGATAAAAAATTCCTCTTCTATCTCTTTACTCTGTGTTCTCTGCGCCTCTGTGGTTCAATAAATTACTTTTTAATCGCAGAAGCACAGAGAAAAATCGGAGCGGCGGCTTCTGGTAATAGGTACTGAAATTAAAGTATGCTCCGAAAAATTTCTAATTTCTGGTTGCTTCATATACACCCTCGTTTGGCTCCCTTAATTACCACAATTGGTATTGTTGGACTTGCTAGTTGTCTGCTGATACTTTTTGTTTTAGCAGAAATAGCTGAAGAGGTTTTAGAGCGAGATGCTTTTAGATTTGATACGACTTTTCTGTTATGGCTACATCAGTTTGCCAATCCCAGTTTAGATAATGTAATGCTGTTTATTACAAATCTTGGTAATCCTACTACAGTCGTTCTAGTTGCAGGCATTACTTTCTTGTTACTTTGGTGGCGACGTTACCAAGAGGAAGCGAAAGTTTTTGTACTTGCTTGCTTAGGAGCGTTAATTTTAAATACAGGACTAAAGTTATTTTTTTCTAAACCTCGCCCTGAACTGTGGCATCGCTTGATTTCCGAAAAATCTTTTAGTTTTCCTAGCGGTCATGCACTAGGTTCTATGGTACTTTATGGTTTTATTGCTCACGAATTGGCAACTCACTATCCTCGTTTTGCCAAATTTATTTACAGTTTGACAGTTATATTAATTGCTGCCATTGGTATTAGCCGCTTATATTTAGGAGTCCATTGGCCTACAGACATAATTGCAGGTTATGGAGTCGGCTTTTTGTGGCTGATAATATGTATTACGATGTTGAAGTTGCAAAGATTGAAGCAGAGAAACTTAGTTGATTAAATCCTCTCAATCTCTAATCCCATAACTCTAAGTATAACATTTCATTAATTCGTAGCGAATTCTCTGCGTGCCTCTGCGCTTACCTCCGCGCTCCTCTGCGTTTAAAATTTAACCCTCAATTGATCCCCACGTTACCAATCCAAGATAGGATGGACGTTGATTTACGTATTCTTTTAATTAATGCATATGAAGCGCTATTGGTCGCGTTTGCTTGCGCTGGTTTTGGTTGTAGCTATCGGCTTAATGGGCTGTTCTGGCAGTCCAGATAGTTTGACTGGGGATTATCGCCAAGACACCTTAGCTGTGGTCAATATTATGAGACAAGCTCTGGATCTATCACCAGATTCAGCAGACAAAACAGCAGTTCAAGCAGAAGCGCGTCAGAAAATTAATGACTTTTCGGCTCGCTATCAGCGAGTTAACTCTGTTTCTGGACTTGGCTCCTTTACAACCATGCGGACAGCCCTTAATTCCCTGGCTGGACATTACAGTTCTTACCCAAATCGTCCCGTACCCGAAAAACTCAAAAATCGTTTAGAGAAGGAATTACAGCAGGTTGAAGCAGCGCTGAAGCGTGGCGGTTAACTCTTGCCCGGGCGACTGAAATTCGTGGCTATACGAGACTTTACCCACCTCCGTGGGTTTCAAGCTTCTGAGTCCGCATGGTGCGCGTTGGCGTTCGCGGAGCGTGACTTTATTAGTGTAGCCACGATTTCTAATCGCTCACTTTGTATCCATCCAATTGTCACCAACACGTGCCTCCACCAGCAACGGCACGCTCAACTCAACTGCATTCTCCATCACCGACTTAATTTGCAATTGTAATTCTTCCCACTCATCAGGCGGAATTTCAAACACTAATTCATCGTGAACTTGCAACAACAAACGCGCCTGATAGTTCTTCAAAACCTCATGCAGCCTTACCATTGCAATTTTGATAATATCAGCATTGGAACCTTGAATTGGTGCATTAGCAGCCGAGCGTAGTAAACCCGCATCAAAAGGGCCTAAATTCTTCAATTTACTCAGATCGATATCTTCTGGGTTACTGCCTTTTAATTTACGTAAACTGTTATTAGTAAAGTCAAAATAACGACGACGACCGAGAATAGTTTCTACATAACCAAGAGCGATCGCTTCTTTTTTGACTTGCTCCAAATATGCAAAAACTTTCGGATATCGTTCATTAAACCGCTTAATGAACTCGTTGGCAATGTTTTTATCTATCCCAGTTGAACGCGAAAATCTAAGAGAACCCATTCCATAAATCACGCCAAAATTGATAGTTTTTGCTATCCCTCGCTCTTCTGAGGTTATATTTTCTTTTTCAAAAACTAACCGCGCGGTAACAGTGTGAACATCTTCATTTTGCTGATATGCTTGCACTAATATCGGCTCTTGGCTCAAATGAGCCAATATTCGTAATTCAATTTGTGAGTAATCAGCAGCCACCATTAACCAACCAGATTCTGGCAAAAACGCCTTCCGAATTTGACGACTAAAAGCTGTACGAATGGGGATATTTTGTAAATTCGGATTAGAAGAAGATAACCTACCAGTTGATGTTGCTGCTTGATTAAAATCAGTATGTACCCTCTGAGTATCTGGACGTACCAACGCAGGTAAGGCATCAACATAAGTAGACTTTAATTTAGATAGAGTCCGATACTCAATGATCGCCTCAACAAAACCACTTTTATCATCTTCTTGGAGCTTTTCTAATGTTGCTGCATCTGTCGAGAAGCCGGTTTGAATTTTCCGAGAATGTTTGGTACTTAACCCCAACTTTTCAAACAAAATTTGGCTCAATTGTTTAGGGGAGCCTAAGTTAAAATTTTCCCCAGCTATTTCAGTTGCTTCCTCTTTTAATCTGGCTAACTCAGTTTCTAAATGCTGCGAAAGTTCTTTTAAATAAGCTGAATTAATGCGAACACCCGTGTATTCCATTTCGGCTAAAACTGCTTCTAGTGGCTGTTCCACTTCTACTAATAGCTTAGACAAAGTTGGAATTCGATCCAGTTCTTCACGCAATTTCGGTACTAACCCAAAAGTAGAATAAGCATCCATACCGCAGTAATCTGCAACGGCGGGAATATCTATATCAGCGATGGTTTTGCCTTTAGGAACTAAATCTAAATAACTTTTAGCTATCAATCCCAAATATCGCTGCCCTAAATCCATCAAATTATGACTAGAATCTGGATTTAGAATGTAACTTGCCAGCATCGGATCAAACACAACTCCCGCCAAATTAATCCCTTGACACTTTAGAACTAAGCGGTCAAATTTGGCATTCTGTAAAGCTTTCGGATAATCAGCACTTTCGAGAATTGGACGTAATGCTTCTAACACCAAATCTTTATTCAAATTCTCTCCAGTTTTATGGCCCACAGGAATATAAGCAACTTCATCTGGTTCCGTTCCCCAACAGCAACCAATCCCTACTAACTCAGCATCTCTTGGTTCTAAAGCGGTAGTTTCAGTATCCCAAGCAACGGGAATATTTGGGTTAGTGAATGTTTGCAAAAGTTTTACTAACTCAGTTAGTTTGGCTGGGGTATTGATAATGCGTGGCGTAATGGGTGAACTAGATTGCTGGGAAGCTGTTGCTGTATCACTAGCACTGAAGAACCATAAATCATTATCTTCATTATCCCTCACTTCTAAGTTAGGATTAACCACGTCTATTTTGGCTTCTTGCTTCTCTTCAACTTGACCGCCAAAACGTTGCTGTAGTTCGTTTATTTTGCCTAAAAAAGACTTGAATTCTAACTTTTCTAAAATGGGAGATAAGACGCTTGTATCAAATCCTTTTAATTTGCAATCTTCTAAATTAAGTTCTATAGGAACATCTAAAACTATCGTTGCCAAATAACGAGACTTATCGGCATCTTCTTTACCACTGGCTAGTTTTTTCTGAGTTGCGCCTTTAATTTCATCTAATGCAGCATAAATATTATCAAGGGAACCATAAGTATTTAGCAGCTGTACTGCTGTCTTTTCTCCAATTCCTTTAACTCCAGGAATATTATCTGACTTATCACCACAAAGAGCTTTGAAATCGACAATTTGTGAAGGTAAAACACCCATCTTCTCTTTGACTTGTTCTACTTCAAATTCCGTAATGCTATTTGTAGAGCGTTTTAGGGCATCTGGACTAAAATTCAGAACAGTGATTTGTTTATCAGAATCGATCAGTTGAAATAAATCGCGATCGCCAGTCAGGATCTTCACCCTATACCCAGCAGCAGTTACTCGCTGTGCTAGAGTTCCCAACACATCATCCGCCTCGTAACCAGGGGCAGTAAAAATCGGTAAATTGAAACCATTTAGCAACTCATGCAGGTTTGCTAAGTCGGGAATGAAGTCTTCTGGCGTTTCCTTGCGATCGGCTTTATAAGTCTCGTCAGCTTCATGACGAAAAGTGGCCTCACCCAAATCAAAAGCGATCGCCATTGCTTGAGGCTGTTGTGTTGCCATTACCTCTAGCAGGCACTTCACAAAACCAAAACATATACTCGTAGGAATGCCTTCTTTAGTACGCAGTCCTCCATCTCGCCCTTTGGCGAAAGCAAAGTATGAACGATAAGCCAGGGAGTGCCCATCTACGAGGATGAACGTGGGGCGTGTTGCAGTTACAGAAGTGATTTCAGACATAGCCCTATTTTAGCCAGAAGCTTTGTCACATAGTTAGCAATTTCAGATCCTAGTTTCAGCTTTGGTTTAGCGACAAAAGCGTAGTCTCTGCGTAGAAATTGCTCCTGCATATAATTTTAGACGAAGTGATGTCTACGCATTTGCAACTTTAATACGGAAGCCCAGTATAACCAAACTTTTGGCAGCAATAGCGCCCTAATTAAGTACCTGAGTATCAACATAGTAACCATATAATAACCAGATGCACGATTTATCACTAGAAGTTGGGGATTTATCTCCTGAGCGTTTTATATTTAATTAGATTGACCTAGCTTACTTCTCAAGAATCAACAAACACGAACTTAATATTTCGACATAATCTATCACTCTCAAAACCTCTTTGCATTAACAAAACTTTATATATACCAATCAAAAAGTATATTTTCCGAAGGAACTTGAACATAAAAACTTTACATAAAGTTACGTGTAATTATCAATCCGACAAGCAAAGTTTCAGAGTTAGAAATAACTTAGTAATTCTGTAACGATTTTTTTTAAAGCATCTTCCATCATGACAACAAAACTATTGAACACTCTGGCTGCTGCTACAACTTTGGCAGGAATTGTTGCAACATCAGGCGCAGCTAATGCAGCTTCTCTTTCCTACAGTGCTTCCAGTAATTACGAGTTTACAGATATCATTGATTCACCTTTGACTGTCCAAAAATTTAACTCATCTTTGGGTACACTTAAGGGTGTAACGATAAGTTTTACTGGCGACATACTTGGAAATGCAGGTTTTGAAAACAGGAGTCCAACCCCGACTACCGTGACAGTAAATCTTGCTAGTGAACTCAGTTTAAAACTAAATAATCAGTCTCTATTTGCGATCAACCCACAAGATATATCGACTTATCAAGCTGCTAAATATGACGGTATCACTGATTATAGTGGCACCTCTGGAAAGACTATTTCTAACTTAACTGCCACACAATCTGCTACTCAGTCTTTCACCAATACCCAATTTTTGCAGTCTTTCACTGGTAATGGCGACATAAGCTTTTTGTTCTCAGCTTTAGCCAACTCAGTAGTTACGGGTTCTGGCAACATGAGATCCTATATTGATACTTATGCCAAAGCAGGTATCAAAGTAACTTATGACTACGATGAGGCGAAAGCAGTACCTGAGCCTTCTGCCACACTAGGAATTGGTTTAATTGCTGGGCTTTGTTTGTTGTCACAACGCAAAAAAAGCTGGATCAAGATGTTTAATTAATAGACTTTCTTGAATAGGTAGATTTCTTCTATCCTATCTATCAAGCAGACTCTCTAATTTAAATTAAAAAACCCGATTTATTCGAGAATCGGGTTTTTTATTGTGATTATGAGGCTGAATTTTTAATAAGATTTAAAAAATCCTATTCTTGGCGATCGCCATAAACAATTATTGATATGAAGTGGTTGATTATAAAACCCAATTTTTTATATGACTCCCTACTGGTCGCCAGAGCCTGTTAACCTCTTACTGGAACCTAAAATTTAGGAAATTATGCCGAAAGCATCTACCGATCGTCAGGCTGCTGCAAAAGATATTAAACTACTAGTCTTAGATATAGATGGCACGATCGCAGGACATTCTAACACTATCAGCGAACCTGTAAAGCAAGCAATCTTTACAGCGCAAGCACGAGGAATTCCAGTAGCGATCGCCACTGGTAGAATGTATCGTTCAGCCTTGCGCTTCCACCAAGATATCGGCTCTACCCTACCATTAATGGCCTATCAGGGAGCCTGGATTCAAGATCCGATCACTCAAAAAATTCATCGCCATTGGGCTGTTTCCAGAGAAATCGCTCACCAGCTACTCGACTATTTTGAAAAACCTGAGTTGCGATCGCTCCTATCTGTCCACTTTTACATTAACGATCAACTATACGTCCGTGAATTAACCAGAGAAACCCAAATTTATGCAGAACGTTCTGGTATTATCCCGATTCCTGTGGGTGATTTGCGCCAAACCTTAACAAATGAACCGACAAAAATTCTCGCTTTGTCTGATGACATAGATGTAATCGACAAACTATTGGGGAATTTGCGCCGCCAATACACGCCTGCTGAACTTTATCTCACAACATCTGTTGCTACCTTCTTTGAAGCAACTAACGCCTCTGTGAATAAAGGAACCGCTGTACGTTACCTAGCCGAAGAATTGTTGGGATTACAGATAGCCAACGTTATGGCGATTGGCGATAACTTCAACGATCTAGAAATGCTGGAGTCTGTTGGACTTGGTGTAGCTATGGGAAACGCACCAGCCGGAGTGCAAGCGATCGCGCGGTGGGTAGCTCCTAGTGTAGAAGAAGACGGAGCAGCAGTAGCAATTGAAAAGTTTTTGCTGTAATCAGGGTACTTTCTCAAGCCTAAACCCCATAAATCAGAAAGGACACCGACGACTGGCCGTGTTTCGTCTCGGTGCCCTAGCTGGTTCGCTCCTCACACACCTGCTAATGTAGCTGAGGTGATGCATTGAGTCAATAGCTATTATAAAAGTTTTTATTTTTACCTAAGCAACATTACCGATTTATAACTCTAAGGGCGCAAAAACACCCAATTTTTCCTCTAGTAAGTATCTTAATAGTGACTGAGTAGCCATAAGTAATCCGAGTCGGGCTTGGGCTAACTCTGGGAATGTAATTTTCACCTCACCCCAAATCCGGCAATTACACCAGAAGTTTTCAAAAGCTTGGCTCAAATTTAGCGCTACTTTTTCCCATTTCACGGAACCGCTAGTCTTAGGACACTCTATTTTGTCTACCGTTTGTATTAGCTCGGAAATTAGATGAAGCTCATCTGGATGATTTAGTCGCAATGTTTCATCACAGTTGAGCCAAGGTAGAGGATTAGGAGAGATAACATCCCAAAAACCTTGACTAGCATTTGTAACAGCTTGTTTAAGTTTAATCAATCCCTCTCGGTGAGCTAGCAACACTAGCGAACAACAACGTGCATGGGCGTGCTGAACAGCAAATAATGAATTGGGCAGAAGAGGCACAGGGGCAGGGGGCGGGGGGCAAGGGGGAGAACTAAAATTACCTCTTTCCCCTCTGCCCCCTGCTCCCTGCTCCCTGCTCCCTGCTCCCCCTAATTCTCCGACTGCAAGACTTTGTAACCAAGTCGCTAAGGTCAAGTCAGTCAATTCAAAATGTATCCAGCCAGGAGGAACAATTTGGATGGTAAAAACGTCACCACAAGTCCTTAATAAATCAGATGCGATCGCACTGGCAAGTTCCATAGTTTTCCAATTCTGAGATTTTGACAGTCGCAGAGCCACACTTGAGATATATAAAACCCTATTCTGATCTCTATCTTTGTATAGACGAAAATTTTTATCTATTATGCATATATTTTCTAGACTATAAGTATCAATACTTAGTGTTTTTATTAAATAGCTATACACTAGCTGTTTAATTGACGTATATTTCTTAACTAGTAATTTATAATGCACGTAATTTTATTTAACTAATAATGTAATATATATATGTTGATTTTCTGTCATCTATCTTGGGATATAAATTTAATTTAGATGAAGAAAAATGAGAAGAGGATAAAATTTAATGAATAATCGATGAATAGTAAGTAAACTTTACTACCATCATTGTACAGTAGGAAGTATAACAAAAGAGTAGAGAGTAATTTGCTTTCTATTCTTTGGATTGGCTGGCGCTGTTAGGCGTTAAGCCTCGCCAACACAAAGACACTCCTTGCACCTTTTGATCACGTCTTTGTCTTCAGCCGAACGCTCTTTGTTACCTATGCAATCTCCATCCTCCTTTTCTGAGGCATCACGGCCTTTTTTAACTTGGCAACGAATTCTTGACTGGGCTCAAGAACACTATCGATGCCGTACCTTTAGCAAAGATGAGCGCATTCCAGCCCGGCCTGGATTGCTATATTTGGTGCAAAGGGGTGCGATCCGCATGGTAGGAACCGCCCAAGTTAGTGCAACAGCTAGTCAGTTAACGTCTCGACGAATCAACAGAACCCCTGAAGAAGCGTTCTTGGGTTTTGTAGGCGCGGGACAGCCATTTGAGATTGTTGCTCAGTCGCCATTTACACTCCAGGCTTACGCCCATGTTGACCAAACTGCGGTGCTGTGGATGTACTGGCATGACCTAGACAACTGGCCTCACTTCCGTCGTGAAGTTATGGATGCCTTTAGGTATCAGCACCAGCGTAAGCTGCTGTGGCTGAGTGCCTTGGGACAACGCCGCACAATTGATCGACTCTTAGGATTTCTCACTTTGTTAATTGAGGAATATGGAGAGCCAGCAATGAGCGACACCGATCCTGATGTGATTCGCGGTTATTGTCTGCCCTTCCCCCTCACCCATGCCCAAATTGGTAGCGCGATTGGTTCAACCCGCGTCACCGTCACCCGCTTGATGGGTAAGCTGCGTCAACGCGGCTTAATTCTCACCCAAGGGGATAATTTAATTTGCTTGCCAGCAGAATCGATTAATAGGGCTGGTTAAAGCAGAGTTCAGAGCGGCGATTTCCGCCACTCTGTCTAAACGCGATTTCAATGCGATCGCTCCTTTCAGCGGATTTTGACAAACCCAGCTTGGCTAATCAGTTCCTGTCCCTGCTCAGTCAGCAGTAAGTTGGCGTAAGCGACACCTGCTTGCTGCTCAGTCTGACCATTCTGTTTGACCACCACAAACAGATTGCGGGTAATTGGGTATTTTCCTGATTGGAAAGCCTCAATGTTCAACTTGTTCCGTTTACCAGGACATTCAGACGGGAGGACAAATGTTTCCTGGTAAGGAGCAATATATTGCCCCTGCGTTCGGCCTAACGCCAAGGGTTTGATTGAGCATTGAGGAACTACCTCTGGGGCAGAAGCGTAGTAAATACCACTAGAACTACCAGTCAATTTTTGCAAGGCTTGGGTGGTTGTGGAGATAAATTCCACATTGGGGCTAAAAGCTTGACCACCCAAAATGTCTTGGACAAAAAGTTCTACAGTACCGCCATCAGTAATGCGGCGAGAATAGGGCTTAATCGGGATATTGGGGCCACCCACCTGGCTCCAATTATTGATTTTGCCTGTATAAATTGACTTTAATTGGTCTATCGTTATTCCTGGGATGTTGAGGTTAGGGTTGACTGCAACCGCTAAACCATCAATAGCCACAGGAATTTGTTTCAAAGTGAATCCACGCTGCTGGGCACGGCTTAATTCCTGATCTAGAATTGGTCGGGAAGACTGAGCAAAGGCTAGTTGACCATCTATCAGTGACTGGATGCCTGTACCAGAACCAGGAGATGCATTACTGGGTTCTACATAGCGCAACCGAAATTCTGGTCGCGCAGCTTGAATTGCTGGATCAACTCCCAGCCGAATCGGTGCCCAAGATGTACTGCCTCCGTAATTGAATAATCCTGTAGGAACATCCTTTATTGAAGTGAAAGTATTGCCACTGGGTTGTTGTGATACAGCTTGAGGCGTTTTGGTACTACCAGAATTAATTGTATTTAGCTCAATACCAGACTTTCTACTAAACCACCAAAAACCGCCAGCTATTAGTCCGGCCGTGATTAGGATGGATAAAACAAGAATAGTTGTTTCATTTTTTTGAGACATAAGAAATTACCCGTGCGTCCATTCAATATAAGTGCTTAACTTGATAGGTACTTGCTACTTGAGATTGTATTAGGAGAACGGGATTTTCTTAGCAAATTCTGACAAATCCTAACTTCTGACTACTTTTGAAGGCAAGCTATTGGTTGAAAACAACTAAAAACCTTATTTGACACTTTTATACTTAATTCAAATTATTCAAGAAACGGACTTAAAAGAAGTCCTCCACGGAAATGGTTTGTATTAAATCCACGGTCGAGCTTGAGCCGGGAGCCTTTCCCTAGATGGCGATCAAATATGTCGCCATAATTACCTACAGATGCAAGAACGTGGCGCTGCCACTCCTTCTCCAGACCCAGTTCTGATGCCAAGATTGGCATCACTCCAGCACCGCCTGAATACCAGGGGGTTTCCGGTCTTTCTGCGTCGATCAATGTATGCACTGTCCAGGCGACGATCGCTGACCACTGAGCGTCTTCAGTTCCAGTAGCGGCGATCACCGGAAAAGCTGTGAGTGGCTCCGGGAGGATGCGGCTTGATAATCGGTTTACCCCAGAGTCGAGGCGGATCTGGGCAAGGGTCGTAATCTCACTGGCGATCGCGTGGCAATTTTGCACGTTGTATGTATCGATCATCTCTCCATCCTCAGAGAACGGTCGGCGGAACCAGTTTTTCTGGAGCGCACCGAAGTAAGCTGTGAGGCTTCGCTCGACTGAACTACCAATCATAAAGCAGATGCTTTTTCCAGTCAGGTCGCTGACGTGGTGTGCAGCTGAGTTTGACGCTACCATCACCGCATTGGATTCTACAAAGACAGTAGGGCCAGGTACCAGCTTACCAGCCAATTTTTGCTCGTTAATCTCCGAGCCTGTGAGAAAGTATACATCGTCCTGCTGGTTACGCACGGCATCGAAGTCCTTTGTTGTCTCATACTTATGATATTCGATGCGGTCAGAAGATCCTAGCACGGCGGTAGCGATCGCACGACAGACATCGACGTTAAGACCATTCCAGCTACCTGGCTCGGCTTCAGTTGCCAGACCTGTCCGTTCGACGCTACCACAGCGAACCACATTATGTTCCTTTACACGTTTGATGACGGAAACTGCTTCAGCAGAGGAAATCGAGTAGCAGACACCAAATAGAGTCAGGAAGACCAACACAAAACGCATGAATTGGGAATTGGGAATTGGGCATTGAGAATTGGGCATTGGTATCAATAACTAAATCAGTGGGGGTGGTTACTGAGTTTACCAAAGTGCTATCCCTCTCATTGGTATGGGAAGGATAGCTAATTTTTTTAAGGGTTAGCTGCTGGATACGTGCTTGGTAGTGCATTGAAGCCTTTGGGGATTTTGTTGACTATCCCCTGGCGCTTGTCCTCTGGCGTGATTCCGATCGCGCGGCAGCCTTCACCGCCGTAGTGCGGTAATGTATTCACAACACTGTCTGGAATCTTTGCAAAGGAAGCTGGTAATGGTGGCGAGACACCGAGCAGGCGCTTTGGATCAAAGCCTGACAGCAAGCTGTCGGTAATCGGCGAATTGATGTCCCGTGGGCCGAGGTACTTCTGCTTGAATCCTGGCGGCCCAAACTTGTTAAACTCAGGGGAATTGCCAGCAGTGAGTGCCTGCGCCTCATCGGGTAGACTGGCAAGCGCAGGTAAACCAAAGATCGTGTTGATCGTCTCGATTACCGAGTTGTGATCCCCCTCGGCGTGTGAGACGGCGTGCGTCCGAGCATAGGGTGAGATCAGGATCAGTGGTACACGGACACCACGGGAGAGCGGCAACCCATCAGGGCCATAAGACAAGATCCTTGGTGGTACGTGGTCGTAGAAGCCATCTGACTCGTCGTAAGTAATGATGATGGCACTCTGCTGCCAGATTTTCGGATTTGAGGCGATCGCATTAATCGCCCTGGCTGCCATTCCCTCACTAAGCTGGCGATCAGTGTAACCCGGATGATCGTCATCACCTGATTTTGCTGCATTAATGGCAGCAATCTCATCCGCAGGTGTGTTGGGGTTCGTAATCGGTGGCTTCAGACCTTGCTGGTTAGTGTAGCCGCCACGAATGTAGAACACGCCACTTTTAGGCAGAGTATTATTGGCTATGTCGCTAAAGAAGTCATTCAATCCACGCAGATTTTTGCTTACCTGCGGTGTGTTAGCAATATAACCGAAATACTGTGCGCCGTTGTGATGGGTGACATAGGCATTGTGCGAAGCGATCCCGTTGGTATCGGTCGGTTCGAGATTGTAGCCTTCTTGATACCAGCGCCAATTGACCGGTTCAGTCTGGAGTTTTTGGATATAGGGGATATCTTGCTGGATATCAGCTAGATCAAACAAAGGATTCCTGTTACCAGCCAAGATTGACCGAATATCATGACCCTGGAAGGTGAGCGGCAGACTGGCGAAGGTTAAGTTTGAGGAAATATTGTTATCAGCGTAGCTCTCTTTCGGGCCAGCAGGTTGCTTGTTATCCGTTGTTGGATCAAACTGGGAGCCATAGAATGGCTGTGGATCGTTAACTACCGGTACCCCCTGCGTTGTCCCAGTGTGACTGCCCACGGTGTATGATTGACCGCTCGAACCATGCTTAACCCACTGCGTCTCACCTGACTGCCCTGCAAGCATTGCTACTGCATTCGGGGTTGAAGGCGTGTCTTCAGTTGCAAAGATGTTGTCGAAGACGGTGAAGCGACTAGCCCACTTCCAGAAGAATGGAATGGTGTCGCAGTCGATGTGCGACATTACCAGACGTGCAAACTGCTTACCCTCAGCAATGTTG
Organism: Nostoc sp. DedVER02; assembly: GCF_034530675.2. Lineage (NCBI taxonomy): Bacteria > Bacillati > Cyanobacteriota > Cyanophyceae > Nostocales > Nostocaceae > Nostoc > Nostoc sp. DedVER02. Next base: position 16,124 of record NZ_JAVRCP020000014.1, read on the forward strand.
GCTGCTCCACCCTTCGATGCGAAGCGCGTGTACTCGTCGGAGGCGAACCGATCCATTTGTGGCTTACCATCGACAACGTGGAGCTTGGTTGCGAGTCCGGTGTGGGAGTGGTCAACACTATCAACTACGCTGGCGTTCTGCTCAGATCCAATCAGGAATGGCTGAACTGTGACGCTTGCACCGTTGACATCCGTGTAGGTCTGGGTGAAACCAGGCGTTTTTTCTGAGCTACGAGGCTTTTGCCCATCTGAGTAGAGTCCGTTAACACCAGGTAATGTACCATACTCGTTGTCGAAGGAGTGGTTCTCGTTAAAAATTACGAAGACGTACTTGATCCTCTGTTGAAGCAGCCTTGTGAGCAACTGGGGCGGCAGCTTGGGTTCTTTATCTGGGTCGTTTAAGTATTGCGCCACATCTGGCGATGCATCTGGCTGAGTTGTGATGGTTGAGTGTGCTGGTAATGCTTCTTGTGGAGAGGACTCCTCTGCGATCGCAGAACCAATAAATACGGGCGGTATAATTGAAGATGGAAGTAGCAAGAGTGTTAGAGCAAAATAGAACTTCGTAAATCGTCTCAAAGCACATCTCCTTAGTAATTTCTATCCAGCTAATATTGCTTTGCAGAATCAGAATCTTTAATTCATATACTGCAAGCTTTTCATTGATTTAAAATAGGTATTTTGGTTACGCTATGCTTTATTGATTACGAAATTTAGAAAAAATTAACACTTTTGAGAAAAAGCAAAACTATGTCGTAATTTAAGCTTTTTGCTTTCTTTTTAGCCAAAAACCGATAGTAGCAACAACTACTGTTCCAGCTAAAGTTTGAGGTTCAGGAACAGGTTCACTTTTCGCAAAAGTCACGGCAGTAAAACCCGAACTTTGGACACTTCCAAAGTCGCTGTTGTCTAAAAATTGTCCATCATTGGTAATACCACTACCTGTAAAATTGCTGTCAAAGTCTAATTCTAGACTGTATAAATTCTTGTTTTGATTCGTCAATAAACCTGCGTCTGAAAAAGCAAGTATGTTCTCTTGAATGTAAGCTGCATTGCCAGCCAAACTGTTAGATAATGTTCGCAAAACAGTATTGTTATTGACTAAGTTTATATTCCAACTTGTCAAATCTACAAAAGAACTGGAAGCAGGTAATTGATCCACATCTACTGTGTAAGTCCCATTAAAAGAACCATTTGCTAAATCAACAGGTAGTCCTATTGAACCATCAAAAGCAGTAGAAGCAAAATTTCCGGAAATATTAAATGTTTTCAGATTGACAGCCTGGGCAGGATTGCCAATAGCTGTAAGCATAGCTAAACCAAGCGCTGCGGTGGCAGTTGCTTGCGATAACCTTTTTAAAGATGTTGCACTCAGCATAAGTTTGGTCTTAATATTTTTGCCCACAGTTTAAAGGAAATGCGCTTTTTGCACACCGAATGCTAAAAATTTCCACTTCTGTATTTTGTTACCGGAAAATTAATGAGAAGTTAAGAAAAAGCAAAATTTATTAAATAGTCATAGTAGTATTACCCAGATTTCTGATAATTGATAAAAAATTACTGATACAATCTGGATAAAGGATTTTTGCTTAAAATTAATGCAGTCTTGTAGAGATGGATTGCTGCCTAGTTTCTAATGCTCAATTCTTCTTCAACGCACCGGTTCAAAGTCATAACCAGTACGAGAACGAGAACCAGGAACGATTTTCACAAGTTGGACTGGCGCATTGCGATCGCCTGATGCTAAAAACCGAATTGTACCAGAAGCTCCGGTGGCAGAAAAGTCAGAGGATGCGAGGGTTTGTTGGACTCCCGATCTTGTGGGATTGCGTTCTAATGCGGCAATTAAAGCCACAGTAGCATCATAGCTGAGGGCACTTCGCCAACTCACATCGCCACCCCATAGCTGCCGAGATTTCTGGGGGAAATTTGACTTAGGATTGCTATCAATATGCCAGGGAACTGCAACTACCATCCCCACAGCTTGCTCTCTACCAATTTCTAAAGTTTTAGCTGTGTACACATCATCTCCTGCCAGCAGAGTTAACTTTTTCTGGTTAATCTGAATTACTTGCAGCGCTTTATCCAGAGTTTCAGTGTTAGCAGCTAACATCAACACTTCTGCACCTTGCTTAGTTGCTTGTTCTACACTTTTGGCTGCGCTAAAATTCGCCTGGGATAAGTCAAATTCGCTGGATACTTGTCCACCTTCTAAAGAAACAGATGAAACAAACTCAGACTTTAAAGACTGGCTATAGTTGCTCTGAGAATGAAAGAAAACCACTGCATTTTTTTTCTGCAAAATTCTTACCATGTAGTTGGCTAAACTTCTCGCAGCCATAAAATCACTGGGAACTGTGCGAAAAACGTAGTGGCTAAAGTTAGAAATTTTGACAGATGTGCTAGTAGGAGAAATTGCTACAAGTTTTCCTGAAGTATAAATAGTACCTGCGGCTAAAGTAGAATCGCTAGTAATCGGCCCAACTACACCTAAGACTTCTGAATTACTAACTAGGCTAGAAGCTATTTGCTTCGCTATTTCTCGATTGTCGTCGTCGTTGGCTATCCCTACCCTCAACGGCACTCCCTTAATTCCCCCAGAGGTATTAATTTCATTTTGAGCTTGAGCAATGCCACGTAAAATTTCTAAAGAAGTATTGGGGTCAGTGCCTATTGGTACAGAAGCCACAATGGTGTAACTCTTAGAAGACTTGATGCGAGCGTTATTAAGAAAGATCAGTGCTTCTGGATCGTTACGGTTGAGTTTTAAGGAATCTGTGAAATTAGCGATCGCCCGATCGTAACTTTTAGCAGTGATCGCCTGTACTCCTTCTTTTTTTGCAGCAGAAACCGCACCTGGAGTTAAACTTTTGTCTCCAAAACTAATCCGATCTTGCAAGGATGGATTGTTGCCTGCTTCCGAACCTGGAATGACGGTATTACCAATTTTGACCCCACTATTGGTAAACAACCACGCACCACCACCAACTATTCCAACTGTTAGCAACAAAGCTAAGGCTAAAACTGCGGTTTCATTTTTTTGTGACATGAACAAATTTAAATAATATAAAAATGTTTATTATCGAAACAGAATTCAGAAGTCAGAAGTCAGAAGTCAGTAGCATTTTTGCTCATTTAATTCTGACAAATCCAGCTTTTTCAATCAGGTCTTGGCTCTGAGGTGTCAGCAACCAATTTGCATAAGCTTCGCCAGCTTGCTGATCTGTTTGACCATTCTGTTTAACAATTACAAATAAATTGCGGGTAATTGCATAGACTCCACTACGAAACGCCTGACTATTCAATTGATTACGTTTATTAGGACATTGAGATGGAGGTACAAATGGTTCTTGGTAAGGAGGTACTAATTGACTACTTGTGCGTCCTAGTGGTAGGGATTTAATAATACACTGAGGTACTATCTCTGGGGCAGAAGCATAGTAAATTCCCCCAGGATTTGCAGCTACTTTTCGTACTGCTTCAGTGGTTGTCCCAAGATAACTAACGTTGACACCAAAATTTTCTTTATTTAGAACATTTTCGAGAAAGAATTCTACTGTACCCCCAGCTTCTTTGCTACGAGAGTAAACTTTAATTGGTAAATTTGACCCACCTACTTGTTGCCAATTAGTAATTTTGCCCGTGTAAATGTCTTTGAGTTGGGCGATAGTCAAACCAGGGATGTTGAGATCGTGGTTAACTGCGATCGCAATTCCATCAATTCCCACTGGAATTTCTTTTAAACTAAATCCTTTTTGTTGAGCTTCGGCATTTTCTTCAGCCTTAACTGAACGAGAAGATTGAGAAAAAGCTAGTTGATTGTCAATCAACATCCGAATACCAGTTCCAGATCCTGCTTGACCTGATGGAGGTTGAGTGTAACGTAAAATAAACCGAGGACACTGGCTTTGCAGTGATGAGTCCACGTTTTTGCGGATGGGTGCCCAGGTTGTGCTACCACCATAATTAAATGTCCCCTCTGGCAGGTTGGACACACTACATTTACTGAGAAATTGGTTTACGGGGTTATCTGTGTTGCCAGTTTCTGAGGATTTAGCAGCAGTTCCATTTAGTTGTGCCCACCGTTCCATAAAAAACCATAAGCCACTAAAGATTAAACCAATGGTGATGATAACCGCTAAGAAAAGGCTAAGTGTTTCGTTTTTCTGAGACATTATGTGGCTGTTAGCACCAGGAGTTTTTTAAAGGATGAGAGATAATAATTTATAAATAAGTCGAAATATGGCTGTTAGTGAAATTGCTACTAAAGCTGCTGCAACTGATAAAATAATCACTGCTTGAATGCCAAGCCCTCCTTGTAAAAAGGGAATAAAAAAAATAATCGCAAAAGTAATTGTTGGAATAATTAATAAATCGAACTTTTCAATCCATCGCCTGGTTTGGGCAAATACCAGTATCGCCAAAATTACAGATGCAACGCTTAAAGTAGCTATTGGTGATTGTACTAGACTGAAGAGGGCGATCGCTATTAATGCCCCTTCAAATCCACTAAATGCCGCCCCACCCAATAATTCCACTGTAGAGAACGCTGGCTGAGTTGGTGGAGGCTGGGAAACGACAGGATTAGAACTTTTAGGTGATTGTGGCGGAAGTGTTACAGAAGGCGAATTAAGTTGTGTAGCAGCTAGAGGCTGTGAGTAAAGTGCATCTAGAACTTCTTGTGCCGACTGAAAACGCTGATTAGCAGCAGGTAGCAGCATCTTATCTAAAATGTCAGCAAGGCGAGGATTAACATTTACTTGCTCTCGCCATTTCCACTGGTTGCTATAGGCATCAAATAGTTGAATTGCTTCTTGATTAGTCAACAAGGTAATAACGGTTACAGCTAAAGCGTATAAATCTGTAGACGGGAATACTTGCCCCCCTGCCATCTGCTCAGGTGGTGCAAATCCCATAGAATAAATTCCTGTGGAAGAAGCAGCCCCTAGTGCAACATTTGTCACTTGTTTAACTGCACCAAAATCTAATAGAAAAAGTTTCCCATCACGACGGCGCATAATGTTAGAGGGTTTAATATCTCTGTGGATAATACCCCGTTCGTGGACAAACTTTAGCACCTTCAAGATTTCTTGCAACACCTCTAACACTTGGTGTTCAGAAAATTTGCCCTGTTGAACTAATTCTTCTTCTAAATTTTGCCCATCAATATATTCTTGTACTAAATAAAAAAATTGATCTTCTTGTCCTGATTGCGAACTATTAATTATTACTGGGAAGAAGGCAAACAAGTCAGGGATTTGTTCGTGATCGTTACCAAGTTGTGCTAAAACATCTGCCTCTCTCTCAAACATTATTTGTGCTTGATGCAGTTGAGTTAGGGTTAAATTACCCACTGGTTGAAACTGCTTAACTACGCATTGACGCATTCCCGGAATTCGGCGATCGCGTGCCAAAAACGCGGCTCCAAACCCGCCCCTTCCCAGCAACTTCGTAGGCACATATCGACCATCTAGCAGCAGTGGCATACCACAAGTAGTACAGTACTTTTGCTGCGTTGTTTTCAGGGTCGTAATATCATCTAAATCAGCAAAATAGTTTTGTGGGCGTGGGCAACGGGGACGAGTACAGTAAACTTCCATTTTCGTGATTAGTCATTAGTCATTTACAAAAAAACAAAGGACTAATAACCTGACCAATTTTAGATTTTAGATTTTAGATTTTGGATTTAAGAAACAATTTTTCATCCAAAATCTAAAAAGTTGGCTTTATACCCTTGGATGAATTCGTGGAGATGAATCAAATAATTTCACGATCTCAAGCCCCACTTTTGCTATGGGATCAATCCAAAATCTTAAATTTAAAATCCAAAATTGAGTAACTAGATTTTAGTCTTCGCCAGAAGAGGCGGGTATTGCTATATCCAATGTAGTTACTACAATGTTTTTTTGTGCTAATTTTAACACATCTTGACTCCATCCGGGGTTAGCAAACTGGGGCAAAATTTCTTGACTAAAGGCTTCTGCGGCCTTGGATCTATAGCGATTGGGATTAAAAATCAACCACAGAGTCCGTTTAACAACGACCCCTTCAATAGGGGTACGGTGCAGAACACCCATTTGTAATTCTTTAGCGATCGCACTTGTTGAAACAAAAGCAGCCCCTAAACCAGATTGCACGGCATTCTTAATTGCTTCAATGGAATTTAACTCCATTTCAACTCTAAAACGTCTGGTATCAATTTCACAGCGTCCTAGCACTTGATCGATGACTTTACGGATAGTCGATTGGGAATCTAGGGCAATGAATTGTAATTTATATAGGTCTTCTTTTTGGATTGTTTCAAGTTTGGCAAATGGGTGAAAGACAGGTAAAATCAGCGCTAGTTCATCTTCAGCGTAAGAAAGAACTTCCAAAGATTCTGACAGTTCGCCAGGAATTTCACCGCCGATAATCGCCAGATCGACTTGTCCGTTAGCGACACTCCAAGCAGTTCGCCTAGTTGAGTGGACGTGTAATTGCACTGCTACATCTGGATATTTTTGTCGGAACATCCCAATCATTTTGGGCAAAAGATAAGTACCAGTCGTTTGAGAAGCACCGACAATTAAAGTACCGCCTTGGAGATTTTGTAAATCCTCAATAGCACGGCAGGTTTCCTGACACAGACTGAGGATTTTTTCACCGTAATTCAGGAGTAAATGCCCTGCTTCCGTTAATTGGGCACGTCGTCCTCCACGGTCAAATAAAGGGACATCTAGCTGCCGCTCGAGATTTTGAACTTGTAAGCTAACGGCAGGTTGGGAGACATAAAGACTATCGGCGGCGCGCTTGAAGCTTCCTTCTTGAGCGATCGCTTTTAAAATCCGTAACTGATCTAAAGTGAAAGGAAGGTCAGACATAAGGCTCAACCCACAAACATTGAAAGGAGCAAATGCACACAACAAATAAGGTTTGGCAGCAATCAGCCGCGCATGATTTGTTGCATATTAAACTTGAAGGCTTGACTCGAAAAAGACAGTAGCACAACATCTTGACTAAAGTCTCCTTTGGAATACTTTGTGGTATTGGTTGTACTGAATTCAATTTTCTTTAAATTACTTCACCCGTTTATATGCTGCCGATTTCTTGGTTTACACCCAGTCATTTTGTCATACTGGGGTTACAAATAGTATTTGCGATCGCTCACAGTGGAGGCGCTGCTTTGCGTCCAAGGGCCGAAAAGTATATTGGCCCAAGGCTTTATCGCATTTTTTTTGCATTAGTCAGCCTCCCGTTGGCTGTGATCTTAATTATTTACTTTTTTGGGCACCGCTATGATGGTTTGCAACTTTGGCAGGTACAAGGAGTGCCAGGAGTGCGAGAGTTTGTTTGGCTGCTGTCAGCGATCTCGTTTTTGTTTTTATATCCTGCTACCTTCAATCTACTAGAAATCGCTGCCATTCAAAAGCCCCAAGTTCATCTCTACGAAACTGGAATTATTCGGATTACCCGTCATCCCCAAATGGTGGGACAAATAATTTGGTGTGTTGCCCATACTCTCTGGCTGGGAACTACTTTTACCCTTGTGACTTCCATTGGATTGGTGTTGCATCATTTGTTTGGGGTTTGGCACGGTGATCGCCGTTTGAGCGATCGCTATGGAGAAGCCTTTGAAATTGCCAAACAACGGACTTCAATTATTCCCTTTAAAGCAATTATTGACGGCCGTCAATCTATCTTATGGGAGGAATTTCTTCGTCCTTCTTATTTGGGAGTTGCCATTTTTATTGCTTTGCTTTGGTGGTCGCATCCTCTGTTGATGGAAGCAACTGGTAGAATAAAATGGGAAATTTAAGCGATCCCCAGTGTCAGCAGAAAATCTTAAATAGATGAAATAGATGAAATTTCAGCTTATCAATTGCCCCAAATCAATGTAGGATAAATTCAAACATCTATCAGTGGGGGTGCGTTTAGTCAGCTTAAGATTTAATATTGGTAGTTGAAGGCCCGTTGTCTTTTCTGGGGAGTTAATGGCAGATTTAGTCAAATTCCCAGGCGGCCACAGCAATCAGGAGTCTAGTATCCGAAAAAGCCACCGTGAGAGTCGCGCTGGCTTTTTATGTCAGAGACACATAACACGCTGAATTTTTGCCCAATTATTCTGTGTCCTGAGATTTAGTTCCTGAAAGCATCTATCGGCAGTTACTGACTTACCAATCCTTCACTTCAGTACTGATAAGTAGTTTGATAAAAAACCTTATAATCCAAGAGGCGTCATGGTGTTGTCGGTTAGTGAGCGGACATTTACTCAAGAAGTTTTAGAATCTCCTATTCCTGTTTTAGTTAACTTTGAAGCACCTTGGTGTGGCTTGTGTCGGATTATCCATCCACTGTTATTGCAATTTCAAGCCCAATGTGGGGACGAAATTAAATTAGTTGGAGTTAACGCCGATCAAAATTTTAAATTGTCTACTACTTATAAGCTAAAGTCACTGCCAACTTTACTATTGATTGAAAATGGCACTGTTCGCCATCGCTTGGAATGCTTTCGCGGCAGAGAAGATTTACGGCTTGCTTTAGAAGAGATTAAAGCCAGCTACAGCAGTTACCCGAAAATCTACAAGAGTTCAAAAACAGTGGACTTAGAGTATCGGTCTGCTTAATGGGCATTGGGGATTGGGCATTGGGCATAGAAAATAGGGAGCAGAAAGAAGAGAGGTGATTCATTCTCATATTGCCTCCATGCCCCATGCCCAATCCCCAATGCCCCATTCCCAATTCCCAAATATAAAACCATGCTTAACACCCCACCCAACTCAGTCTTGGGTGGGTTATTTTATCCTAAAGGGTGTGTGTCACAATTATTAACAGTTTCGACACGCTAAATCAAGAATTCTAAAAGTAGGCGTCAGTGATGGAAGTAATCTATCAGTATGCCTGGCTGATTCCGGTGTTCCCTCTTCTTGGGGCAATGCTGGTCGGTCTAGGGTTAATCTCGTTGAATCAGGTGACAAACCGCCTCCGGCAGCTGAACGCTGTGGTGATTATCTCCATGATGGCAGCAGCTATGGTGCTGTCATTTGCCTTGCTATGGAGTCAAATCCAAGGACATCCGTCTTATACCCGTACCTTGGAATGGGCAGCAGCAGGTAATTTTCACCTGAGCATGGGCTACACTATTGACCACCTGACAGCCCTAATGCTGGTGATTGTCACAACGGTAGCCTGTTTAGTCATGGTTTATACTGATGGCTACATGGCTCACGATCCCAGTTACGTGAGGTTTTACGCCTATCTCAGTTTGTTTGGCTCATCAATGTTAGGTCTGGTGGTCAGCCCCAATCTAGTACAAGTTTACATATTCTGGGAACTGGTCGGGATGTGTTCTTACTTGCTGGTCGGCTTTTGGTTCGATCGCAAGTCAGCAGCAGATGCCGCTCAAAAAGCGTTTGTAACCAACCGCGTGGGCGACTTTGGTCTATTACTCGGCATTTTGGGGCTGTTCTGGGCAACAGGAAGCTTTGATTTTAATATCATGGGCGATCGCCTCGCCCAACTCGTCGAATCAGGTTCTATCAGCAATTTTCTCGCTGTCCTGTTTGCGATTTTAGTTTTCTTAGGCCCAGTTGCAAAATCAGCCCAATTTCCCCTCCACGTCTGGCTACCAGATGCGATGGAAGGCCCCACCCCCATTTCTGCCTTGATTCACGCAGCAACAATGGTGGCGGCTGGTGTTTTCCTGATTGCCCGGATGTACCCAGTATTTGAAGACGTTCCAGCCGCAATGAATGTCATTGCCTTTACTGGGGCGTTTACGGCGTTTTTGGGGGCAACCATTGCCATTACCCAAAACGACATCAAAAAGGGCTTGGCTTACTCCACCATTTCCCAACTCGGTTACATGGTGATGGCAATGGGAATAGGTTCCTACAGTGCTGGACTATTCCACCTGATGACCCACGCCTATTTCAAGGCGATGCTGTTCTTGGGTTCAGGTTCAGTAATTCACGGTATGGAAGGTGTCGTTGGACACGACCCCGCCTTAGCGCAAGATATGCGCTTGATGGGTGGACTGCGAAAGTATATGCCTGTCACAGCAACTACCTTCTTAATTGGTTGCTTGGCAATTTCTGGTATTCCACCCTTTGCTGGTTTCTGGTCAAAAGATGAAATTTTAGGGAAGGCTTTTGAAGCTAACCCATTTCTCTGGTTTATCGGCTGGCTGACTGCTGGGATTACGGCTTTCTATATGTTTAGAATGTATTTCTCGACATTTGAAGGCAAATTCCGGGGTACTGACGAGAAAATCAAGGAAAAACTTAAGAAAGCTGCGGCGACAATTGTCCTGGAATTAGAGTCAGAAGAACCAGTCCCGAATTTTGGGCCTGGGGCGATGAAGAAAGGAGAATTGGCGGCAACTAGTCAGCATCATGATTCCCATGACTCCCACGGGCATCACAGCGACTCCCCCCACGAATCGCCTTGGACAATGACGCTGCCGTTGGCACTGTTGGCTGTGCCTTCGATTTTGATTGGTTTGGTGGGAACTCCCTACGCCAATTATTTTGAAGAGTTTATCTTTCCTCCTAGTGAAACCCTTTCCGAAGTTATAGAAAAGGCTTCTGAGTTCAATCCGACGGAATTCTACATCATGGCGGGTGCTTCAGTCGGAATTTCTTTGATTGCGATTACCCTGGCTTCGCTGATGTATTTGAGCCGTAAAATTGATCCGGCTGCGATCGCTGCTAAAATCCAACCACTTTATGAGTTATCCCTCAACAAGTGGTACTTTGATGACATTTACCATCGGGTTTTTGTCCTCGGCTTGCGTCGCGTAGCCAGACAAGTTATGGAAGTTGACTTCCGCGTTGTAGATGGTGCTGTTAACCTCACAGGCTTTTTCACCCTTGTCAGTGGTGAAGGTCTGAAGTACCTAGAAAACGGTCGCGCTCAATTCTATGCCTTGATTGTGTTTGGGGCGGTTTTGGGCTTAGTGATTGTCTTTGGTGTTACCTGATTTTAATCGGGGTGGGCGATCGTCCACCCCTACCTTTTAACTATCCAATTATTGGGAGATTAGCTAATTTATGATCCCGTAAATTTTTTGCTAAGGATGCTGGGTCAAGACCATTATCTTGATAAGCTTGCATAGCAAGTTTTCTCCATTCCAAGTTAGCTTCACCAGGAAAACTACGTTTTAGCTCACGTACTACAGTAATTGCTTTTTCAGCCCAAGCTTGAAAATCCTGCTGATTCCAATAACACACATCTTGTGTATGATTTTCTGCACCACTGGTGATACTTTTACAAGGTGTAACCACAACAGGTATGATTTCTGATTCTTTGCGAAGTAACGGAATATTCTTTTTAATCCAGTTAGGATGTGAAGCGGCTTGTCTAACTTTATTTGCTCCTAGTGAATTTCCCTGATTATCAGTTGAATGGTCTTCAAATACAATACAAAAGTCATCATCAGCAATCCACCAGGGATCTGGATCAGCATCTCCGTTTGAATTTCGAGCTTCATAACCCAATAAACGCCCTAATCTTTCATGCCCATTTTCAAAGGCTTTGGAGTCTTCCTGAGTATCTTTCACTCTCTGGAGATTCTCAAGAATTGCTTTTACCTCTGCTTCAAACTTTTTATCGTTGAAATTGCCATATAGTGACAATTGTGATTCTAGTGCTTCAATTACAGAAGTCAGTCTCAATTTATCAGCTTGATTTTCTTGATTTTCTTCTAAATTCAACCTAGAGAGTTGATACAGCCAACTAACTCCTTCAGTAGTAGAAGCAGCACGCTTAAAGAAATTCCGTGCTACTCCTTCCATAGAAGCTACACCACGTTTTGCCGCCATCCAGGCTGCACTTCCAGCAAGGTAGTACCAAAAGGCTCTATATCCTTTAACATCATCTCCACTAAGCGAACTTAATACAGAACTACATTCTTGAACTGCCTGTTCAAAATTGCCACTCCAAAGTGCGTTTTGATATCTAACTTCATGAGCAACAGATGCCTGTAATTTTTCTATACCTGGAAGTTGAGATTGTTCTAATTTATCTCTCAAATCTATAATATCCTTCTCTGCTCCATTCCACTCTTCTTTATGTGTTAGAAAAATTTGCAAATTCTCAATAAATTCTGATGATTTAATATCTTTAGATTGCTCAATTCCATACTCTATCTCAGCTTGAATTTCTGGATGTAAAAACTTTCTTTTATTCTTATCTACTAAAAAACTATTCAATTCTTCTCCAAGCACTACTACTGCGGAATAATCGTTATCTGCTCTTGTACAACGACCAACTGCCTGAACAATTCTAGTTAATACACGATCATTAAAAAGAATATTTGCTGGCATTCGCGTCACAAGAAATCTCTCTTGTAGATTTGTTGCTTTTTGCATTCATTTTACTATTAATAGACGACATTCATCACCTCCCAAATCAATCTCATCATATCGGTTTGCAACTATAGCTACTGCTTTTGATTCAGATATAAAAGTTTGCTTTGACTTCTCGATTTCCCTAGCATTGAATATTTTATAACTAGTTGCTGTAGATATCTGTGTTGCAAGTTTATTTTCAGTAGGATCATCTGGGACAAGGACGAGTGTTCTTGGTGTTTCTTTGATCATATCTATAGCTAGCTTGAGTGCAGCTTCTTCATTAAGTGATCTTTCTGGAAAAAAGAAAAAGCGACGACCAATGCCCTGTTGATCCCATCCATCTGGAACTGGTAAACGAACTATTTTTTCTGTACCTGCAAGCCTTTCTAATTCTCCTCCTTCTCCTAATGTAGCAGACATATATATGCGTTGTTTAGGAGTAGAAAATGGTTGATGAGTACGAGTAGGTGGTAAAATAGGACGAATTAATATAAAGTTATAGCTGCTGTATATATGGCATGAAAATAAGTGATTTTTGATAAAAGACCAAGAATACTTTAAATCCTTTATATCATTGATATGTGTATCTAGTATTGTAGTTATTTCTTCAAGTCTTTCATACATGGACGGAGTAGGTATCTTTTGAACCCATTGGATATCTCCTAAATCAGGAGAAGAGTTAGACATCAACCTAGAGTAGTTTGGATCGAGAACAATCTCACGCATAACCGCAACTAAAACTTTAAAAAGAGTGCTGTGTTTGGGATTATTGCGCTCAATTGAAAGAGACCAATATTTTGCTATATAATTTTCGGCAGCATGGGCATCATCAAGAATTATTATGTCGGCGTTATTAAAGAAAGGATTTGCGTTAAATAAACCACTATAAGTAGTGACAGCAATAGTTTCTGCATTAGTATACTCAGCTTTGATAGTAGGGGAATATTCAGCCTGTCTACCTGTAAAAGCATTTGCTTTTATCCCAAAAATAGTTGATGATTGCTCAACAACCTGATTCACAAGCTGAACAGTAGGGCATAGATAGACTACTTTTTCATTAAAACGGCAACGCCGCCATTCTGCAATCAAAAGCCCGACTCCTGTCTTACCACTACCTGTTGGAAGTTGTAAAGCAACATCTGGTAGATTAAGAGTTTCTGGCTGACAGTATTTTCTAAGTATGTCAGCTTGGTGAGAAATCAAACCTTGGGATTTTTTATTTTTAATATCTCGGAAAAGTGCTTCAGGTGTTTCGGCAGAGGTGTGAGAATGACTAACTTTTTTGAGTGCCATGTCTTTGAGATGCTAAGTATCTGGTGATCACACTGTTGTAACATAAACAAAATGCTCCCAGAATATGATTTTTTATGTCTTTTTAATTGCATCTTCAATCTCTTCTAAGCTCACATCTGCCTGATCCGATTTTGCATAAATGAGTAGAAGTAAGACGCATTCAGGTGAGACAACTTGATAAATCACCCGATATCCACCACTTTTACCTGTCGGGATATCACTGTTTTTTGCTCGAACTTTAAAAACGGTCAAGTCTATTCCAGAGATTTGATCGCCGATAAAATTTCCAGCCTCTAGCTGATCGATAATGGGTTGAATGTCAATTTGAATTTGGCGATAGCGTTTAGTCAGAGTTTTGAGACGGCGTTTGAAGGGAGATGTAAAGCGAACTTCTGCCATAAATCTAGGCTTCGATATCGTCCCAAAGCTCTGAAACTGGGAAAGTTTGTCCTACTGCTGCTTGTCGCACGGACTCTTGCAAATCGGCTAATATTTGTGCTTTTGGCTCTTGTTCATCAATCCAAGCTAAACCACTGTTGTTATCAGAATTTATGGAACTTATAAGCTGTTGCCAAAGTTCTATAGGGACGAGTACATCTGTTGTTTCTCCATCTACGTTAGTGAGATAACGAATTTGACTTTTAATTTGTGCCATTATCATTATGGTTATTTCCTGTTTGATGCATTTTTGCACCAAATCGCTTTTTTCAAGAACCACGCATACAGCATCGTGTATTTTTAGCGATAGGTTAGGCTACGCGTAGACGTAAAGCGGCTTGTCGTAGACATCGCACCCCTAAGCTATAATTTTACCAACTTTTTTAGGGTAAATTTTTGACTTGACTGAGAGTATCACAACACACATCCCGCACCCCCAAATGTCAAAAAAGACTCCCAAGAGGAAAAATAGGGGATTGCCAATTTAATTAAATCAACCTAACGAGGAAGACGAAATCCTCAAAAAGCTGTTACTTAATAACTAGTGACTTTTTGCCAAACATGATTTTGATAGCAGATGAATTGTGATGAATACAGCTAATTTTCCGTGGCTGACGACGATTATTCTGTTGCCGATAGCCGCTTCACTACTGATTCCCATCATCCCGGATAAAGAAGGCAAAACAGTGCGCTGGTACTCCCTCATCGTAGGGCTGATAGATTTTGCACTAATTGTTTATGCTTTTTATACTGGATATGATTTCTCCAATCCAGATTTACAGTTGGTGGAAAGTTACCCCTGGGTACCCCAAATAGATTTGAATTGGTCAGTAGGGGCAGATGGCTTGTCCATGCCCCTAATTATTTTGACTGGATTCATTACCACGCTGGCGATTTTAGCAGCTTGGCCTGTCACCTTCAAGCCCAAGCTATTTTACTTCTTGATTTTGGCGATGTATGGCGGTCAGATTGCCGTGTTCGCTGTCCAGGATATGCTGTTATTTTTCCTGGTGTGGGAACTGGAACTAGTACCGATATACTTTCTGCTGTCGATTTGGGGAGGCAAAAGACGGCAGTATGCAGCGACCAAATTTATTTTATACACCGCAGGCGGTTCGCTGTTTATTTTGCTGTCTGCCCTGACAATGGGATTTTACGGCGATACGGTGACGTTTGACATGCGATCGCTCGGCTTAAAAGATTTCGCCCTGAATTTCCAGCTAGCCCTCTATGCTGGCTTCCTGATTGCCTACGCCGTCAAGTTGCCGATTATTCCCTTGCACACCTGGCTACCTGATGCCCACGGTGAAGCTACAGCACCCGTACACATGCTATTGGCAGGTATTCTTTTGAAAATGGGCGGTTACGCCTTAATTCGGATGAATGCCCAAATGCTCCCCGATGCCCACGCTTATTTTGCACCAGTGTTGGTGGTTTTGGGGGTAGTTAATATCATTTACGCTGCCTTGACATCCTTTGCCCAGCGCAACCTAAAGCGAAAAATTGCCTACTCCTCAATTTCCCACATGGGCTTTGTGATGATTGGTATTGCCTCCTTCACCGATTTGGGATTGAGTGGGGCAGTATTGCAAATGGTTTCGCACGGATTAATTGGGGCGAGTTTGTTCTTCCTGGTTGGCGCAACTTACGATCGCACCCACACCCTGATGTTGGATGAAATGGGCGGTGTTGCGAAGAGAATGCCAAAAATTTTCGCCATGTTCACTACCTGTTCGATGGCTTCTTTGGCATTACCAGGGATGAGCGGTTTCGTGGCAGAATTAATGGTGTTTGTCGGCTTTGCTACTAGCGATGCTTATAGCTCTACCTTCAAAGTCATTGTAGTATTCTTGATGGCAGTGGGAGTAATTTTAACTCCGATTTATCTACTGTCGATGTTGCGAGAAATTTTCTACGGGGAAGAAAACAAGGAATTAGTTTCTCACCAAGCTTTGATAGATGCCGAACCCCGTGAAGTATTTATCATTGCTTGTTTGTTAATTCCAATTATTGGTATCGGTTTCTATCCAAAATTGCTGACTCAAATGTATGACGCGACAACTGTACAATTGACTGCAAGATTGCGTGATTCCGTACCGACATTAGCACAGCAAAAAGACGACACACTAAAGGTTTCTTTGAGTGCGCCAAAGATTGGTAATTAAGTTGCGATCGCTAGTTTAGTTGAAATATTTATTGCTTTGAGGGCGGGTTTTAATACCTGCCCTTTTTGTTACTCACTCGTAACTTTTTATTGGTAATGTAATAAATTATTGAACTGAGTTAAAAAATCCTGTATCGACAAGTGAGTAGATGTATTTTTTACATTTTTAATAAAAATAGATTTTAAGCTGATTGATTTGTTTGCAACCAGTTAAGCAAATCTTCCATAGCAGTAAAATCTAACAAAGCTTCGCCAAGGGTTTCTAATTGATTTAAAGAAAGAGATTGGATGCGATCTTGCAATTCTGGTGATAATTCTCCCACTCGTCTTTGTAGTAACCTTAAAATAAGCTGTCGTTCACCTTCTTGTTTACCTTCTTGTTTACCTTCTTGTTTTCCTCGCTCATAGCCGATGCGCTCACCTGTAGTTATGTATCTCATAGTCCGCTCCTGCTCAAATTGTTTAAACTCTTCCCAAAACTGATTTTCCAATGCCTTTGGTAATATCATAACCCAATCGATAAATCGATATAGATTGCGAATATCCTGCTCTTCTAAGCCCAAATCATATAGTCTGCGAATTAAACTAAATTTCCATATTTTGCGTTGTTCGGGTGATGAGCGCGTCTGCTGCGTTTTCAAATGCGCCATGACGACAGTTGCAAATGGATTATCGCTATTTTCTAACTCGTGAAAGCGATTTTCGTAATCCAAAAGTTTAATACTGCCAAATTCAAAAGTTAAGCGAGTATTGGGATAATTGTAACTGTAATTACTTGGTCGCCATTCGCGGTTTGAATCGCAGAGAATTGCAAGGCTTATTGCTGGACGATCGAAGCGGTCAAATATGCGAAAGTTGTAGGTAAACATCCGCTTGGCAAAGTTATCTTCTTTTTGTGCCTGAATTTCAACATGGATTAATAACCAAAGTTCTTCCCCTTGGGTTTGCCAAACTTTGACTAATTGATCGGCATATCGTTTACCCTGTTCAGCTTCACGAGCTATTTGCTGAAATTCTTTATCTAGAAATTGGTAGGGACGTTCCCAATCAATTAATGCAGAAGTTTCTGGAAAAAAGAAATGCATTGCTTGGGGAAAATAAGCTTCTATAATTTCTTTCCAAGGGCTATCAAAATTAGCGCGTAGGCGTAGCCCGTCGTCATTATTCATTTGTCAAATTTTGGATAGAGTAGCAGTACTTACAGTAGCTAGTTTAGAACTTTGCCAAATCGGAATCTCAACCCAAAATTCTGCTCCCTGTCCTGGTTCGGAAATACACCAAATAGCTCCATTGTGTTTTTCTGTGATAATCTGAGCGCTAATTGCCAATCCTAATCCAGTGCCTTTACCTGCGGGTTTCGTGGTAAAGAAAGGGTCAAATAGTCGTTGCTTAACTACTTCGGTCATGCCAGGGCCATTATCTGCAATTTGTATAGTTATGCGATCTGGGTTGCGTAACTCAGTACGAATTACAATCTGGCTGGGGTTAGCTTCTATATCTTCCAGAGTTCGCTGATTGTTATAACTATCTAGGGCATCAATGGCGTTACTAATGAGATTCATAAACACCTGATTGAGTTGCCCAGCATAGCAATCCACTAAAGGGATATCACCATAAGCTTTTACTATTTCAATTCCGGCATTTCCAGGCATTTGTTTGAGGCGATTTTGTAAAATTAGTAATGTGCTATCAATACCTTCGTGAATGTTGACAGGCTTCATATCCGCTTCGTCAAGTCGAGAAAAATTTCGCAAGGATAGAACTATTTCCCGAATGCGATTAGCTCCCATTTTCATTGAAACTAAAATTTTAGGTAGATCCTCAGCCATAAAGTCAAGGTCGATGGCTTCTATATAAGCTTGTATTTCAGGTGTTGAATTAGGATTTGAATTTTGATAGAGTTCTACCAGTTCTAACAAGCCCAGCGTATATTCACTTATATGGGTTAGATTACCGTAGATAAAGTTAACTGGGTTATTGATTTCGTGAGCTACCCCAGCCACTAGTTGACCTAAACTCGACATTTTTTCAGTTTGAATCAGTTGAGCTTGAGTCTGTTTTAAATTATGCAAAGCTTTGTTGAGTTGTTCTGCCTGAGCAGTAGCAGCAGCAGTGGCAGCACGGCTTTGATTATACAATTGGGCTTGGTCAATGGCGATCGCTAATTGGTCAGCCACATCTCGAATTAGTTCTACCTCTTCATCGCTCCAAGAACGCAGCGCTCTACTATGTTCGCAGACAATCACACCCAAGCAACCCGACTGAGTTTGAACCGAAACTATTAGTAGAGACTTAAAACCCAATGTCACCAGTAAATTCCGATTCTTGAAATCAAGCCAGGGATCTGTCGCAATATCATCAAAGCAAAGCAGATTCCCTTGGAGAACAGCCTCACTCAGCGCTTCCACATTCTGAATAGGAGAACAGCCCAAGGGTTCTGGCAAGTCGGGAGCGCAGGCTTGCTGACTCAGTTCAAAGCTAGTAGATTCATCTTCTTGATGACACCAAAGGAACTGGCATCGATCGATCTGGAGTAGTTCTCGAACTTCACCCACGACTGTACTCAAAATCGTATTCAGATCCAGTGAGTTGCGAATTTGACTAGATAGACGAGTTTTAAGAATTTTTTCCCGCTCAACTAGCTCTCGCAACTGGGCTTCAGACTGCCTTAACTCTAACTGGGCCATCTGACGATTGACACTAGCTTTCGCTAGTAGCCAAGAACCAATGCCAATTAATGCTACTAAACCAGCATATAGAAGTAGCAATTGACTCAAAAATCGGTTTGATTTGGTCGTCAACATTTCTGGTGACACCCATGAGACAATTTTCCAATGATAGGATTTGGTATTAATTTGATTTTGGCTCGGTGCAAAAGCCTGTCCCGCTCCCGTACTAGATTTTTGCCCTTCAAAAAGCGGGTAGACTGTAGCAAAAGTGAACATTCCCTCAGCAGTTAGGAATTGTCCCGATTCTTTTTGAGAAATCTGCTGCCATTCTTGGGGAAAAGCTTTGCCAAAAGTGCGGTTTTTGCGATCGCTAAACATAAATCCCCATTCATTCTCAGGCTTCGCCCCTTTTAACCAGTAACCATCAGCATTCAGCAGCATTCCCTGACTAGGGACATTAGCGAAAGCTTGATTGAAATTGTCGAGCAGTTTAGCGCCAAAATAATTTAACACTACAATGCCTCGTTTCTGTCCACGGCTGTCAAAAACGGGAGTACCAAAGCGGATCATTGGTTTGAGGGGTTGTTCAACCTGACCTCGTTCAATATTCAGGTCAAGGGGAGAGACAAAGACTTCTCCTTGGTTCAGTCGCAAAGTGTCATTAAACCAGTAACGCTTTGCTTGCACTTGCAGTTTTTCTTCGGGGACAATCTCTGGTTCACCCTTTTTGAAGTTGACTCTGACAACTTCTTTACCCGATTCATCTAAAAAGCGAATTTGGTCGTAAAGTTTTTTATATCGAGAAAATAATAAGAATTCTCTAGAAAGTGCCTGTTGTTCTCCATCCACTCCTTCTAAAATTCTTTGTAACTCATTTTGTTTAGCGATAACCATCAAATCTGAGACGACCGAATGGAAGTCTCCGCTAATTACTTTTGTTTGTAAATCTACCTTGCTGAGTTCATTTGTTTTCAATACAACTTTTTCAGTTTGTACCTGTTGGTAGTAGATAGCTCCGACAACACTCCCAACTAAGGCTGATAATGGCAAAAAAACAGTTAAGAAGTTTTTGATTAAAATTCGTGAATGGATCTGTGGTGACATATCTGATACTTAAGTACGATTCAAAAATCGGGCTAAAAATCAGCTAAGTTCCAGCTACGCCATTTTTTCGGAGTCAAGGTTGAGAAAAAGCTTTTTCTCCTGGTAGGTATAGGTAATCAGCCCAGCTACCAAATTCACCATGAAATTGAATACTCTGCGACTTCTGGAATGTTCTAGTTGAACAATATTCCACCCTTTTTTGCTATTGTGGGTTAGACACTCTCGTAGACAGTACCGAAAAATTACTTAATTAAAAAAATACACTTGTAATTGCTTTTCACTATTGAGAATGATGAAAAGCTATCGCTAAAAATGGTTCTTTATTCTGGCGCTGCGATCGCACATCAATAGATTACCTACCATCTACCTAGAATCAGATTTGGCAAAACCGCTCATGTTAAACTACAATCCACTCCATTGTTTGCCATCTTCCGAAGAGCTGCCCGACTCAAATGATACCCCTGTGGATAATGAACTCCAAAATTTAATTCCTGGCTTGTTGAAAACTACACTTGCTTTGGCTTGGTGCGATCGCTGGGATTGGTTTTTTGGTGTTGATATGGGTATCTATTATCACCCAGACAAACCAGCCATTGTCCCTGATGGGTTTCTCAGCTTAGGAGTTAAACGTGTCATTGATGAGGATTTACGCCTAAGTTATGTGCTGTGGGAAGAAAAGAAACTGCCAATTTTAGCACTAGAAGTTGTTTCTCAAATATATCGAGAAGAATATAGCATCAAGAAAGAATTTTATGCCAAAGATTTAGGAATTTTGTACTACGTTGTGTATAGTCCCCTGCGGCGGAAAAAGTCGCCTTTGGAAGTGTATCACTTAGTTGATGGGGAATATATCTTAATATCAGGAAATCCCGTTTGGCTACCAGAAATTGGTTTAGGAATTGGGCGAGAACGAGGAATTTATCAAGGTATAGTGCGGGAATGGCTGTACTGGTATGACGAGGAAGGGCAAAGATTGCTAACACCAGAAGAACGCATTAGGGAAGCGGAAGAACACACAGCTTTTGAAGAACAGCGACGGGTGGAAGCAGAACAAAAAGTGAAAATGTTAATTGAAAGGTTGAATGCGCTAGGTGTCGATCCAGAAACCTTGTTATAGATTCACCAGATTTCGGAATTTTTGATGCCTTAGTGTTAATTAGCTTGTTGACTAGGGAATGATATCTATAAAGCAACTTATAACTTGATGGTACAAATCGTAATGGCTGGTTGCTCAATAAATATATTTACCAAAACCTGCATCGAAATATGGAAGTTAAATTAGGATTTGGAGCAGTCCCAAAACCTCAATATGTTTTTGTGAGCAAAGAATCGGATCACTGCTGGTATATGCTTGCTGAAGATGAAAAACGCATCCCAATTTATGAGAGAGCTTTGACTGGGATAATTACAGAGATAGAAGTTAATAAAAAGGTTGAAACTAAATTCGGGCCAGTTGAAAAGAACGATTTATATATTTTGGCAGACAAACCTTATATTATCCGTTCAGGTAGCGACTCCTTCTTTTCCAAAAGTTTATTGTTATCTTTAGATGTCCTTACTTATAAAGAATTGTGTAATCCACTAACGATAGCCGTTAGCCCTGGAGACAGTAATGTAGTTTTTTGCAAAATTTACGATCCAATAACTTATCGTTCTGTAGGTGTTAGTTGGGATGGACATAAGGAATTAGATTGGCAAGCTTTAGGACAAAGACTAAGTTTAAAAATTAATAATATTCATAATTTTAATCAAGAGACAAATCAATCTCAATCAGAAGCAATTGATAATATAAAAACGCCTGAACCGCGTGATATTTTTATAGCTAAAACTGACACATATTTAGCTCAATTAAATTGGACTCCAGAGCAGGGAAGGGAGTATTTACAGCAGAAATATGGCAAGCGATCGCGTCTACAACTCACTGATACAGAAATTCTGGATTTCATTGATTATCTGAAGCTAAAATTAACCCAAAACTGCCCAACTTAACTGCTGTTGTGTGAACTTTAGATAATTGCGATCGCTCTTAGTCCAAATCTTCTTCGGTAAGTCCAGCATCTTTCATAATGCTTTTCAAACGCTAGCAACTTTCAACCAACCTTGAATTGCATCTTGCAGCATTTCTAACAAATGTTCATAGCTGTCTCCCCAAGTGTGGCATCCGGGTAGGGCAGGTACAGAAGCACACCACACACCGTCTTCTTGCCAGATAACTGCTTTAATTTTCATTACCAATCATCTCTACAAGATTGCGACTAATATTCTAGCGTCAAGCCGAGTGCGTAGGAGTAGCCCCTCGTAGACATCGCTTGTCCATTGCATGAGGTGTTAGCCACAGGTGCAATCGCTTTGCTAAAAGTTTCCAAAAAGCCTGTATTGTCAGGCTTTTTTTGTGTAGTGCAAGGCTTACAGGCTACAAACGCTTTGAGAAAATAGCGATCGCCACTATAACCATCTTGCCTTGCAATATATTACAATACAACATATTGCAATACAACTTTCATAAGATAATGGGCAAAGAAAATATTACGTTTCGGATAGATAGCGATCAGAAGGCTGCACTTGATGCGATCGCAGCTGGAATAAACCGCGATCGTAGCTACGTACTTAATGAGGCAGTAGCCACTTATCTAGAGATGTATCAGTGGCAAATCGAGGAAATTCAAAAGGGGATTGCTGAAGCGGATGCTGGAGATTTTGCTAGTGATGAAGAAGTAAAAGCGACTTTTGCAAAGCTTACCAATGCAGATTAAGTGGCTGCGTCGTGCGCTTCGTAATTTGGAACAAGCCCATAGCTACATCCTCAAAGAGAATCCACAAGCAGCGCAGGAAGTGATATTGAGGATTCAACTTGCTGCCAGTCAACTTGAGAATTATCCTTTTATGGGGCGAACTGGACGTATAGAAGGTACAAGGGAGCTAGTAATTCCTAGCACGCCATATATTGTTATTTATCGAGTCAAAGAAGAGTCAGTAGAAATTCTTCGAGTTTTTCACACCTCAAAGCGCTATCCAGATTAGCACTATTACCCACACAGTCACAATTACACTTATCAAATATCGCTTGCTTCCGGTAGCCAGTCTTCATCCAACACTAACTTTACCTCGTTTTCCTGGTTTGATCGTAATAATGTTTTGTTACTGCATAGCTATTCAATCCTCAAAAGTCTTCATCCTCAACAAAAAATTCTGCATCCTCTTCCAATCGAGAATTACGCTGCCCAATACCAGCAAGTCCCCAGAGAGGTTGCAGCAGTGCCATACCAATTAACCCTACACCGGCACTAAAAGCCAGTACTAAACCCATTGGTATTTGAATCGATTGAAATGTTAAGAATTTTAACGATACGGGTGTGGCATTTTGGACTGAAATAATAGCGATCGCAATTACCCAAACCGATACAACTAGAGATGTCAAAAAAGGAGCGATTTTCATATTTTGATTGAAGAGAGACGCGATTAATCGCGTCTGTACAGGAGTGAGAACTTAGAAGTTATTAATTTAGAACTCATAACTGTTAATAGTAGTTAAAAGTTAATAATTGTTAATTTACAACTCTTAACTCACAATTCTTATGCCTCTAATTTAGCAATCACACTCTCTAACTCGTGCGCGATTTTGGTGAGTTTTTCGGGAGTGTTGGTTTCTAGGTAGACGCGCACCAATGGTTCTGTCCCAGAAGGACGCAGTAAAATCCAGCTACCTTCTTCTAGATACAGCTTAATACCATCTTTACGCCCTACTTCCTTGACTTTAATTCCTGCTACCTCTGTAGGTGGATTTTTAGTAAAGGAGTCCATGACGGCGGTTTTGTGCGCCTCCGTGAGGTGTAAGTCTAAACGATTGTTGTAAAGTGGGCCATCAGCTTCAGCGATCGCTTCTGCCACCATCTGACTTAGCGGTTTGCCTTCATAAGCGATCGCTTCTGCCACCAGCATATCGGCTAAAATCCCGTCTTTTTCGGGGATATGCCCGATAATACTCAAACCACCCGATTCTTCTCCACCAATTAATACGGCAGTTTCGCGCATTTTTTCACCAATGTATTTAAAACCAACTGCTGTCTCATAAATTGGCAATCCATTTTTAGCAGCGAAGTTATCCAGTAGGTGGGTTGTTGCCACAGTGCGGACGATAGCGCCGATTTTACCTTTGTTTTTGAGCAAATGACGTGCCAGAACTAGCAGCACAGTATTCGGAGTAAGGACATTTCCTTGTTCATCAACGATACCAAAGCGATCGCTATCTCCATCCGTCGCTAAACCCAAATCAGCGCGATCGCGGACTACTGCTTCCACTAACTCAACTAATTGTTCTCCTTTGGGTTCTGGCATTCCACCCCCAAATAAAACATCCCTCCAATTGTGGAAACTTTCTAACTGAACGCCACTCTGCTGCAAAACTTCATCTAAATAGCCGCGAGAGGTAGAATACAAAGCATCGTACTTTACCTTTAAATTAGCGCTTTTAATTCGTTCTACATCAAGTAGAGTGTAGATAAATTGCAAGTAATCTGGTTTCGGATCGAAAATTGAAATTGAACCTGATGGTTTGCTCCCAGGCAAATCATCCGATGCGCTTTTTATATTTGCCACAATAGTATCAGTAATCTCTGGAGTGGCAGGCCCGGCATAATCGGGTATATATTTAATTCCACAGTAGGGTGCAGGATTATGACTAGCAGTAAACATTAACGCGCCAGAGGAATTTAAGTGACGGGCGTTGTAGGCAATTACTGGTGTAGGGCAATCCCCATTAGTAATTTTTACAATCCAACCCAAGTCAGCCAGTACTTGGGCTGCTGCTTGGGCGAACTGTTCAGCTAAAAAGCGAGTATCGTAGGCAATAAGTACTGGTCTATTTTTTGTATAGGCTGTTTCTAAATAAATGGCGATCGCTCTTGTTACTTTCCGCACATTGGGAAAAGTAAAATCATCGGCAATAATCCCTCGCCATCCATCAGTGCCAAATTTAATCTTGCTGGACATTTTTGCCACTTGCTTCCGTACATTATCAGTACTATAAAAGCTTCCCGTAAAGTATGTTTAGCAGCAAGTATCCTCCGAAATTATTTTCTAGGGAAGCCTTAGTTTAAACTTCTCCCACCGTATTTTCTCTCACTGTTTCTGAGCAATGTCAACCCCCGATCGACCTTTTGCCAGTTATCACCTTTGGTCTCTAGTTGCCCCAGCAACTGGGCAAGAACGCTGGCATTGCCAGATGAGACGGGGGTTTATCAAAGCGCGGCAACACGAACCAAAAGTCAAAGCTCTTTTAGGGCAAGCCACCGCACCCCAGAGGATTGGTATACTCGCCCAAAAAGGCATTTATGAGTTTCATCATCACAGCTATCTGTTGAAGCAAGCAGATGGCGTAGAAAGAGTTGCACAGTTACTTAAATTAGCCCACTCAACCGTTCAAGTTCAGCAACGAGTGCTGCAAATTTTGAAGAAATATCACGATGCGCCGTTACTGTTGGATAAAGATATTATCCAATTAACTCCGGGTGATGAAGGCTTTCCTAAACCGATAGTAGTTGAACAAGAAGATTATTGCTTTCGCTTATATGCTGCTATGGACTGCGTTTTCATTGAGTCTGATAGCACTTTACATATTTTAGATTTCAAAACTGGTAAGTCAGCTTTTGACAAACGACAGGCATTAGTTTACTTATTAGCTGCTCGATATCTTTACCCTGGGCGGGAAGCTGTTGCATCATTTTATAATTTAGAAATTTGTAAAAAGTCTGAGTTAATTAGCATCAATAATAGTGAATTAGAATCCTTAAAATTTGAGTTAGCGAATATTGCCCATAAGCATCAATACGATTTGCAAAAATATCACGACGGAAATACTAGCTTTAGTAAAATTTTTCCTCCAAATCCTGGTTCTCATTGTCGCTTTTGCCCATTCAACTCAATCTGTGAATTTGCCGATTTTAAGCAACATCAGTCGTATCCACTGCCAAGTTTAAGAATTAATAGCTAATTGGGGCATGGAAATGAGGGAAATGGGGAGCAGAGGATAAGTAGCAGTAAGTCTTTCCCCAATGCCCAATGCCCAATGCCCAAATTCAAAAGGGTGGTAATTCTTTAAGAATTGTGAACCGAATATGATTTATCGCTAAATCACCGATGGGGATATCTTCTTTCGTTAGCCGCGCACCTTGACTTGTCACGGTTTCAAAGGTGATACCTTTACCAATTTCAATGTGATACCAGCATAAGCCCATAAAAAAGCGCGTCGGATAAGGGCCACCTTCACCGATATCATCAGGATTTGATTCCATTGGCAACCAGCCAATATTCGGAACGTAGAACTCCAGCCAAACGTGATTAAAGTCGGGTTGTAGTGGCACTCCTAGTAAGTCGCTATGGGGAGGACATTTGTACCTACCTACGGTGCGGCAGGGGATGCCATTTAAACGCGAGAGGGCAAGTAAAAGTCCGACATATTCGCCACAGGAACCAACGCCCCGTTCTAAAACGATATCTGGCGTGTCAATGTAAGGTTTAATACCGTATGATAACTGGTCGTAGACGTAGTTGCGGATGTTGTGCATTTTCCGCAGCACATTGGTTTCAGAACCAATGGCTTCTCTAGCAGCACGGCGAACAATGGTAGTATCCATTGCTAAATCGTCGTCATCTACTAAGTAGCGCGTTTGTAATTCTGGAGAAAGTTTAGGTATATCTTCTACATCTCTGGGTGTGATGCGATATTTAATGCCTCGAACTTCTAAAAGTGCTTTCCAGCCAAATATATGCCGTTCTCCTGGAGCAAGAGAATCGAATTTGAAGACTGCTACACGCTGCCCTTCTATCACTTCTTCAATAAAGGGTATACCAATTGGTTCAACGTGTTTGACCTTTTGACGCTCAGTTTCTGATGGTAGGGCGATGCGCCATTCTACATCAGGTAAATAAACCTCATCTAAGGGGGCAATTTCCTCGGCATAAGACATTTCAATCAGATAGCCGTTAGAGAGGGCGTAGCGCTTATCTGGCTGGTAATGATAATACAGGGGATGAATAAAAGTGCGATCGCGGAAGGTTAGCTCATGACTCGGATCGGCATTAGGATTATCCCGAATATAAGCTTCCTCTGAGGCATAAGCAACGTAGATAGTTTCTTCGCCTGTTTCGTCATTTTTATGAATTGCAATGCCTGTAGGACATTCAAAGGGTGTCAGGACACTAAATTGCAGTTCTCCTGTGGCCCTATCCATCGCGTAAACTGATTGTTCAGTGCGATCGCAAATCCATAGCATTTCTTGGGTTACAGCTAAATTCTCTATCCCAACTCCAGGGGCATAAAATCTGGTAATCTCTTTTCGGGTTTCGCGGTCATAAATCAGAATGTAGCCCAGCCTTTGGGAACTGACATAAACTGTTGTTTCCCAAACAG
The DNA here is from genome assembly GCF_034530675.2 of Nostoc sp. DedVER02. Taxonomy (NCBI): domain Bacteria; kingdom Bacillati; phylum Cyanobacteriota; class Cyanophyceae; order Nostocales; family Nostocaceae; genus Nostoc; species Nostoc sp. DedVER02. The sequence goes on from NZ_JAVRCP020000014.1 coordinate 43,528, forward strand.
CAACGCCGTCAGCCGGATAAGGCAATGTCACAAAATGTTCTAAACCCAAAGCATTGAGATTGCACAAGTAAACACTATTTTCGCGGCTTACCCAAAGGGTATTTTCCCACACCGCTATACCAGTGACATCGATAAATTCTTTAACTTGATGGGGGTTGATAATTTTGCTGTTGTCAGAGGTGGGATCAATCTCTAGTAGATGCCCTTTAATACTATCAATAGCAAGGAGTCTATCTTTAATGAAAGTAATGCCACACAGGGTAGCAGCAGTAAGCGGTCGAATTGTTTTTTGCCCAAACATCTGGCTAACGGTCGTGGGGAGTGCAAAACTCATATTAAGCATATTTATTTAATGGTTTAGCACGCCTGGGTAATTCCAAATTTAAAATTCAGCTAGAAAAGTTTGCTAGATCGGCAAACCTTAATGGCACTCCAGCTTCCTTGAGTGGCGAAGTACACAAGGGACTGGCTCAACTTTCTGCAAAATTAAAAATGGAGAAATGCAATCGTGCCATGCATCCTAACTATTGAATACGGGATGTAAATGAAAGGAATGGCAGCCTAAAATTAATTGTGGCATGTCCTCTTTAACAAAGCTTCAAAGAAAAGGCAAGGGGCAGGGGGCAGGGGGCAGGGGGCAGGGGGCAAGGGGAAATCACCTCTATTAAAGACTGCTATGGAGCAGAGCATGGCTCTTAATTCTCCACAACAGGGGGGTGGTTCTTGTTTAGGGACTTCCAAGAAATAAATTATCCAATTTCATCGCATCAAAACGATTTTTTGCCCCTGCTCCCTGCCCCCTGCCCCCTGCCCCTTACTCCCTGCTCCCTTGCCTCTTTTTCTAAGCTCTATTACTCATAATTATCGGTAAAATGTGTTCCGATTAACTCTTTCGTGAGAAAGAATACTATGTCAAACTATGAGGAATTTACAAATGTTAAGAATTACGTATACATTCATATAGCTGGGCGATCGCCTTAATGTAACTTTAAAAGATGGAATTCCTGCCATCACTAAATTATGATCGAATTTTGTAACCATTTGCTGTGACCTACACGATGTCTGCTAATTCTCTGCCTGAAGGTGCCGCCGTTTGGCATAGTTTAGAAGTTAATAAAGCGCTAGACCTGCTCGATAGTAATGCAGACAGTGGCTTAACACCCCAAGAAATTGAACAGAGATTACAAAAATACGGCCCCAACGAACTTGAAGAAACTGCTGGGCGTAGTACTTGGGAAATTTTGCTGGATCAGTTCAAGAACATTATGTTGTTGATGCTGATTGGCGTGGCTTTGATTTCTGGATTTTTAGACCTGATGGCTTTGCGCGAGGGTCGCTTAAAGGACGGTGAAGTGCCATTTAAAGATACGATCGCTATTTTAGCAATTGTTATTCTCAATGGCATACTCGGTTACGTCCAAGAAAGCCGTGCCGAAAAAGCCTTGGCAGCTTTAAAAAAACTTACCTCTCCCTTAGTGCGAGTCATCCGCGACGCAAGACTGGTGGAGATAGCAGCCAAGGAACTAGTGCCAGGGGATGTAATGCTGCTGGAAGCTGGGATGCAGATAGCCGCAGATGGACGCTTGATCGAACAGTCAAATTTACAAGTGCGTGAGTCGGCATTGACAGGGGAAGCCGAAGCGGTAAATAAACAGGCATCATTAAAATTGCCCGAGGAAACATCATTAGGCGATCGCCTCAATGTCGTGTATCAAGGAACTGAAGTAGTCCAAGGACGGGCGAAGGTTCTGGTAACTAATACCGGCATGACAACAGAAATAGGCAAAATTGCCACCATGTTGCAGGCGGTGGAAAGTGAACCTACGCCCTTACAGCAACGAATGACTCAACTGGGTAACGTCCTAGTTACGGGTTCTTTGATTTTGGTGGCGATCGTTGTTATTGGTGGTGTCATCAAGGATGGAGGTTTTAAAAACATCCAAGAACTCTTGGAAGTTTCCTTGAGTATGGCGGTTGCTGTGGTGCCAGAAGGTTTACCTGCTGTAATTACCGTGACTCTAGCGCTGGGAACCCAGCGAATGGTGCGCCAAAATGCCTTGATTCGCAAATTGCCCGCAGTGGAAACTTTGGGTTCTGTAACCACCATCTGTTCGGATAAAACCGGCACGCTGACGCAAAATAAAATGGTCGTGCAATCGGTTTATACCAATGACAAGACTTTTCGCGTCACCGGCGAAGGTTACGCTCCTACAGGGGACTTTCAGTTAGATGGTCAAAAAGTTTCCTTAGAAGAATCTCCAGAAATTTCAGCTTTATCAGTCGCCTGTGCTGTTTGTAATGATTCAGTGTTGCAAAAAGAACAAGGGGAATGGGCAATTTTGGGAGATCCTACAGAGGGGGCATTAGTTACTCTGGCAGGAAAAGCTGGAATCGAAAAAGACCAGTGGAACAGTAAGTTACCTCGCGTTGCCGAGTTTCCCTTCTCCTCAGAACGTAAGCGGATGAGCGTGATTTCTCAGGTGGAAGGAGTCGCCACAGGTGAAGCGTCTTCGAGAGACGTTGACCCAGCGATCGCTGGCTTGCTCCAATCTGAACCTTACTTAATGTTTACCAAAGGTTCCCCAGAGTTAATCTTGGCACGTTCCACTCAAATCCATTTGGGCAATGACACAGCCCCCTTAACCGAAGCACAACGCCAAAATGTTTTGACAGAAAATGACTTGATGGCGAGTAAAGGTTTACGGGTGCTAGGTTTTGCCTACAAACCCCTGGCAGAAATTCCACCAGACGGTTCAGATGAGGCATCTGAGCAAGGTTTGGTATGGCTGGGATTGGTGGGAATGCTGGATGCGCCACGCCCAGAAGTAAGGGCAGCCGTACAAGAATGCCGAGAAGCCGGAATTCGCCCAGTGATGATTACTGGCGACCACCAATTAACTGCACGAGCGATCGCTACTGATTTGGGAATTGCAGAGGAAGGCGCACGTGTCCTCACAGGTCAAGAATTGCAACGGATGAGCGACCAGGAATTAGAGGAAAACGTTGACTTGGTAAGCATCTATGCTAGGGTTTCGCCAGAACACAAACTGCGAATTGTCCAAGCATTGCAACGTCGGGGACGATTTGTAGCGATGACGGGTGATGGTGTCAACGATGCCCCAGCCCTCAAACAAGCCGATATCGGGATTGCGATGGGCATTACTGGCACTGATGTTAGTAAAGAAGCCAGCGATATGGTCTTACTTGATGACAACTTCGCCACCATTGTCAGCGCCACCAAGGAAGGTAGAGTTGTTTACACCAATATTCGCCGCTTTATTAAATACATCCTGGGCAGTAACATTGGTGAAGTTTTGACAATTGCCGCCGCACCCTTAATTGGTTTGGGAGGCGTTCCCCTTACTCCTTTACAAATTTTGTGGATGAATTTGGTGACAGACGGTTTACCAGCTTTGGCATTAGCTGTGGAACCTCCAGAACCGGATGTAATGCAACGTCCGCCTTTTAGCCCCCGCGAAAGTATTTTCGCTAGGGGATTAGGTTCTTACATGATTCGCATTGGGATCATTTTTGCCATTATCAGTATTGCCTTGATGTGGTGGGCTTATCAACATACCCATGCAGCTGGGTATCAAGGCAATCCCGAAGCTTGGAAAACGATGGTATTTACTACCTTGTGTATTGCCCAAATGGGACATGCGATCGCCATTCGCTCTAATAACCGACTGGCCATCGAAATGAATCCCTTTTCTAATATATTTGTACTAGCGGCTGTTGTCGTCACCACGATTTTGCAATTGATGCTAGTTTATGTCCCACCCCTGCGAGATTTCTTCGGTACTCACTATCTCAACATGCAAGAATTGGGAGTTTGTATTGGCTTCAGTGCCTTAATGTTTGTCTGGATTGAAGCGGAGAAAATATTTTTGCGGATTATGGGCAAGAAGGCTGTCTAAATGGGGAATGGGGAATGGGGCAGGGGGAATGGGGAATGGGGCAGGGGGCAGGGAGCAGGGGGAAAGAGGTAAGGTAATGTTATTCTCCCCAATTCCCAATTCCCAATTCCCAATTCCCAATCCCCAATTCCCAATTTCCCAATCCCCAATCCCCAATTCCCAATTCCCAATCCTCGCAATGTATTTGAAAACTCTAAACCTCCGACAATTTCGCAATTACCAAGACCAGAAGGTTGAGTTTGATGCTGCTAAAACAATTTTGGTGGGTAATAACGCTCAGGGAAAATCGAATTTGTTGGAGGCGGTAGAGTTACTGGCGACATTGCGATCGCACCGAATGACCCGCGATCGCGATTTAGTTCAAGAAGGGGAAGCCATAGCTCAAATTAATGCCACCCTTGAGCGACAAACAGGCGTTAGTGACCTAACTTTAACTTTGCGCCGCAATGGTCGCCGCAGTGTTGCAATCAATGGTGAATCTATTCGCCGTCAAATGGATTTTCTTGGTGTTATCAATGCAGTCCAGTTTTCTAGCTTGGATTTAGACTTAGTACGTGGCGGCCCGGAAGGTCGTCGCAACTGGTTGGATACACTTTTAATTCAACTCGAACCAGTTTATGCTCACATTTTGCAGCAGTATAACCATGTGTTACGCCAGCGAAATGCCTTTTTAAAAAAAACTCAAGATTCAGAACTTAGCACTCAAGACTCTGAACTGGGTATTTGGGATGCACAGTTAGCTACCACGGGAACCAGGGTAATTAGACGACGCGATCGCGCTATACAAAGATTAGCTCCTATTGCTAGTGCTTGGCACGCCAGTATTAGCGGCAGTACAGAAATTCTGCAAATCAATTACGTGCCTAATATTCCTTTAGAAGATAATCATCCAGAAGAAGTGCAGCAAGCTTTTTTAGCAAAAATTCAGCAACGAACCGTTGCCGAACTGCACCAAGGTACTACTCTTGTCGGGCCCCATCGAGACGAAATAGAATTAACTATTAATCAGACACCCGCTCGTCAATACGGTTCTCAAGGTCAACAACGAACGCTGGTTCTAGCCTTAAAATTAGCCGAATTACAATTAATTGAAGAAGTCGTAAAAGAACCACCATTGCTATTGCTTGATGATGTTCTTGCCGAACTTGATTTATCCCGTCAAAATCAATTGCTGGATGCTATTCAAGACCGCTTTCAAACTTTAATTACCACCACTCACTTGGGTTCTTTTGATTCTCAATGGCTGAAGTCCTCCCAAATTCTTTTTGTGAAAGCAGGAGAAATAATCCCAAATTTATCCTAATTTAGGGATTAGGTACTGTACAAAATAATCATTTTGTGTATGAACCTAAAAACATCGTTTACGATTGATTATTGATGTTTTTCTAGCCTTTTAAAAACGTTGAGAATTAAAAAAGTTAGCAAAGTAGCAATCAATCCTAACTGCCACAAACCACAGCCAGCAGCAATTCCTAATGCAGCTGACACCCAAATAGCCGCGGCTGAGGTAAGTCCGTGAATTTCAAATCGCTGTAATTCTTGAGAAGATTGGCGCACAATTTCTCCAGCACCGAGAAATCCTATACCGGCCGCAATCCCTTGAATGACTCGGCTTAGTGCATCAGGACTATTTTGCACTCCTCCTGTTTGAATAATTATTAAGGTAAATATAGCTGAACCTAAACTCACCAGCATGTGAGTTCTTAAACCAGCTGGTTTGCGGCTAATTTGGCGTTCTAAACCGATAATTGCTCCAATAGCCAATGCAATACATAGTCTGAGGCTGATATTTAGCCAATCATTCGTTGCAAGGTAGTAAGTGTTTGACAATGCTTAGTCTCGTATAGAGTATTCAATAGGAATCATATTTGATTTCTGAAAAATCTAAGTATTTGTAGTGGAGTGTTAGGCGTAAGCTGTAACGCACCATTCTTAAGGCTTTTGTGCCGTACTCTCCGTGCTAACGCAACGCCAGCGACGCTCCTGCGTCGCTACCACTACGAAGTAGCTCAAGTCGGGAAACCCGCCCACGCTACTGGCTCCCCTACGTATCTTTTCAAAAATCAAATAGTAGTCTTATATATACTAGGTTAACTGGTAATATTTGTATTAATAGAGTTTAATTCAATGGGGTAGTGCAATAGCTAGCTCTCATATTTGGATTATATTAATTCATGAGTGCTTTTTAACCTACTAAACCTACTAATTAATATAGTTTATTATTAGGATTATTTTTCAATAATATTTTTTTGGAAAATAAATTGAGCTTTCCATTGTGAAGTTATGGCAATGCTCATAATTTGGTTAAACTCCATGACTTTTAAATTTATTAAATATAGCACAAGCCTTGGTGGTTAGGACATCAACAGATGATGAAACTTAGACACAAAAAGACTTTTCACCCAGTCCCCAGTCCCTTGCTATACTTTTTAGACTGTTTAAAATCACTGATGCTATAAAGTTTTACCTGAAATTGCTAGATTTAATCTATACACTCAATAATGAAATATGAAATGAAGGCAAAAATTTGATTTTCAAAGGAGTCTAATTACCAGTAATTCATCGTGTAAATAGCAATTAGCTACTAACAAGATCGAGAAATTCAACGTAAATGCTATAACTATTCCTATTCAGAAGTGCTGATTCAGGATTCAGTGGATTAACGACAGATAACGTACCAGGAGGGCATACCTATGGGTATAAATAGACAACTGACAACTAACAAATTGAGTGGATAAACTCTACTGGCTAGACCAAATTAAATTACAAGACCGCACCAAAGTAGGTGACAAAGCGTTTCACTTGAGCAAAATTATCCAGCGTGGTTATCCGGTAGTGCCTGGTTTTGTTGTGTCAGGGGAAATTTTACGACAATTTCTCGAAAATCTCAATAGTTCAGAGTCCTTAGTAGCTGACTTACCCCATTCTTCATTACACCTGGATGTCACTAATTGGCGGCAACTTCAGCAGGTAGCTAGTCGCTTACGTCAAGAAATTCTAACTGCGACAGTGCCACAGGAATGGGTGAATACAATTTTCCAAGCAGCTAAAGAGTGGCAAACTGGCTGTTTGATTCTTCGACCTACCTTAGCAGTATCAACTGCTACCCCAGGCATGAAGAATATGTCGGGTTTGCTAGAGTCGGTGTTTTGCCAGTGCGAACCGGAAGCGATCGCTTTTGCCCTAAAACGCACCTGGAGCCAGATATTTCGAGCTAGAAGTCTCCTATATTGGCAACGGATAGGAGTTAATCTGCAACAAATAAATTTAGCAGTTTTGGTGCAACCTGTTGAGAATGCGATCGCCAGTGGTTTGCTCACAGCCAACTCTTCTGGGTGGGAAATTGAGGCTACTTGGGGATTAGGAATTGCGATCGCTCTTGGCGAAGTCCAGCCAGATGTCTACTACATTCAACAGGAAACTGGGGTTGTGCTTGAGCAACAATTGGGTAATAAAATGCTGGCTTATAGCGTGGATGATGCAGCACCTGAAACTTTTGAGCAACCCGTACCTAACTCAGCGCTAACGCCAGATCGTACTTGTCTGAATACCTACGTACTTCAGGAAGCCCAGCAAAAACAGTACGCTTTACAAGAAGAATATTTACAACAAATAATTGCTCTGGGAACTCAACTTGTCAGCGAACTAGGTAAAACTTTTACCATTAAATGGACTATTGCCGGGCAAACCACATCTAACAAACTCTACATCACACAAGTTAGTTCTTCCCAATCTGTAATTCCCCACGGACACTTCATTAGGGGGCTAGGAGCGGCTAGGGGACGTGTTGTAGCAACTGCCCTGGTAATTACTAATTCGCAACAAAAACCCGAACAACTACCCAAGGGAGTGATTTTAGTAGTACCAACAATTACTCCTGATTGGCTACCATTACTACACCAAGTTGCTGGTATTATCACAGAACAAGGCGGATTAACCAGCCATGCTGCCATTCTTGCCAGAGAGTTAAGGATCGCAGCCGTAGTAAACGCAACATCTGCCACAACTTTAATTCAAACAGGCGAACGAGTGCTGCTTGATGGCGACAAAGGAGAAATTTATCGAATCAAAGGAGACTCAAAGGAGGAGATGGAACAAGGCAGAGATCAGGAAGGTGGGAAACTGGGAGGAGAAAATTTTCTTTCCCAAAATTACTCCAAAGCGCTCTATTCTGCTGTTACTACTCGTCTACCCATGATTGCTACTCAACTGCTGGTTAACTTGAGTCAGTCCAGTTTAATAGAAGAAGTGCAAAACTTCCCTGTGGATGGAGTGGGATTGTTGCGCTCAGAATTGATGATATTAAATATATTGGATGGAGAACATCCTAATAACTGGATTTTAGGCGGTCGTCAGGCAGAATTATTAGAGCGATGGTCTGAGGAGATTATGCAGTTTGCTCGTGGTTTTGCACCCAGACCAGTTTTTTATCGTTCTTTAGATTGGCGATCGCAAGATTTACCATCGTTGAGTGATAATTTAGAATCTTCGCCGCAATCGATGTTGGGTGAACGCGGTACTTTTAGCTATTTACGAAATCCCGCAGTATTTGAGTTAGAACTACAAGCTTTAGCGAATGCACAGCAAGCTGGCTACAGCAACGTCAACCTACTATTGCCCTTTGTGCGGACTGTAGAAGAATTTGTTTTTTGTCGTCGCAAAGTTGAGCAAGCTCTTTTAACCGAAGTGTCAGAGTTTCAACTGTGGATCATGGCAGAAGTGCCAAGCGTGCTGTTTTTACTGCCGGAATATGTGAAAGCAGGTGTAGCCGGAATTTCTATTGGTACAAACGATTTAACCCAATTATTGCTCGGAGTGGATCGAGAGCAAGGACAGCTAGCAAAAGTATTTAACGAACGTCATCCCGCAGTTATGAGTGCGATCGCTCAACTAATCCAAATGGCTAAAAATGCTGATATACCTTGTTCAATCTGCGGTCAAGCACCAGCCCTCTACCCAGAAATCATCGATCAATTAGTGGAATGGGGCATAACTTCCATTTCTGTTGAACCGGAAGCAGTTGAGCGAACATATCAGGCGATCGCTCGTGCTGAACAACGCTTAATTTTAGCAGCAGCACGACGAAAACTTAATTAGACATTAAATCGCGTTTGTACAAAAGGTGCGAGTAGAGACGCGATTAATCGCGTCTGTTATTTAATGTAGCCAGTTTCGCGCAAAAACTTACGTAAATCGGCGAAGTATTTGGTGCGGTCGTTTTTTTTGTAAGCTTGCTGCACTCGCCCCCATCCATCTTGTCCTTGACCTAGAAGATATTTATCTGCTAAATACGCGGCTAGAAAGCCTTTGCCATCATCGCCTTGTTGCCGTGCCTCTGTATAACCTTGCCATAGCTCTGAAGCATGATTGAAGATTAATTTTGGATAGCTACGAGTCACATCAATCATTTTACCTTGGCGATAATGCCAAATTTGTAGGGGGTAGGCAGAAGCAGCATAAGCTGTAAAAGCATAGGCAAAGCGATCGTCTTGGCTATCAAACTCTGGCAGTCCATCTTTGTCTAAATCTTTGAGTTGATAACCACCATTGCCCCATTCATGGCTAATTTTAATATACTTTTGGGATTTGCTGTCGTAATGGTAAATCAATGAATAAGTACAACAGTGCGCTCCACCTGTAAAGAAATCGGCAATTATTTCTGGTTCCTTGTTCCCGTCCAAGTCTTGCACTGGTAAGTTATTTTCTTGCCCAGATACATTTCCTACAGGTCTGTCATATTCACTTTCTCGTGGCAGCTTTTGATCCAAAACAGTTTTACCCGCTCGGATAATTTTCAGCCGCACATTTTTATACTGAAATTCCTCTGGTTTGTCATAAGATATTTCTGCCCGCACATTGCCAGATTGCCCAATTATTGTTTCTGCTGTTGCATTCGGGGTAAATACAGCCGTTGCACTCAAAAGAGCTAAACCGATTAAAGATTGACTGATAAAGGAGCGAATCGTAATCATTGTTGGTGTTGTATATAGCACATTCACCTTTATACAACACCGTCAAAATGTTTGTTCAATATCGGTAAATTGCTACGACGGGTGTGCTATACGGAACCTGTTCTGGAGGAACAGCATAAACCGTGCCACCATTTAATAAGGTATGAGCAGCAACAAAATCTAACAAATCTTCATCACCAGTTTCTTTTTCTGGGTGTAAATAAACTGTTTCCGAGGTTGGATCGAATAAACCCCACTGTTGTTGACCAACTGCAACTAATAATGAATCTACTCGTTGGTAATAAGCTGCTGAGACAATTTCTTGGAGTTTGTTAGATGCTTTACCACTATCACCACTAAACAATTCATGAAATTGCTCCAAAAACTCTTCTTGAGACTTCTGGAAATCAGCCTCGACAATTGGCCAAGCTTGATTATGTAACTCTTGAGCGCTGAGAATTTCTGGATTGCCAGTTATAGCTTCATCCATCAAATGCTGATAAGTATTTGCTTGTCTGTACACAGGCAAGAGATATTCTACCCCAGCCAGCACCAAAGGCGCTTTTTGCAATTTCAGTTTCTCGTGTAATGCGCGATCGACAATCTGAAAGAATTGTAAAATGTCTTCTTGCCGTCTATCCCTGTCAGGGCTTCCTTGTCCGTGGAATGTACCTGGTTGCGAAAAAGGATTGGAGGTTCCCCCTTTGGATGTTGCAATGCGAAACTGACCTTCTTTAGCAGTATCGTCTCTTTGCAGAGCTTCATCTAGACTTTTAGGGAGATTTTCTACTTCCACTTCTTTGACGCTGTAGCGTGTTCCTTCCAAGAATCTGACATCTTGTTGGCTCAAAGCCAGGATATAGAAGCGACCATTGCCATTTAAAATTGGTAGCAGTGGCTTGATGTGAAATCGATCTGTAACCACGACCAACTCTTGAAAATCAATTGGCAGAGGATAATAGCGAAAAATATTTTCAGAAATAAAAATCGCTAATCCTGTTTCTCCCATTTGCTCCCAAAATTCTTGGGTATCGATTTCATGAGATTTTTGCAATAATGCGATCGCATCTTTCTCCTCCAAACCCGCATCAATTAAACGAGTCTCCGCTTCCTTGACCAAATTTTTAAAGCGAATTGGATTTTGTCGCACTTCTGGCCCGGCTGGTTGCGTTGGCATATAAATTGAAACACAATTTCCTTTTGGCTGTTCTATTAATGTTTTTATTTCTTCTCTAGAGATTAATTCCATAAGATATCCCTCCTATCAAGGCAAACAAAAACATCAGATCAGACCATCGATAGTCAACGATCTGATCGGAAGTTATTTTCAGATGATGGCGGTTAAAATCTAACCGTTTGCTTCTGAATTTATTTCACCTTAAGGATGCTTTAGTTGCATCTTTCTTTTGATAGGCAATATTAATTAAGGTAATTACTAATTAAAACCCCAAATTTAAAATCTGAAGTTGCCACGAACATCAAATGTTTGGCGTGTTAGAGTTAGTGCTTTCTGACTTAATCCCGATTCTAGTACCTGGTTGGCTAAGACCTAAAGTTACTCGTTTCATAATCCAGTACAAACCGGCAAGTACCACAAAGGTGATAGCAATAATTACTAGGGGCTGTTTTCCCAGGATTTCTTCTACTCCTTTAGTAATTAAGGCATCTGGTTGAGTAATAAAATCCCAACTATTGAAACGTAGAAATCGCCCCCAATAAACACCAACAGCGCAGAGAAAATGGGTAATTAACTCAACGCGCCAAATCCATTGGCTCTTGCCGATGCGATGTAAGTAGTAACCCCAATTAATTAACGAGATTACATAAGCTTCAAATCCACCAAGAATTACGAGCAAATACAGAGGAATGAGTACTAAAGTAATCATCCACACCGATTGAATTGTGCGAATATCATCTATCAAGTGAATTACATCGGTCAACAAATATGGTGCATTTGGTAAGAAAGCATAGAAAACTAAAAATCCTAGCCACCAAAGCCAAGTGCCACCACGCCTAAAGCGAAATAGCCATACACTCAAAGCTAAAGGTATAAAAGCCAGAAATAAATTCCAAGTCATCCAACTCATATTAATTCGCAATACTTGTATAACTCTGGCTATCAATTCTTCTTTCATAGGTGCTAACTCAGAAGACGTTTGATCGATCTAGATTTACTTTGTAGTGTTAGTGTGACTGATAAATTTTTTGTATTCCCCCAGAATTTATTTCCTCCAATTTTAGACAAAAGTTTTTGTCTCATTTAAAAATAAATGCTTACTTAATATATGTCTGAAATTTAGAGTTTTTATATATTTTATCCAAGGGAATGAGATTTATCAATCAATCGGCTTCAGCCACTAGTACCGCAAGGCGGAATTAAAAATTAAAAATTAACAATGAATACAACGTAAGGGTTTCATAGATTTGAGATAGATGGTTTACTTCTGCCGTGCTGTACTAGTATAGCTACAAAATCATTAGGGTAAAATCTCCCACTGATAAAAAGTATCAGCGACAACAAAGCCATTGAATAGTTTTCTGTGGAATTCCCGAACTGGAATGTTGCTCTTGTCATGGTTATTATATAGATTTCATTTTGCCTTACTAGAGTTCCAGAAGCACTATAAAGCTTTTGCTAAGAAGTCTAAATTGATAATCTAGGACTAGCCCTTTCAAGGTGGGTAAAAATTTTTTCTCTGTGTTCTCTGCGCCTCTGTAGTTTAATAAATTACTTTTTAAACCGCACGCACAGACGATTAGGATAAACCAATTTGCCCTAAAAGCGTTGCGATCGCAAAACCTGTCCCTCTCGAATTTGGAGAAAGACAGGTTTGAATTTTAGTTCAAGGTAGTCGAACCCACGTTAACTAACGTACTAGCACTCGACTACGGGGGCCGATCGCTTGTTTGGGTGAAGCGGGTATTGTGCAACTATTGGTAGAATCCTGTAAGCAAGCGGCTTTAACAAGGGTTGCAGGGTTAACCACTATTTGATTCACCTCTAAAGAATTACCGCTACTAAATTCCATTTTAGGTGTAGTAGAAGGTGATGGAGAATTATTGCTTGTAGGTGTAGGGGAAGCGATCGCACTTCCACTATCAACTACAGGTGTAGCAGTAAATTCATTTCCACTATTAACTACAGGTGTAACAGTGAATTCACTTCCACTATTAACTATTGGTGTAACAGTGAATTCACTTCCACCATTAACTATGGTTGGGAGAGTGGGTGTACTACCACCGCTAACTACTGGTGCTGGAGTGGGTGTACTACCACCACCAACTGGTGTGGGAGTAGGCGTACTACCACCACCAACTGGTGTAGGAGTTATGAGGGTTGCATTTGCAGGTACTTTGATTGTTATTCTCGCCAGGGGAGAGTTAGTCATTTCCAAAGATGTCACCTTTGGCGAACCTGGGAAATCGGACTTGAAATCAAAGACTGTGGGAGTTGCACCACCATTGCGATCGCTATATCGGACTCCATATCCACTCACTTCAAAAGTGCCCTGATATTGATTCCCAGTCTTTGGATCGGTGACAGTACCAGTATATAAGGCTTTTGTCAGATTAAATTCATCCTGAACGACTCCTTGAAATGTAGTTCCTGCCAATTTTCCCTGGTATTTATAGGGTGTTAACTCACCGCCAGAGAGAATTGGTGAATTCAAAACGCCATTAAAAGAGACAATGGGAATGCCTTTAAAGTCAACAAAGTAATGCAAACTTCCATCATTGCGTGTTTGTACTTTTGCATACTCTGACTTGTACACCGGAACGTAATTAGGATTGTTTTTAGTTCCTAAGTTCCGCGAGTAAGTTCCGGTGTCATCTGTATCAACACGAGTAATGCTTTTATTGAAATTGGGATTAATGCTGGGAAGTTGGATAGTGCCCGATAATGTACCAGTGCTTTGAATTGTGATTTGAGCAGAAGCACTTGTTCCACCTAAACCGATGATGATTGCGGCTAAACTGCTGCTGTTAACAACTGCACAACTCAATTTAGTTAATGAATCTAATTTCATGAGAAAGTTTGCTCCTTTAATCACATATAAAAAAATACGCACAAATTTTTCTTGCTCCCATTGGGCAATACAAGCATTTATATACTGACTTAACTAGTATGAAAATAGCGTACTTTATTACATTTACATCAGTATAAATTTAAAACCGGAAAGTTGCTCTTAATGCTCCAACGATTAAAGTATCGTTAGCTGCATTGTGATCGGGATTGAAAATAACGAATAAGCCCGGAGTCAAGGCGATATTGTCGCTCAACTGGGCGCGGTAAAAGAGTTCTACGTGAATTGATGTGTCACTACGTCCGCCTGCTGTTCCCCCATCAGAAAACTTGGGAAAATTGAAGCCATCGGGTAAAGTACTCGAAGTAATTTTGGGCGGTTGTCCAACGAGAACGCCCCCTAAATTTCCAGGACGCAGCAAGTTGGGGAAGGCTGCAAACACCATCCAGTTTGTAGTTTCTACGCTTCCAGGAAGGTTGAATGGTTTGGAAGAAGTAAAACCACCCCAACCGCCCAATTGCAAGTTAGGGTTGATTCGCCAAGCAACAGTAGCACCAATGGCTTGAGTATCAAAAGCGGTTGCATCTGCAAAAGGCGAAATTAATTGAGAATCGCCGATACCACTTCCCAGTAATCCATCTGGGGAGTGGGAATAAAGATAATGTACGCCGACATCGATGTTATTGGTGGGTGCTAAACTTAACTGAGCGCCAGCAGTAAATCTACCGCCAAATAGTCCGCCCTGGTTGATGTTGCCAGGATAACTGGCTATTTCTGCACTATAAACGCCTTGCAAACTGATGCGATCGCTAATTTGCCAATCAAAGCCTATACCGCCAGTGCCGTTGCCAATACTTAAAATCGGGTTACGCTGGCCAAATAGAGAAATTGCTCCGTCACTAGAACCTTCTAGAGGGCTAATACCGCGAAAGGTATTGATAGGGTTGACTCCCGCCGTACCGACGACAATTCCCAAGTTATCGGCGGCTAGAAATCGATAAGATAAGTCACTAATAACTAGATTGTTGTCTGTATTTGACTCGAATCCCAACCGTCCCATATTGTTAGATAGCAACGATGCATTAGAACCCAAATTACCCGCAGATAGCCCTGTTAAAAGCAAATCTCGCCCTGTAAATGAAGTTGCTAAAGTTAGTTGGGCGCTACTTGTGAAACTTAGATTGGTTTTTCCCCGGCGTTCAGGAACTCCATCTCTAGGAAACAAATCTACATCTGGGCTATTGGTTCCCTGAACACTAAAAACAGCTTGACCAAATAATCTGGTAGTTGTGGAGAACCGATTGGCTTGTAATTCAGTAGTCCGGTTTTCTACAGCCTCAACACGCTGCTGTAATTGCTGTAACTCTGCTTTGAATTCGCCTTGCAACCTTTGCAGCAGGATTAAATCTTCATTATTAACAGTATTAATTTTATGATTAGCGTAGGCGTAGCCCGCCGCAGGCATCGCTTCGTTAATCTTTTCCAAACAGGCATTTAAACCAGCCGCAAACTCATAACGGCTGATAGTGCGGTTTCCTGAATAAGTTCCATCAGTATATCCCGCAATGCAGCCATAGCGTTCTACTAAGGATTGCAAAGCATCAAAAGCCCAGTCGGAGGGTTGCACATCTTTAAGTTGTGACACCGAAGTGACTTGAGACATTGGGTTGTCTGAGTCTGGAGATACAGAGAATTCTTCTGTGTTTTCCTGGTTCTGTGCAACTTCAATTACAGCTTGAGTATCTTTTAATTTAGGTAAGTTAGAAGAATTTCTAAATTGAATTTTTTCTCTACTTTTTTTAAGTATATTTTCGTACTTATACTTTATTGCTGATGAAGTAGTTATATCTGGTTGTACAAATTCCGGCGGTGTAATTTCAGCAGGTGAGATAACTTGAGATAAATTTTCTTGTGTTGACTGCTGCACCAGATTATCTGACGTAATTACAGACTGTTCTGGTAAATTAAGCGCAGAGATTGGCGCTGTTGCTAGCACACCCGCCATCAGTAGACTCATATCACTCATGGTATTTCATTTGACTTGCACCAATACTTCTTTTGACAGAAAAAGTTGGTGTATATCAGGAAAGTTTTTGAAAAAATAGTGATATAAGCTACTAGTATTTAAGGGGCGATCGCTAAGGGAATTTCAGTAAAAAATATCCTATGGTAGAGTAGCACTGCTGTGCTACCCTATAAGGGACTTTCAAACAAAAAAGATACTCTATCCCTATGGGACGCTACGCATAGCTTGCTTCCCCAAAGGGTACGCTTTAAAGGCAGGGGCAGGGGGTAGGAGGGAAGTTACAGTAAGTCCCCTCTGCCCAATTCCCAATTCCCAATTCCCAAGATAGATTATTCTAGCTGGCTACAATACTTATTCATTTGCTGGACTAGGGTATCCGACTGCTTACCAAGCGTTGTAGCTGTTGTCAGTGCTGAGTCAATTTCAGTTCTAGCCTTTTGGATTTTTTCTCTACCAGATGCTGAGGCTTCTGCTGTCTTGGTTGCACCAAGTGCCTTACCTGCTTTAGCGATCGATTGACTGAGATTTTGAAAAATTTTCACAAAACCGTTTTGAAATTCTTTCAGCTTGGGATCTGTTAAATTCAGTTCCTTAATCGATTTAGTCACAAATTCTAAATCTTTAGACAGTTGTATACTCGTGATCACTTGCGTTCCTTTATTCTTATCAATCAGAGAATTTCCCGCATTCACAACTCGAATCAATCGCTGACACTGGGAGACTTTGTTTTCAGTGCAACTGCTAACGAACAAAGCAATGCTCAGACTAACAGGAATAACAACAGTATATTTATGTAAAACAGACATTAACATTCCAATAGTAATAAAACCCACACTATAGTACCCAATATTACGAGTAAACAAAGTTAGTGATTTCACTTACTATTGCTATATCTTCCACTAGGTTACAATCACTACTTTAGTTCCATTAAGTAAGTGGGTCAAATTAAGTATAAAACCTCCCCATGCCTCCGGCTTCCTTCTCCTTAATGAAAAGTGCCTTGGCTTAGAGTTCAGTTAGCGGAAGTGGGGCGTTTAGCACGTGCTGAATTAAAAGACCGCCCACACTATAGGCGGGTATCAACTAACTCCATACAAAAAGATTCTGCGCCACTTGCGAGCGGGGTTTTTACCATAGTGCGAAAGTACTGAGTAATCTTCTTGCTACTGATTACTCAGTACTGAGTCTTGTAAAGAGAGGGATTGAGGGTGAGATTTGATCTTATATTTAATTACGCCTACCTACTTAATAAATTTAGATTGGCACATTAGTCTTACTAATACTAAAACGTCTTCATATAGTTTTAATAAACTGTATATTTGCTGACTTTGGGGATTTAATGGTACAGTATCTATTGTAAGTATAAAATCTTATGTAAGGAAACAAGCAGTACTATAAAAACAATTGGTTAAATGTAAAGTTTAAATGAAGTTGATAAAAAAATTTTGAATTTAGGTGCCGGAATTACTAAACTTTTCAGAACAGCTAATCACAAAACTATTCATCGAATTTTGACTAACAAGCTTCAATCAATAAGTCCAGCAAGTGTTTGGCTTTATTTACCTGGAGCTTTATACATCCTCGTTCTGTAATATTAAATTATGAAGATTAACTCATCCAACTCGCTGTTAACAGTACCAACTGGGCCACTAAAGATTTCAGAGTTACCTCCTAACCATCCGGGTACAAGTGCTGAATCTATTCATCTTTCTCTAGTAATTCCTACTTATAAAGAGCGTGACAATATCCAAAATGTGGTCAGTATATTGACTCAGTTACTAGATGAATCGATTCCAGGAAAGTATGAATTAATTGTGGTAGACGATGATAGTCCAGACAGAACTTGGGAAATAGCACAATCCTTAACGGATGAATACCCTCAGTTGCGAGTGATGCGACGGCAGCAGGAACGAGGGCTGTCTTCGGCGGTGATTCGCGGATGGCAAGCAGCTACGGGGAGTGTGTTGGGGGTGATTGATGGCGATTTACAGCATCCACCAGAGGTACTGACACAACTGTTGCGTAGTGTTGACCAAGGAGCAGATTTAGCGGTAGCCAGCCGTCACGTTGAAGGAGGCGGTGTTAGTAGCTGGAGTATTGCTAGACGTATCTTGTCTCGTGGCGCTCAGTTGTTAGGCTTGGTGATATTACCAGGAGTACTGGGCAGAGTTACCGACCCCATGAGTGGCTATTTTATGGTGCGCCGAAGTGCGATCGCCAATGCAACACTCAATCCAGTCGGATATAAAATTCTCTTAGAAGTAATCGGGCGCGGACAAGTAGACCAAGTTGCCGAAGTTGGGTATGTGTTCTGCGAACGCAAAGAAGGTGAGAGTAAGGTTACATGGAAGCAATATATAGATTACATCCATCATCTAGTGCGGTTGCGGCTTTCCACAGGGCGAGTAGGAAGATTTAGTAGAAAAGTCAATTTCCCCGTTGGTCGATTCCTTCGCTTTGGGTTGGTTGGGCTAAGTGGGGTATTTGTAGATATGGCAATTCTTTATTTACTCAGCGATCCCACTACCTTAGCTTGGCCACTGACACGCAGCAAAATTATTGCTGGTGAAATTGCCATTTTAAATAATTTCTTTTGGAATGATGCTTGGACATTTGCTGATGTCAGTGCCAGACAGCAAGAATGGCGGCAACGTCTGAAGCGGTTTTTGAAATTCAACGCCATCTGTCTTGCTGGATTGGTATTGAATGTGCTGATATTAAATTTAGTATTCAATTTCTTGATTCCTAACCGCTACATCGCCAACTTTATTGCGATCGCAGTTGCTACAATCTGGAATTTCTGGATTAATTTGAAACTCAGCTGGCGCATTACCGACGTGAAATAATCACAATGATGGATTTGAGATTTTGACTTTTGTTTTTAGACTCTAGAACGAACTTAAATCTAAAACGTCAAATCTACAAATTCATAAGTGTGAGGCCAGGTAATGAGAGTTCTTTCCCAAGGTGCATTTTATTTTTACAGAAAAATTATTGCTTATGCTACTCATTTCCTACAAATGGTAGGTTCAAACTCTGCCTTACAACGCAAGCATTGGCATAATTTGCATCACCTCCCACCTTCCTGGCTTCACCCTTTTCTAAACTTGATGTGGTTAATTATCGGCATCAGCTTGCGCCTAACCAACTTGACCGCAAAGCCTCCTTGGACTGATGAATTTTCCACCTTGGTATTTAGCTTGGGGAATACTTTTTCATCAGTACCCCTAGATCAAGCGATCGCACCTGATATCCTATTACAACCACTACAACCAAACCCAGCAGCTAGTATTGGTAATGTGGTTCATAACTTAGTTACCCAAGATACTCATCCACCACTGTATTTTGTACTAGCTCACCTGTGGATGAAATTATTTCCCAGCGACGGCGGATTAATATCACTTTTTGGGGCGCGAGCGCTACCCGCGCTCATCGGCGCTGCTTCCATCCCATGCATTTACGTATTAGGTAGAATAGCATTTCGTTCGCAATTAGTCGGACACTTGGCTGCTGCGATGATGGCAGTATCACCCTACGGTATCTTTTTATCACAAGAAGCACGCCATTATAGTTTGGCAGCCTTATGGGTAATTGCCTCTTTTACCTGCTTAGTAATTGCGACACGTCATCTTCAAAATCGCACACCTTTACCCATTTCGATAGTACTTTTCTGGGTAGGAATTAATGCTTTAGGTGTTGCAACTCATTACTTCTTCACCCTTACACTCTGCACAGAAGCTGTAGTTTTGATTTTTCTTGCTTGGCTGCAATTGCAGACTAGCAAAAAATTTTCCCTTTTATTCTCTCCTAACTGGTGGCGCATCTATGCAGTTGCTACAGGTACAATTGTTGCGAGTTTAATTTGGCTACCAATCTTTTTAGAGAATAGAAATCGTAGTAATTTGACCGAGTGGATTCGAGGTTCGCGCGTCGGGCTAGATTGGTTAAGCCCCATTTTCCAAGCTTTAGGAACACTGATTGCAATGATTTCGCTCCTGCCAGTTGAATCTTCAAAGTTATTGCTAGTGATTCCTTCTGGAATAGTAATGCTGACTTTCTTTATTTGGGCAGTACCAATTTTGCTGCGTAGCATTAAGATTCAGCTACAGCACCCAGAAAACCGGATTATGATTCAGGTGTTTATTGGAGTTGTAATTAGTGCGATCGCTTTATTCTTTATCTTTACGTACTTTTTGGGTATTGACTTGACTAGAGGTGCTAGATATAACTTTGTTTACTTTCCTGCGATCGTTATTTTACTAGGAGCAAGTCTCGCAGTTTGTTGGCATCCCCCCAAAGCAATAAAAAGCATAGGTAGATGGGGAATAAACGGTAAAAAAGCCGTGATGTTAATTTGGCTAATGGGATTTTTCAGTGCAGTTACAGTAATCTGCAATCTCGGCTATCAAAAATATTATCGCCCTGAACAGTTTGTGCGGCTAATTCAACAAACATCCCCAGTACCAGTACTAATTGCCACCACCCACAAAACTTATGTACACACTGGGGAAATGATGGGAGTCGCCAGGGAGATTAAACTTGCCAATTCACTCCAAAAACCTCTATTTCTCCTAGCCCATCAGGACAAAGACCCGAATACTTCCACCATTGCTTTGGAAAATACTTTAAAGACGTTACCACGACCTTTTGACTTGTGGTTGGTAAACTTTCACGCACCTGTAGCAGAAGCCGTCAAAACATGCATTATGTCTGATACTGAATCTTTGCCAAGGGTGAATGGCTACGAATATAAACTTTATCATTGTCAGCAGAGTTAATAAGCTAGAGAGCGTTGAGCCTGAACAATTCAAATTCAAAGTCTCTCTCCTAAAAGGCTACTGTGTACACACAAGTCGGAAAAATTTCATCCACCAAAGATTCGCGGTGCGTTACGCTGGCATGACAAAGCTAAATTGTTGCAATTATTGCGATGCCTACGGGTAGCTACGCCTACGCATTTGTCATTTTGGCGAACTCATCTTAAAATTTTCTCAATATTTTGTGGGGTGGGCAATCTTGCCCGCCCTGATTATGTAACTTGAATGTTGATTAGCTTATATCATGTCCGCTTGATTACTTATTAAACCCGAAGAACCCCACCCCCAACCCCTCCCCGCTTTTCGGGAGGGGTTGGGGGTGGGGTGCAATGACTGTGGGAATCAAACTATTTATCCGGACATGATATTACAGGCAGAAAGTAGTATTGAGAATGCACGTTAAGAAAGTACGCAACACTATCCCTCTTTTATTAGTTTTGAAAAACAATAATCTTGGTGTTAACAGAACAAAAGTGTTATGAAAATTCTTTTAGTTGAAGATGAATATCGGATTGCAAAAGCACTTGCAGAAGTACTAATTGACCAAAATTATCTTGTTGATATTGCTAGCGACGGTCAAGTAGGATGGGAGTTTGCTAAAGCCTTTCCTTATGACTTAATAGTGTTAGATTTGATGTTACCAAAGTTGGATGGTATAACATTGTGTAGACAACTACGGCAAGAGGGCTACTCTATACCTATTCTGTTGCTGACAGCAAAAGACACTAGCACAGACAAAGTAATCGGGTTAGATGCAGGAGCGGATGATTATGTTGTTAAACCCTTTGATTTACAAGAGCTAATGGCTCGTATTCGCGCTTTACTAAGGCGGGGAATTACTATTTTACCCACTGTGTTTGAGTGGGAAAAGTTACGTTTAGATCCAAGTAATTATGAAGTTACATATAATGGACAACCAGTACATCTGACTCCCAAAGAATATCAAATTTTGGAATTGTTTTTACGTCATAGCCATCAAGTGTTTAATCGCAACGATATTTTGAAACATCTTTGGTCTTTTGAAGAACCGCCAGGAGAAGAAACAATTAAGGTTCATATTCGCAGTTTAAGACAAAAATTGAAAGTTGCTGGAGCTAATGTTGATTTTATTGAGACAATATACGGTTTAGGTTATCGACTAAAACAAACTTTTTAAATTGATGCTTCAGGCTTTAGGAAGGCGGCTTTTATTTTCATATCTAGGTGTAATGGTAACAATTTGGGGGACTGCTACCACAATTGTCTATCATTTTTTATCTTATAATCTTTATCAAAAGTTAGATAGTGAAATTATCACTTTAGCAAATGCAGCTTCTCACAACTTAATAGCAGCACCAGTAGACAAAAAAGCAATTAATACTAAAATACCTCGAATTTTAGACAATGATGATGATGGAGATTTAGATATTCCTTGGCAAGATTTACGTGAAAATCATCAAGGAGTAGAATGATTTGATGCTAATGGTCGGCTATTGGCTAAAGCAGGAACCACTATTTCTCGAATATCTTTTACTGCTAATTTTGACATCAGCCAACACCATAAAATTCGCAGTATTACTATTCCTGTTTATCTGCATAGTTTAACTGGAAGGAAAAAAAAGCTTCAAGGGTATGTGCGGGTAAGTGAATCTACAGAAGAATTAGAAGAAGAACTCAATAGAGTTTTATGGGGATTTGAGTTAGGAGGACTGATAGTAATAGTTCTTAGCGGCTTAGGTGGTTGGTGGCTAACAAGACAATCTTTACAGCCAATTGAGCAAAGTATCCAACAATTAAAACAGTTTACTGCCGATGCTTCCCACGAGTTACGTAGTCCTTTAACAATTATTAAAACTTCAGTTGAAGTGATTATGAATTATCCAGAGAGAATTCATCCAGCTAATTTAAATAAATTGGAAGCAATATCATCTGCAAGTAATCAAATGACTCGATTAGTAGAAGATTTACTTTTATTAGCTCGAACCGATGCTGTAATGAGTCATAAAATGATTACATGGATCACTATTCCCTTAGACGAATTATTAGAGGATTTGGTAGAGTTTTTGGAACCGCAAGCAGTATCTAAGAAAATTACTCTGAAGTCAGAAATATCAACTGAAGTTTTCATTAAAGGTGAAGCTATTCAACTAAAACGATTATTTTCTAATCTGTTGCAAAATGCTTTGTATTATACACCTGAAGGAGGGACTATCATAGTTTCTCTGGTTAAACTTGAGCGGTTTGTAGCCATAAATATTCAAGATACTGGTATTGGTGTTGCTCCAGAACACATTCCGTTAATTTTTAATCGCTTTTGGAGGGCAGATCAAGCTCGAAATCAGCGAGAGGGAGGCTTAGGTTTAGGATTAGCTATTGCATTAGCGATCGCTAAAACTCATGGAGGAGATATTAGCGTCACTAGTGAAATCGGTGTTGGTAGCTGCTTTCAGGTACGTTTGCCATTAGCTTCTTAGTTTAATTATTAGGGTTTTGCCGAGTTTTTTTACCAAATAAACCAGACATATTTAATCCTGTCACCAACAATCCCAAAATTCCTAATCCATTCAAAATTGGGTAGATTCCTTGCAGATGAAAGATTTCGCCTGTATGGATACTTAAGAGGAAGCTAGCTGGAACTCCTATACCAATAGACCACTCGCGGACAAAGGTTGTTAATATCCCAGTCAGCACGGTTAACATCAGTGGCACAGATAGGATGATGCCAAGGATACGATGATACTTACGAAATGAACGTTTCATGGTATTTTTCCGGTAGTAGAAACTTTTTCCCAATACAATGTAGGCTTAATATCACCTGAAATGCAAATGAGATGAGAAAAATCGAGTCTTGTCAGACAAGACCCGAAGTCAGCAATTGGTGTGAGGAGTCTTGATAGACTCTGTTCTTAAGGTAAATCATGACAAGTAAAAAACTCGGAAAGAGAAAATATTGGTTCTTTCCGAGTTTTTTACCTTGATAGCTTTACTATTTAAATGACAAAAATATTACCTAATATTTTTGTTCATAGTCAGCGTAATATATAGAACACTAGTACAGGCCGAGACCCAAAATTAAAGCATGGGTGACTTTTGATTTGCGTTTTGCGGTACTAGTCTACACAAACGAGTTTTGATGAGGAGTTGAGAATGAATCGTTTGAATCCAGTACTGATAGTTGGTGCAATCAGCCTAATGACTTTGGTTGGATGCAATAAGGGTGAAGAACCTACTGCACAGACGCCACCTGCTGGGAGTTCTATCGCTGATACAACAGCCACTCCCTCTGCGACAACCTCCCCTGGTGCAGTAGCCACTCCCACTAAAACAACTGAATTTCAAGGTCTACAGGGTGTTGTAACCAATACTAAGACCGCAGTTGAGGCAGGAAATTTTACCAAAGCTAAAGGGGAATTTGATAAATTTGAAGATTTCTGGTCAAAGGTTGAGGATCGAGTTAAAGCTAAATCTCCGACTACCTACAAAGAAATTGAAGATAAAGCCGATGAGATTAAGGCAGGACTGAAAGCCTCTGCACCAAATAAACCGAAATTGTCAACAGCTTTAGGGGTTCTTAACAAGGATGTCACTAGTGTTGCCAAGCCTTAAGCGCCAAATACATAGACTGAGTATTTGTTGGCTAGTTTGCTGGTAGTACGTCAAGTTGAAATTGATGGATAAGCAAGTTTGTAGTAAGGACTTTAGTCCTGATTATTTTAAGCACTAAAGTGCTTACTACAAACTTTCAAAATTAACTTAGACATTGTACTAGTCCTAATTCAATACTTTTCGGATAAACCCAACAATCTCTTTTTTGGTCTGGGGGAAAGGTTAAAGGGTAAGGGGTAAAGGTAAATTCAAACCTTTTCCCTTTCCCCTTTCCCCCTTAACCGAAAAGTATTGAGTCCTGATTAATTTTTTGTGTGAGAAATAAAAATGTTAGAAACAAAAGTTATCTGGAGTTTTCTTCAGCAGGCTCCATTTGTTGTGCTTGTTGCCTTAGTTGTTGGTTATGGTGGGCTGGCAATAGCATCTCCTGCAAATAATAGTACATCAAAACTTGAAAATAACCAAACAGAGCAATCTCTAGAGTCTCCGGCAACTGCTGATGCTGTCGCGCAAGTTACCTCTGTATCTCAATTATCAGATGTGCAGCCAACTGATTGGGCATTTCAAGCACTGCAATCATTAGTAGAACGCTACGGCTGTATTGCTGGATATCCTAATAGTACATATCGCGGTAATCGAGCGATGACGCGATATGAATTTGCAGCAGGTTTGAATGCTTGTCTACAACGCATCAATGAATTGATTGCTACCTCAACTAATGATTTGGTTAAGAAACAAGATTTAGCCACATTACAAAAATTGCAAGAGGAATTTACCGCCGAACTAGCAACCCTGCGCGGTCGAGTTGATGCGGTGGAAACACGCAGTGCCGAACTGGAACAGCATCAGTTTTCTACCACTACCAAACTTAATGGTGAAGCGATTTTTGCAGTAGCAGGGGTTGTGTCAGGAGATAATGCTAAAGGAGGAAAAATCAATCGCAATGCTATTTTAGGCGATCGCGTCCGCCTCAACTTTGATTCTAGCTTTACAGGCAAAGATTTACTCAGAACCCGACTGCAAGCCACAAATCTGAATGCCTTCTCTGCAAATTCTACATTTACGCCAGAAGGTGACTTACGGTTTGCTGGTGGTACTTTTGATAATGGCAACAACAATGCTGTTGGGATAGATGCGCTGTTGTATCAGTTCCCTCTCACTCAAAAAACAAATGTCATTGTTGAAGCAAATGCAGGTGCAGCAGATGATTTTACTAATACAGTAAACCCTTACTTAGATGGAGATGGTGGTAGCGGCGCTCTTTCTCATTTTGGAACTCGCAACCCTATTTACTATCTAGTTAATGGTGCTGGTTTAGGAATTCAGCATCAGTTTAGCAAGAATTTAGAATTAAGTTTGGGATATTTAGCTAACGATCCTGCTAATTCTCAAAATGGAAGTGGTTTATTTAACGGTGCTTATGGAGCCATAGCCCAGTTAACGGTCAAACCGACTGATAAATTCACCCTTGGTTTGACTTACGTTAATTCTTACAACAATGATTTTACTGCGAATGGTAGTACAGGTAGTAACCGTGCTAACCTGCAATCGGCTTTACTGAATAATCCCAATTTACCAGATGATTTAGCTGCATTTTCTGGTGCTGATTTGCCAGTATCTAGTAATGCTTATGGTGCAGAAGCATCATTACAACTGAGCGATAAATTTATTTTGGGTGGCTGGGCTGGCTACACTAATACTCGGATCTTGGCAAGCAATGGCAGTGCAATTAATCGGGGAAGTCTTGATATCTGGAACTGGGCGGTTACTTTAGGATTCCCCGACCTTGGTAAAAAAGGGAACCTAGCTGGTATTGTGGTTGGTATGGAACCTTATGTGACAAGTTCTAGTGTTGCCCAAATTGGCAAAGACAAGAACAATTCCTATCATCTAGAAGCGTTTTACCAGTATAAGGTGAGCGACAATATTAGCATTACTCCCGGAGTTATTTGGTTGACTTCGCCGGATAACAACAGCAATAACAATGATGCTGTCATTGGTGCATTGAGAACTACTTTTACTTTCTAAAGGTCATAGAGGATTTACGATTAAAAAACATCCCATTGTAGGGGCGGACAGATGTGCCGTCCCTACTCTGTATCATGAGTCTGTTTCGATCAGATGCCCAATACCCCATACTTCGGCTACGCTCAGTACAAGTGACCAATCCCTAATGCCCCAAGCCAGATGCATCTTATGGAAGTTCCTCAAATATCGATATCCATAGGAGACTAGAGATAGAAGAAAATTTATCTGATAGGTTTTCAAACAGCGAGGGCTGTAATTAATTAAGGAGTATTTATGCGTGCAGTACTGATGGCAGGGGGTTCGGGAACGCGGCTTCGCCCTTTAACTTGCGATGTACCCAAACCGATGGTACCCATCCTCAATCGACCAATTGCCGAACATATTATCAATCTCCTCAAAAGACATCGAATTACAGAAGTTATTGCGACGTTGCATTATTTACCTGATGTCTTGCGAGACTATTTTCAAGATGGCAGCGATTTTGGGGTTCAGATGACTTATGCTGTCGAAGAAGATCAGCCTTTGGGTACAGCAGGCTGTGTGAAAAATATTGCTGAACTTCTTGATGAAACTTTTTTAGTCATTAGTGGCGATAGCATAACAGATTTTGACCTCACGGCGGCGATCGCATTTCATAAACAAAATAAGTCAAAAGCTACTTTGATTTTGACTAGAGTTCCCAACCCGATTGAATTTGGAGTGGTGATTACCGATGAGGAAAGGCGAATTAGACGATTTTTAGAAAAACCCTCTAGTAGTGAAATTTTTTCCGATACCGTCAATACTGGTACTTACATTCTCGAACCAGAAATTTTAGAATATCTGCCAGCAAATATTGAATGCGACTTTTCCAAAGACCTATTCCCCTTACTGTTAGCGAAAGATGAGCCAATGTATGGTTACATTGCTCAAGGTTATTGGTGCGATGTTGGTCACTTAGATGCTTATCGGGAAGCTCAGTATGATGCCTTAGATCGAAAGGTAAATCTCAATTATGCTTATAAAGAAGTTTCTCATGAGTTATGGGTAGGTCAAAATACTTACATTGATCAAACGGCTATGATTGAAACCCCAGCAGTGATTGGTGACAATTGCCGCATCGGGGCCAGAGTCCAGATTGAAGCCGGAACTGTAATTGGCGATAATGTAACTATTGGTGCTGATGCCAATCTCAAACGTCCCATAGTCTGGAATGGGGCATTTATTGGCGACGAAGCGGCTCTTTCTGCCTGCGTAATTTCCCGTGGCGCTCGTGTAGATCGTCGCGCTCAAGTATTAGAAGCGGCTGTTGTGGGTTCGCTTTCTACGGTGGGAGAAGAAGCTCAAATTAGTCCAGGCGTGCGCGTTTGGCCCAGTAAAAAGATTGAGTCAGGGGCAGTTTTAAACATTAACTTGATTTGGGGAAACACCGCTCAACGAAATTTATTTGGACAACGCGGTGTCCAAGGATTAGCGAATATCGACATCACCCCAGAATTCGCTGTGAAATTGGGATCTGCTTACGGTTCTACCTTAAAACCTGGTTCTAAGGTAACGGTTTCTCGTGACCAGCGTAATATCTCTCGGATGGTGACGCGATCGCTCATTGCTGGTTTAATGTCAGTGGGTATTGATATTCAAAACCTCGATGCTACAGCTATCCCCATTGCCCGCACGGTTATACCCACAATGTCGGTAGTTGGTGGTATCCATGTGCGGGTACACCCCGATCGTCCTGATTACATTCTGATTGAATTCATGGATGTTAAGGGTATTAATATCACCAAAGCTTTAGAAAAGAAAATCGAAGGCGCTTACTTTAAGGAGGATATGCGGCGAGCGCTAATTCATGAAATTGGTGATGTATCTTATCCTAGCCAAGTAATGGATCGCTACTGCACTGCTTTTGAGAAACTTTTGCATGTTCATACACTCCGCAACAGTCGGGCAAAAGTGGTGATTGACTATGTTTATGCAGTATCAGGGGCAGTTTTACCCCAAATGTTAGATAAATTTGGTGCTGATGCAGTGGTATTGAATGCCAGTGTCAATAAAACGGCGATGTCAATCACCGATCGCGAAGGACTGCTGACTCAGTTAGGTCATGTAGTGGAAGCATTGAAAGCTAACTTTGGTGTGCAAGTATCAGCTAATGGAGAACAGCTAATTTTAGTTGATGAATCAGGCTACCCAATTCGTGGGGAAACTTTAACAGCACTGATGGTAGACATGATTTTGACGGCTAACCCCAGAGGAACGGTAGTAGTTCCAGTTCATGCCTCTAGTGCGATTGAACAAGTTGCCCGTCGTCATGATGGTAGGGTGATTCGCACCAAAGCCAACCCTACAGCTTTAATGGAAGCTTGTCAAAAAAATCCGAATGTGGTTCTGGGAGGTAGTGGAGAAACTGGTTTTATTTTCCCGCAACTGCATCCGGGATTTGATTCCATGTTCTGCATTGCGAAGATCATTGAGATGTTGACTATACAGGAACGATCGCTCGCTGCTGCGCGATCGGAATTGCCCCGTGTAATTCACAAAACTTATACAGTCCGTTGTCCGTGGACAGCCAAGGGTGCTTTGATGCGTTATTTAGTAGAAACTCACCCAGCCCAAAATCTAGAACTCATTGATGGAGTGAAAATTTGCCAACCTTATGATGACAGTTGGCTATTAGTTTTACCGGATGCTAGCGAACCACTGGTGCATTTGTATGCAAATAGCAACGATCGCGAATGGGTAGATGAGACTGTAAGAAATTACCGCACCCGTGTTCAAACTTTTGTAGAAAGACAACAAGAATATCAACCCACCGAAGTGTAATTCGTAATTCGTAATTCGTAATTCGTAATTGAATTCTTTAATTACGAACTACGAATTAGCAATTACGAATTATGTTGAGGGGGTTCAAAATTATCATTGAGAACATTCTGGCAAACTTCTCTCAGCGTAATTGCAATCAAAATAAATTAAAGCGTCTCTACTAGAGGTGAATGATCTAGTTGTGGAGTATGCGTCACTGTCTGCACTTGCTTCAGATGACCAAACTTTCAAATAGTAATGACCACTATCATCAGTAGACCATAATTCGTAACGGTAATTACCTCCTGAACCCTGGCTAGTTAAATAGTCAGCTAATGCTTGATTTGATGCAGACAACAAGCTAAATACACTTAAAACAGGTATTACAACTAGTTTTAGTATTTGAGTTAACTTCATAAATGCACACAAAATCTACTCTCTCTAGCTTTCTTCTAAGATGTATCTTTTGTAACCTGCAAATACTTGGAATATTGTATGAGGATATCGTAAGGCACTTACAAAAACTTCTCTTCTAGCCCAATACGCTTGGGTTAAGGGCTATTGGTCAAAAATTTTGGTTTTCGAGAAGCGATAAATCGCCGTCTCTACAAGTGTTTTGGTCTTATCTGAACTGTATTGTCTTCTAGCCCACTTATTCTTGGGTTTGAATGAATCGCCCCCTGCCTTTGCGGTTTTTTCTTGAAATCCTTTACAAAATTTTACTTAAGCTAAATAGTAAATATTCTCAATTAATCTGGTAGTATATTTTCAAGCTTATTGATATAGATATTCATTAAGCTATGAATATCTATATCAATAAGACGAATAGGATATTGGCGATACCTTCTCTACGAGAGGCTACGCCAACGGTGAGGTTCGCTAACGCAAGTATATATCAGGTGAAAATATGTCAAAAAAAATCGGTCTGTTTTACGGTACTCAAACTGGCAACACTGAATCTGATGCGGAAAAAATTCGGGATGAGTTTGGTGGTGATGTTGTAACATTGCATCCTATTTACGAAGCAGATACCAGCACTTTTGATGATTATGAATTGCTAATTATTGGCTCTCCTACTTGGGATATAGGTCAACTTCAGAGCGATTGGGAAAGCTTTTATTCCGATTTGGATGAAATAGATTTTAGTGGTAAGTTAGTTGCCTATTTTGGTGATGGAGATCAATATGGCTATGCCGATAATTTTCAGGATGCAATGGGAATTCTAGAAGAAAAAATTTCCCAGCGCGGCGGTAAAACAGTTGGCTACTGGCCAACTGAGGGTTATGACTTTGAGAATTCTAGAGCTTTGAAAAATGGCAAGTTTGTTGGATTAGCACTTGATGAAGGTAGCCAATCCGATCTCACAGACGAGCGAATTAAAACTTGGGTTGCTCAGTTGAAGACAGAATTTGGTTTGTAGAGATTAGAGGCGCACATCTGTGCGTCCCTATTAAAATTAGTAATTTAGAAGTTATGGGTTATTTATGTCTGATTCATTTGATGTTCTGTGGTTAAATGCTAGTCCTATTTTGAAGCGTTTTGATAAACCATTACTTGATTATTTATCTGGGTATATGAGAATCGCCCAGTGGGAATACCAGCAAACCAAAGATGAAGCCAGTTCCATAGATCAAGCTGTGGAGTTGCTGTATGATTTTTTAAAATGGCGCGATCGCCCGGTGCATTTAGCAGGACATGGGATGAGTGGTGCGATCGCCTTAAGCTTTGCGCGGCGATTTCCGCAAAAAGTGCGATCGCTTACCCTGCTGGGTGTAGCTGCTCAACCAGCAAACAATTGGCAAGCTCACTATTACTTTCAACGACAACTTTTTAATATCAGCCGTGAGCTAGTTTTAGCAACTACCGTTCGCAGTCTATTTGGAAATCAACCACCTCATACCACTAAAAAGTTAGTAGCCGCCTTAGATAAAGATTTAGAACAATCTCCCTCGTCACACTCTTTATTTAAGTTGGTTTATTTACCCAAGGGTGGAGTTTCTATGCCAATGATGGTATGTGGTAGCAAGACTGATCCGGTAGTCAACTCAACTGTATTGCATGACTGGTTGAATTGGTTGAAGCCAGAAGATAAGCTCTGGAAATGCCCAGAAGGATATCATTTTTTTCACTACTTTTATCCTCAACAGGTTGGTGAAGAGATTTTGAGTTTTTGGCAACACCACCATCCGCATCTAGTAGAAGCATCTGCACTATCTTTTAGCAGTTCTACAAATTAGTAAGATACAGGAGTGCGATGTCTAACGAGTTCCCTCCCCAATACATACAGGAAGAGCTAGGGTGGGGTAAAACTGACGCGAAAAACCAGGTGAGTAAGCTATTTCAGACTTGTGCTATTTCAGACTTGTGTATACACGAAGTCGTGTTGAAGTACTTGAAAGTTTGTCGCACTGCGATCGCACAGGTACGTAGACATCGCTTTTACAAATCTCCACAAACAAAGCAAACGCTTGACTTTTAAAATAGTCGCTACAACATCAGGCGATCGCACTTGACAATCAAGACAATCGCTACAATTATCCTTAAGTGAACCGTAGTGACTTATACTTAGGAATAGGCTGATTGCTAATCACTGCATAGAGAACATCTGGATCGAGGTCGGCTCCTGATCGCCATTGGATTGTGCCTAATTCGTGGTTTAATTCAACTTGATCAAAGTATTTTTGATCTTGTAAAGGTGCAAAAACACCTGTAAATTTAATCAGCTTACTAACATCAATTATTCCTTCCACTTCATCTTCAAAACGGATATATAGTTGATAATTTTCCCTTGGTTCTACTGCAATAATGTCTTTTAACATATTTTACTACTCCAATGGTAAGACGCTATTGAGGATTTGATTGTCTCTAGCTAGTTCCCAGTTTTTCATCAATTCATTTTGATGTAAGGTCGCCCATTCTAATATAAGTTTAAAAGCTCTGGAGCTAAGTTTACCTTCTAAAATTTCTAAGGTTTCAATGCTAATAATAGCTTTTTGTTGGTTGTATCTTACGTGAAAATGTGGAGGCGGATGATCGTTGTAATACATAGTGACAATCATCCCGAAAAAACGGCTAATTTCTGGCATACTTTATTCTCTCTTGATGATATATGGGAAGCCAGTGTGCGTCTACGTTCAAGGGATTCATGGTAAGTCAGGCGATGTCTACGACGGGCTACGCATACGCCACTTTGCTACTTTTGAAAATATCAACTACGCAATTGGTTTCTTAAAGAAATATCGCTAACTCAGTTTCTGGATCAAAAAAGTGAATTTTCTCAGGAGTTAGAGATAACCAAAGTTGCTCACCAGGTTGTACAAATCGGTCTGGTGGTATTCGTACTTGTAGGGAATTGCCTGTAGCGGCAGGTTTAGATCCTGGTTCGGCAATCTTAACAGCGAGAAAGGAATCGTTGCCGAGATTTTCTACCAAATCTACTTGTACTGGTAGATTTTTGGTTGCAGGCATACTCAAGTTTAAGTGTTCTGGACGAATCCCTAAAATTAAAGTTTTCCCATCATATTTTTGTAAGGCTTTTGCCCAAACCTCTGGAAGAGTGAAACGAAACTGGGAATAAGTAATCAACTGCGGGGCATGAAATTCTACAGGAATAAAATTCATCGGTGGTGAACCAATGAACTCTGCGACAAAAAGGTTGGCAGGGCGGTTGTAAAGTTCTAAGGGAGAAGCGACTTGCTGAATTTTACCCTCAGACATAATTGCAATGCGATCGCCCATTGTCATTGCTTCTGTTTGATCGTGAGTAACGTAAATTGTCGTCGTCCCCAGTTGGCGCTGTAATTTGACAATTTGGGCGCGGGTTTCCGCCCGGAGTTTGGCATCTAAGTTAGAAAGCGGCTCATCCATTAAGAATACTTGGGGGTCGCGTGCGATCGCTCTTCCCAATGCAACCCGTTGTCTTTGTCCCCCAGATAGCTCTCTGGGTAAGCGATTTAGTAATGTTTCCATTTGTAACAGTTGGGCAACACTACGCACCTGCTCATTCACCGCCCGTTCTTTGTCAGAAATGTAGCGCAGTCCTTTAGGTAACTTTCTTGTCGCCCCCACAAAAAGATTTTCCGCCCACGCCCGAAGATAAGGAGTATTTTCGCCTCTGCTCCCCTGCTCCTCTGCTCCCCTGCTTCCCCTACGGCGTAAACCAAAAGCGATATTGTCATACACCGTCATGTGGGGATAGAGGGCGTAATTTTGAAACACCATTGCGATGTCGCGTTCTTTGGGTGGTAGGTCATTGATCAAGCGATCGCCTACCCAGATATTACCGCCAGTCATTGTTTCCAAGCCAGCAATTAACCGCAGTAGGGTGCTTTTACCACAACCAGAAGGGCCCACCAGCACCATAAACTCGCCATCTGCGATCGTTAAGTTAATCCGCCGCAAGACGTTAACACTTCCCGCACGTTCTTGCGCTGCATCAGTTTTCTCCCCAGAGGTGAGAGGAGATTGGGTTTGTGAGGTAACACCTTCCCCTTTACGCGGGGAAAAACTTTTATAAACGTTTTCTAAAACAACTTGGGACACAATTAATTATTTGGGAATTGGGAATTGGGCATGGGGCATTGGGCATTGGATTTGGACAAAGGACTAATGACCCATGACCAATGACAGTTTAGCGCCCATCATAATACACGTTTTATCTAAATACGAAAAGTAAAAAAAACAGCTTGCAGCATAAAAAGCAAACTACCCTAAATTTTAGGGCTGTCAATAAATAATTACGAATTACGAATTACGAATTATTAAAAGGTGTTGTTATGACTACCGATGTACCTAAAAATCTTTCCCCAGATCCAAGCGTTAATCCTGTCCATGACATTGTAGACGTACAAACTACAGATTGCTGTATTGTGGGTGGAGGGCCAGCCGGAGCGGTTTTGGCGCTGTTGCTAGCGCGTCAAGGCATTTCGGTGATGCTGCTGGAAACACACAAAGACTTCGATCGTGACTTTCGCGGCGATACAATTCATCCATCGGTGATGGAAATTATGGAAGAATTGGGACTTAGCGATCGCCTGCTAGAACTCCCCCATGCCAAAATGCGCCAAATTAGGTTTAAAACTCCTGAAGATACTGTCACTTTGGCAGATTTTAGCCATCTGAAAACCCGCTACCCCTACATTACAATGCTTCCCCAGGTGAAATTTCTGGAGTTCATCACCCAAGAAGCCCAAAAATATCCAAATTTCCATCTGGTAATGGGTGCGAATGTACAAGAATTAATTGCCGAAAATGGCGAAATTCAAGGTGTTCGTTATCGGGGAGGCGGTGGTTGGCACGAAGTCCGGGCAATACTGACAGTGGGTGCAGACGGTCGCCACTCACGTTTGCGCCACCTGGGTGAGTTTGAGTCCATCGAAACCTCGCCGCCAATGGATATTCTTTGGTTTCGCCTACCACGTCAGCCAGAAGACCCAGAAGGGGGAATGGGGCGCTTTGGTCAAGGTAAAATCATCGCTATGCTTGACCGTGGTGATGAGTGGCAAGTTGCCGATGTCATCCCCAAGGGAGGCTATCAACAACTGCGGGCTGCGGGTTTGGAGGAATTAAAAAAATCTGTTGTGGAAGTAGTACCAGAATTTCAGCAACGCATCGAAAATTTACATGATTGGTCGCAAGTAGCTTTTCTCTCAGTCGAGTCTAGCCGCGTCAAACGCTGGTATCGTCCAGGTTTATTACTTATCGGCGATGCGGCTCATATCATGTCCCCTGTGGGTGGAGTTGGGATTAACTACGCGATTCAAGATGCTGTAGTTGCAGCAAATGTACTCAGCAAACCGCTCAAAAACCGACAAGTACAACTTAGCGATCTAGCAAAAGTACAACGTCAACGCGAGTTGCCCACACGCATCATTCAGGCGTTTCAAACTTTTATCCAAAAACGGGTATTTGCCCCGGTTCTCATATCAAATAGCAACTTTGTACCACCTGCGTTTTTGCGTTTCCCTATCTTGCGCGACCTTCCAGCCAGGTTGATTGCCTTGGGTGTTTTTCCAGTTCACGTCAAGACTTAATTTTTGCCAAGAATTTTTTCTATTTTAGGAATTGATGGTACAATTATACTACTCAATGCAGAATTGAATGCTCAATTTAGTCAAGCGAGGGTGGCGGGCGGCATACTTAATGTTTGTTGTTCAAAGCGATCGCTTGGCTTTTATGCTAGAAAGGACTAAAAACTCAGTCATTATTAAAAAATGCAAACAATTAAACATATCTAGATATTAATTGGCACTACATAGAAAAACCCCTCTTTTTGAATCAATACTTTTTGCAGTCAGGAGTAATTTTAATGAACAGCTGCGTTTTGATGGCGGAAATTATTAACGAACCGCAACTCCGCTATACAGCCGATAATTTGGGAGTTACGGAAATGTTGGTGCAGTTTCCCAATTCCATAAAACCAGAAGATCCGCCAGCTACCCTAAAAGTTGTCGGCTGGGGAAATTTAGCGACAGAAATCCAGCAAAATTACCACCAAGGCGATCGCGTCATCCTGGTAGGACGTTTAAGCATGAATACTGTTGAGCGTCAAGAAGGTTTTAAAGAAAAACGCGCTGAATTGACGGTGCAACAAATTCAACCTGTTGGAGGTAGTTTTAATACCGATCCATTACCTTCCGCAACTGCAACTCCATCATTTACTGAAACTACTCCACGACAACCATCAGCATCTCGCCCTCCACAAAAAGAAGTTAACACTTACGAGTCACCACGTCCAGCACCCACTCCGGCTGCAAATCCTGTTGGTGTTGCTTCCCAAGCGCCAAGTTACGAACCCGTACCCCAACCTACAAATTATGAGCGAACTACTTATCCAGCAGTGAAAGAGCAAGAACCAGATCCAGATGATATTCCCTTCGTGCGCTCCGTTGATTCCAGAACTGCCTCATTTGGCTTGCTTGATTTCTACGAAATCGAAAGCCAATGCCCGGAGGTAGGAATCAGTCATAACTTCAAGTTTATCTAGCTTGAGTTTGACTAACTTGTTTGCTGTATAATCACGGTGACGGGATTACTGAGTTCATCTGAAGTTGTTAGTTGAGCGTGTATTCAATTTGCTAACTAACATCACAATTAGATAATTTCTACAAATAGCCATCCTTTAGGGTGTGCTATTTTTTTGTCTACATTAACCCTTTGTTATGTTGTCGTCAGACATCGCTTACCTACTTTCTATCTTTCCATATAAGCTACAATCAAAATTACTTATCGATTAATTTCCCAGTGCTGCTATGACCATTTTTCCGCCACCAAAACTCAATAGTCTCCCAACAACACTACCCATTGAGGGCGCGGTTCGGATTGATTTGGAGGAAGGTATTCCAGTTTTTCGAGCATCTGCTACTGTTCAAAGTCGCATTGAAGAATTATTGGTGAAACAGCAAAAAACTCCACTTAGTGCAGAAGAAGAAAAAGAACTTGATTGCTACGAAGAAATTGATGACTATATAAGCTTTGTAAATCGCACAATTCGTAATTTGGCTCTTGCTCCAAATCAGCAAGCATAATAAATAACAAAATAATTTGTGTCTTCTCGTAGCAAGATTTCTGAATCTATACAAAAGCAGGTACATCAACGTGCCAAGTACCTGTGTGAATACTGTCATG
Source organism: Nostoc sp. DedVER02 (assembly GCF_034530675.2). NCBI lineage: Bacteria > Bacillati > Cyanobacteriota > Cyanophyceae > Nostocales > Nostocaceae > Nostoc > Nostoc sp. DedVER02. The sequence goes on from NZ_JAVRCP020000014.1 coordinate 80,284, forward strand.
CATCTGACTGAACAATGGCAATATGTGCAGTTCACCGTAGATCATATTATGCCGTTGTCATTGGGTGGAACAGATAATTTGGAAAACCTGGCGTTGGCTTGCTTTCACTGCAATCGCAGGAAAACAAATCGGCTGACAGCAACTGACCTTCAATCTGGAGAAGAAGTTTTACTGTTTAATCCGCGACAGCACATTTGGAGCGATCATTTTATCTGGTCTGTGGATGGATTGTTAATTGTTGGTTTGACACCTATTGGACGAGCAACTGTCACTGTCTTAAACTTAAATCGGGAACGGGTTATCAATATTCGTGCAGCTGATAAAGAAATTGGTCGCCATCCACCAATGGACGATCCAATTTAAAGAAAAATTGATACAAACTAGTGATAGTCAAATGTCTACGACGGGCTACACCTATGCAAGATTGTTGCGAGCATACCATAAGCCGATCGCAATTTGCAGGAATCACAGGCAGTTCTATATTGCAGATATATATTGTGGAAGTATGTGAACAACTGCCAAAAAGTGTAAAAATCAAATTTACTCACATATATATCAAAACTATTGTTAAAATCCAAATAATTTTAAGTTAAGATTCTTACCTAACTCCTATGAGAGAAACTGTCCTAGAGGTTCGCAATTTACAAGTTGAATTTCCCGGTGATGGCAATATTGTCAAAGCTTTGGATGGTATTTCCTTTGGGCTGCATCGAGGTGAAACTCTAGGAATAGTAGGAGAATCGGGGAGTGGTAAATCGGTGACAGCCCTAGCTGTGATGGGTTTGTTGCAAACTCCCGGTATAGTTTCTGGCGGTGAAATCTGGTTTCGTCCACAGGAGAATGGCAATGCAATCGATTTGGTAAAATTGCCTCCTGAGCAAATGCAGTTACATCGGGGTGGCGACATCGCCATGATTTTTCAAGAACCGATGAGTTCGCTTAATCCGGTTTATAACATTGGGTTTCAGCTAACAGAAGCGATTATGCGGCATCAAAATGTGTCAGCAGCCCAATCACGACAAATTGCGATCGCAGGTCTACAAGAGGTAAAGCTTCTACCTAGCGATGAGGAAATACAACAGCAGTATATCCAAACTTGGCATCAAACCAACGCCAATTCACCAAAACCAGAACCATCAAAGTTGGCACAGTTGGTTAAAGAACACAAAGAAGCCATGCTGGAACGCTACCCTCATGAACTTTCTGGGGGACAGTTGCAACGGGTAATGATTGCAATGGCAATTTCTTGTAATCCATTAATTTTAATTGCCGATGAACCAACCACAGCCTTGGATGTGACGGTGCAAGCGACAATTTTGGACTTGTTGCGAGAATTGCAGCAAAGCCGTGATATGGCAATGATTTTTATCACCCACGATTTGGGGCTAATTTCGGAAATTGCCGATCAAGTAGCGGTGATGTATAAAGGCAAAGTTGTCGAATCTGCTACTTCTGGGCAAATTTTCAGCACACCCCAGCATCCATATACTAAAGGTTTAATAGCTTGTCGCCCCACACTTAACCGCCGTCCTCAAAAATTACTCACCGTTTCTGACTACATGAGTGCAGAGGAGACAGCAACGGGACAAGTAATAATTCAGGCGAAGGAACCTGCACAGCCCATAGATGTCACCACCGAAGAGATTGCGACAAGATTGGCAAATTTCAATGAAAAAGAACCTCTGCTGCAAATCCGTAATTTGAAAGTTGGTTTTCCAGTGCGCGGGGTGTTTGGTGGGACAAAACGCTACAACATGGCGGTGAATGACGTTTCCTTTGATGTCAAACCAGGGGAAACAGTAGGTTTGGTAGGAGAATCTGGTTGCGGTAAAACCACCCTTGGCAGAACTTTGCTGCGATTAATTGAGCCGATGAGTGGTCAGATTATCTTTGAGAAACAAGATATTACTAGCCTCAAAGGAGAACCGTTGCAAAAACTGCGGCGGGAAATGCAAATAGTCTTCCAAAATCCTTTTAGTTCTCTCGACCCACGGATGAAGATTGGGGATGCGGTGGTGGAACCGTTGTTAATTCACTCCGTTGGGAAGACAAAACAACAACGACGACAACGAGTAACCGAACTCTTAGAACGGGTGGGGTTGAGTGCAGATGCAATTAACCGCTATCCTCATCAGTTTTCTGGCGGTCAACGCCAACGGATTTGCATAGCCCGTTCTCTGGCGTTAAATCCTAAGTTTATCATCTGCGATGAATCAGTTTCAGCGCTGGATGTTTCAGTACAGGCGCAGGTATTAAATCTTCTCAAAGAGTTACAGTCAGATTTTCAGCTGACTTATATCTTTATTTCTCACGATTTAAGTGTAGTGAAATTTATGAGCGATCGCATTTTAGTCATGAATCGCGGTCAAATTGTGGAAGAAGGCACAGCTGAAAGCATTTACCAAGAACCCAAAGAGGAATACACCCAAAAATTAATTGCTGCGATTCCTACCGGTAGCGCTGAACGGGTGCGAAGTCGTCATCTGAAGGCTTTATAAGCACGTCTCTTGCGGGGCAAAACCCACCTCTGTGTGAGGCGTTGTACTGTTGAAAATGCGATCGCCCCATCCGATACTAAAGAATGCGATCCCTTCAATCAAAAAGCAGATGATATTATCCCAGTTGACTGTATGATACAGCACTTCCTACTGCTATGAGGTACAGATACTTGGAATGCTATTAGTCAAGCTAGTAATTAAAAGTTTGTAGTAAGCACTTTAGTGCTTAAAAAATAAGGACTGAAGTCCTTACTACGAACTTTCTTACCCATCAATTTAAACTTGACAGACTATTAACACAGACAAACTCAAAATTTTCCTTCTTTCTATAAAACAACCTCTATACGAACTAGCTCACTATACAGTGATATTATAGACACGTAAGTAATTTCAGTACGGCATCAAAATTTTTTCATTACATACTGCCGAAACTCCCAAAATTTTGGAAAATAATAAAGTAAGTCGAGTATCACAAGACTCACTTGATACCCTCATTTATTCTAGGAAAATATGACTCATTCTTTCCTTGAACGCTTGCGTAGTCCAGATAGCCCAGTCCTCGTCTTCGACGGGGCGATGGGAACAAACTTACAAACTCAAAACCTGACTGCTGAAGACTTCGGCGGCCCACAGTATGAAGGTTGTAACGAATACTTAGTCCACACGAAACCAGAAGCTGTCGCTAAGGTTCACCGTGACTTTCTCGCTGCTGGTGCAGATGTGATTGAAACCGATACCTTTGGTAGTACGTCCCTGGTGCTGGCAGAATATGACTTAGCAGACCAAGCTTATTACCTCAGCAAGACAGCCGCAGAATTAGCGAAGCGTGTGGCTGCGGAATTTTCCACGCCAGAAAAACCCCGGTTTGTGGCAGGTTCCATCGGCCCCACAACCAAACTCCCCACCTTGGGACATATTGACTTTGACACCATGAAAGCGACTTTTGCCGAACAAGCAGAGGCGCTGTGGGATGGTGGTGTCGATTTATTTTTGGTGGAAACCTGCCAAGATGTGCTGCAAATTAAAGCGGCGCTGAATGCCATTGAAGAAGTGTTTGCCAAAAAAGGCGATCGCAGACCGTTGATGGTGTCTGTGACAATGGAAAGCATGGGCACAATGTTGGTTGGTTCCGAAATCAGCGCTGTGCTGACAATTTTGGAACCTTACCCAATAGATATTCTCGGTTTAAACTGTGCCACAGGCCCAGACTTGATGAAACCACATATCAAGTATCTGTCAGAACATTCACCTTTCATCGTTTCCTGTATTCCTAACGCGGGTTTACCTGAGAACGTCGGCGGTCAAGCGCACTACCGACTGACACCGTTGGAATTACGGATGTCGCTGATGCATTTTGTTGAAGATTTGGGTGTCCAAGTGATCGGGGGTTGCTGTGGGACGCGTCCAGAACACATTCAACAATTGGCAGAAGTCGCTAAAGGTCTGAAGCCAAAAGTTAGACAACCTAGCTTAGAACCCGCAGCAGCATCAATTTACACCACTCAGCCTTACGATCAAGATAATTCCTTCTTGATTGTTGGCGAACGTCTCAACGCCAGTGGTTCCAAAAAGTGCCGCGATTTGCTAAATGCCGAAGATTGGGATGGACTCGTTTCAATGGCGAGGGCGCAAGTCAAAGAAGGCGCACACATCCTTGATGTCAACGTCGATTATGTGGGACGTGACGGCGTGCGGGATATGCACGAATTAGTTTCGCGCATTGTTAATAATGTGACATTGCCGTTAATGCTTGACTCCACCGAATGGGAAAAGATGGAGGCGGGTTTAAAGGTTGCCGGTGGTAAGTGTTTGCTGAATTCCACCAACTACGAAGATGGAGAACCGCGCTTTTTGAAGGTGCTGGATTTAGCGAAAAAATACGGTGCAGGTGTAGTCATTGGTACTATCGATGAAGATGGGATGGCGCGGACAGCAGACAAAAAGTTTGCGATCGCCCAACGCGCATACCGCCAAGCTGTAGAATACGGTATACCATCCACAGAAATATTCTTTGATACCCTAGCGTTACCTATTTCCACTGGGATTGAAGAAGACCGAGAAAACGGTAAAGCGACTATTGAAGCGATTCGGCGGATTCGTGAAGAATTGCCTGGATGTCATGTAATTTTGGGTGTTTCCAATATTTCCTTTGGTTTAACTCCAGCAGCGCGGATGGTGCTGAACTCGGTGTTTTTGCACGAAGCGACAACGGCGGGAATGGATGCAGCCATTGTCAGTGCTAACAAAATTTTACCGTTATCGAAGATTGACACCCGTCATCAAGAAATCTGTCGCCAGTTGATTTATGATCAGCGGAAATTTGAGGGTGATGTTTGCGTTTACGATCCCTTGGGAGAGCTTACCACAGCCTTTGCCGGGGTGACAACTAAGCGCGATCGCTCCTTAGATGAAAGTCTTCCTATCCCAGAACGTCTCAAACGCCACATCATCGACGGCGAACGCATTGGCTTAGAAGAACATCTGAAAAAAGCCTTAGAAGAATATCCCCCCTTAGAAATTATCAACACCTTCCTGCTAGATGGCATGAAAGTTGTTGGGGAATTATTCGGTTCTGGACAAATGCAATTACCTTTCGTTTTGCAATCTGCGGAAACCATGAAAGCGGCGGTAGCGTTTCTAGAACCGTTTATGGAAAAATCAGAATCAGGCAACAACGCCAAAGGAACCTTTATCATTGCCACAGTCAAAGGCGATGTCCACGACATTGGTAAAAACTTGGTGGATATCATTTTGTCCAACAACGGCTACAAGGTGATTAACCTGGGAATTAAACAACCAGTAGAAAACATCATCAACGCTTACGAACAGCACAAACCTGATTGTATTGCCATGAGTGGTTTGCTGGTAAAATCCACCGCCTTCATGAAAGAAAACTTGGAGGTATTCAACGAAAAGGGAATTAGTGTCCCCGTAATTTTAGGTGGTGCAGCGCTGACTCCCAAATTTGTGTATGAAGATTGCCAAAATACCTACAAAGGTAAAGTCGTTTATGGCAAAGATGCCTTTTCTGACTTGCACTTCATGGATAAATTAATGCCAGCAAAAGCTGCTGGAAACTGGGAAGATTTGCAAGGATTTTTGAATCAAGTCGAAACTGTTGAAGTTTCAACGAATGGTCACAAAGAACCAAAAGTTACAACTGCTGAAGAAACATCTGCTGAACCAAAAGAAGTGGATACGCGGCGTTCCGAAGCAGTAGCGATAGATATTGAACGCCCGACACCGCCTTTCTGGGGAACGAAGTTATTGCAGCCTAGTGATATTCCCATAGAGGAAATATTTTGGCACTTGGATTTACAAGCTTTAGTTGCCGGACAGTGGCAATTCCGCAAACCAAAGGAACAATCTAAGGAAGAATATCAGGCTTTCTTAGCGGAGAAAGTCTACCCAATTTTAGAAACTTGGAAACAGCGAATTATTGAAGAGAATCTGTTGCATCCCCAAGTGATTTACGGGTATTTCCCTTGTCAAGCCGAGGGGAATTCTCTACATATATATGACTCAGAGAACCAATCACAACAGATTGCAACTTTCGAGTTTCCCAGACAGAAGTCTTTAAGGCGGCTATGCATAGCAGATTTCTTTGCACCAAAGGAATCGGGAATTATTGATGTATTCCCCATGCAAGCGGTGACTGTAGGGGAAATTGCCACAGAGTTTGCCCAAAAGCTGTTTGCTGCCAATCAATACACCGATTATCTGTATTTCCACGGTATGGCAGTGCAAGTAGCGGAAGCTGTAGCTGAGTGGACACACGCCAGAATCCGCCGAGAGTTAGGTTTTACTGCTGAGGAACCCGACAATATTCGGGATATATTAGCACAACGCTATCGTGGCTCACGGTATAGCTTTGGGTATCCAGCTTGTCCAAATATTCAAGACCAATACAAGCAACTGGAGTTATTGCAGACTGACAGGATTAACTTATATATGGATGAAAGTGAACAACTTTATCCAGAACAATCTACCACTGCAATTATTACTTACCACCCAGTAGCCAAATACTTTAGCGCTTAGTTTATTTCTCCTCTCCTTAATCAGCTACGATGTACACACAAGTTATCCAATTCCCAAAAGTCCTCAAAACCTCACCCTGTCTTATCTCTAACCCCTCTCCTTAGTAAGGAGAGGGACAGGTTTTGCATCGCAAAACCAGGATGAGGTATCTCAGGGACTATGAGACTTAACCGTAAATGGCCTCACAAAAGACTTGTGTGTATACCGTAGCCCTAATCAGAAAAATGGTATCCAAAGAGCGGTTATTATATTGTGGGCAATGCAAGGTTGAATAAACATTTACAGTTATCACTTGACCTCACCCTAACCCTCTCCTTATAAAGGAGAGGGGAATGGAATTAGAAATAGAAATGACTAAACTTTATAACAAAAATAGTGAGATAGAAAAAAGGCGACAATTACGCCAAAATATAACAAAAGCCGAGAAGCTTATTTGGGATAAAATAAGAGATAGGCAGCTTGAAAACTGCCAATTTCACAGACAATAGAGTGTAGATAAGTTTGTTATAGATTTTTATATTTCTGAATTCAAGATAGCTAGAGAAATTGATGGCGAAAGCCATTTCCAAGAAGGTTCTGCTGAATAGGATAAAGCAAGACAAGAATTTATTGAATCAGCAGGAATTAAGTTTCTTAGATTTACGAATAATCATGTATATGCTAATTTGCCTGGCGTACTTGAAAGTATTGCTCAAAATATACGAAATTTAAAAGCATAGTAGTTGAACCCGATCCCCGGCCCCTCTCCTTAATCAAGCTACCATATACACACAAGTTATCCAATTCCCAAAAATCCTTAAAACCTCACCCTATACTATCTTCAATCCCTCTCCTTAGTAAGGAGAGGGACAGGTTTTGCATCGCAAAACCAGGGTGAGGTATCTCAGAGGCTATGCGATAAATCTTAAATTGCGTCACCAAAGACTTGTGTATACACCGTAGATTAAGGAAAAGCGAGTATTTGCATTAGCAAACATGGCGATAGGTTTTGACAGCATTGATCAAAGTGAAAACCACTATATCTGATTATTTTGTACCCAACTGATATCTTTTATTTAACAGTTGGGTATTATAAGCTTGCTCCCTTAATAACATCTTCATAAATTTGCCTTTAGATAAAATATATTTCCGCAAATTCACCGTGAAGTTATGTTCTTAATGCTCGCTTGACTTAAATTAAATAATTCTAAAAAAATCAGTATTTACCGGATAAGATGAACAACTCATAAATGATATAACTTTACTAAATTGTATTCTGTTGTAGCTACTTTATTTAAAACTTAGTCAAACACAATGCAGTAATTAAATAAATATAGCCTCAGCTTATGCTTATAAAAATAAATACTTTATAGGCATATTAGAAAATGTCTAAAAACCATTTTACAGGTAAGCAGCTATGTCTCAAAAACGTCAGCTAGGCAAGTCAATTCAAAAAACCTTCAGGCAAATTGGCAAAAAGTTTTTATCTGCAATTAACAAGCAAATTATTTGGCTACTACGAACTTTTTTTGGCAATCGAAGAAGACACAACTCGGCGAATGCTGGCTTTATTTTACCAACAGTGGCAATGGTAACTTTAGTCGTTGTGTTGTTAACAACTGCAATTTTGTTTCGCTCTTTTGAACGTTCAAAAAATGCTAATAATGTTCGAGTAAATGAGGCTGTACTTAACGCTGCTACCCCAGGTATCGATCGTGCTAGAGCTAAATTAAATAAGCTATTTCAAGACGGACGACTACCACGAGCTACACCTACAGATGATGCTTTGTACTCTACTTTAACAAGCAATGTAAAAGAATATACATTCGGTGATGAAACTCAACTGAAGCTAACTCAAGGTTCAAACGAACTCAAAACAGCATGGATGTACCCCGTTGATACCGACAATAACGGCAAATTTGATAGCTACACCCTTTATGGCATTTACTTTAAAAATCCTCCTATTACTAATGGTGCATACACCCGTGCCAGAAATTCACTAGAGGCAAGAACTCTACCTATGACTGCTGGTACCATAAATGGAGATTGTGGAGATACTTTAGGTACGAGTGCCACTTTGGTAGGTAATACTGGCTGGTTTAAATTGGGCAATAAATTGAAAAAAGCCTTTTTTGTTTACACAGCAACTGTTCCGATTACCAGTCAACAAACAGGAAGTTATGAGCAGAAAAAAGGCAATAAAGGATTTTCTGCTATTGAGTATCAGCAAGAACGTATTCAACTACCACTAGTAAATAACGCTGTTGTTTATGAAGATGATATAGAAATTACTCCAGGCCCCACATTAAGATTGAATGGACGCATTTTTACTAACAGTAACCTCCTGACTGGAGGAGGAAGTGTCACAGTATATCAAGTTAGTAGTAAAGCATCCTGTTTTTACGAAGCTGACAATGCCAAAATTGTGGCTGGTGGAAATTTAGGGGCTGGTAGATTCGTTGCTACAGATGATGCCAGCAGTGCCACTAAAGTACATTTATACCAAGGCAACACCACAGATCCGACTGAAGTCTCATTTGCAAAATCAGTAACCGCAGTACCAAAAGATATAGCCTATAACAGTCTAGCTTATGTGCAGCGTATTAATCGCTTAGTTAATGCTCAAATGAGCAACCTTGCAACAACTGATCCACAAGAAGTAAAAGACGGAATTACTGCTGAAAAGACTCAGCAAGGTTTAGCAAGTTATACTACCGACGAAGATGCACGAATTCGCAGGCAACAGTTAGAGACTTACTTTAAAAAGCGCACTCGCCGCATACCTTATTCTGAAGTGGCTTTTGGTGGTGATGCTTTAGGTACTTATGCTACAACTACTCCATTACAAGGCAGTGGTGATGAGCTACGTGCAATAGATGCTTGGATCTATCCCACAGACCCCACAGATGGTAAAACTGCTACCAATTATGCGAAATTGACACTAAATGCAAATGGTAGTACTAAGCTTATACCTGGTGCAACTGAACCTACTAAACTAGCCAAAGAGTTGCAAGGAAAAGAGCAATATTTAGGTGATAGGGCTTTAGTTGGTAACAATCTACCTGAAATTTGGTGGGATACCACTAACAGCAAGTTTGTTGGCCCAAATCCCCAAGACACCCAAAATATCCAAAATATTATCTGGGATTCAGGAGATGGAACTCGCACCCGCAGTACTGGTGTAGAGACTCTAGCTAATTTGGGTTCTATAGATCGCAATCAAGACTGGGAACAAGCAGCTGCTCAAGTACCCACTAGCGCTCAAGATCCTGTAGGTGGCTTGCGAGTTGTCACAGGTGCTGGCATTTATCTGCCTCGTGGTTACACTACTACGGGACTTCCTTCAATTATTAGCGTTATAGATGCTTCTGGCAATGTAGTTAAGAATGCTCTTAACATTGCAATTACTATGGTAATTGACTTGAACTTTCTCATTGCTAAAGCTGCCACTGTCAAGATTTGGTCTGATATGATGCCAGTCGCTTCTAGCAATGCAACACTAGCAAGTATCACAAGTCAACCTGATAGTTCAAGTTTCCCTGTGCCCCAGATAGCAACAGACTTAGATAAAATATACAAGCCTTATTTACGGATGCGGGCTACGGCAGTTTATCACTACAAGGGTGCTAGCTACAGTGCGAGTAATCCCACACCAATAGCTTGCGTTAGTAGCTACTACGATCCTACTGACAAAGATAAATCTAGGAACAAAACGGGTCTAGCTGATGTATCTCCCCCCTCTCAATTTCCTAGCAGTGACAGGTCTGGTACTATTACAGGAAATTCCAACAACGGTATCGTCTATGGCCCACCAACTAAATCTGTTTCTGATTATCAGAATGTACTGAATTATCAAGCAGACTTAATATATGAAAATGGACGTTCAATAGACGATCTACTACTCAAAACAGCTTTAGCAAAAACAGCAGCAAATCGTACTCTTTCTGAGCAGTCAACTATTGATGCTGCAATTTGTGCCTTACAAATTCTAGACGGTACTATTACACGTAGTACTACTCTTATTCCTGATGGTGCAATTATGGAAGCTACCTTGCTAGATGCAAGGCAGATTAAGGCAATTCAAACAGATAATTCAGCAACCACAGGTATTTTAGAAACTTTCACCAATGCTGATAATGGTGCAAGCCCAGGGACAAATTACGATCTTCCTACAAAAGACAGACAACCTTTAGAAGTTCGCGTCACTGTGTTAGATATTGATCGGCTACGACAACAACAGATTGGTACAGGAACAGCTTCAGCACCGCAAGAATACCTAATACCCAATAGCGGTATTGTTTACGCAACTCGTGATGATGCCCTGCCAGATTTAAGTGCGCCGAAACCGACAACTGGCACAGATGTACAAAAACAAGAAAATCAGAAAGCAGAAAGTGTTGTGGACTATAAGGTTGACCCAACTCGCCGTCCTAATGGCATTATGCTAATCAACGGCTCTAAACTCTGGCGCACACAGACCTATAGAGATGCAGAAAAAGGCTTAATTTTAGCTAGCAATTTGCCAATGTACGTTAGAGGCGACTTTAATCTTCATAAAAACTCTACTGGCAAACAAGAAGAGTTCACAAACCTATTAGATGATGATTGGGGTGACTTCTACAGTCGTTCCACAACAGAACGCAATGTAAATTTTGCGTGCCGTTCAGGTGATCCAAGGCTACCGAACTGTGCAACAGGCGACGAATGGCGACCTGCTGCTCTGTTGGCAGATTCTATTAGCTTACTTTCTAATAACTTTAGAGAGGGTTTCCGCAATGAAGGAAACTATGACTCTAATGATAACTTGGGGAACCGCGCAACAGGATTCAATTCTTATGTAACCGATTGGTATTCGCAGTTTAATGCTACTAAAAAATGGTTTTATGATATTGGCGATCCTGGCGTTACAGCTACTACAAGTGCCAAGTATTACTTACCCAAAGATTTTGTAGGCTCTGACTTTGATCCTTCAGATCAGTCAGATATCACAAAAGCAAAAACTTATCAGGGTAGTTCTTACCTCAACAACTTTGTCACACCTGTTCAGCTAGTAACAAGAACTAGGGAGTTTGCAACAGAAGTTTGCATAGCAGCCGATCCTGCTAATTGTAGTGACAATACAAACTGGGCAATAGCAACTGGAGGTAATTGTGGTGGATTAACTTCAAGCAAGACTGCTGGGAATTCTAATGGCATTCTCGGTCAACCATTAAATTCAATCAAAACGGGTACAGTTGCGTCACCACCTGAGTGTACTGGAACTACAAATCTACCAGCAAGGATTGCTTTTCAACGTAATGCTGATGGTACTTTAGTGTTGGTCAACGGCAAACCTGTTGTTTATGGGTTTATCAAAGAGAGTGGTACTGCCAAGTTACGGTTGTTTCCTTACGACACTTGGAGTACTTATAAACCAGGTTATCCAGAAGACAATAGCGGTAGTAGTTCTAATCCCTTTCCGATTCCCTGGTTTAAAACACAAGATGCTGCAACTGGAGCAGAATCATTTAACCCTGATAATCCACCATTATTAAGCAGTCAGTCTGGACAAGGAACGCTAGTTCAAAAACCAGTTTTGCAAATTGATTTGCCTTTTGGTATGACTAGTGGCAGCACAGATACCGCCAGTATTAACGTAGGAAGACACAATTTTTGGTTGCAAATAGCTACAGAAACTACGTTCAATTTAATTGCTGCAACTGGAGATACCCCGGCTCGTCCTACAGAAGATAATGGTGGTCTACATAATTTTGTGCGCTTCTTAGAAAACTGGAACCCACAGTCAAGTTCTAGTAATGCTACTAAAGCTAGGATTAGCGGTGCTTTCATGCAGATTAAAAGGAGTGCTTATGCAGATGCACCATTAATGGCAGTATTATCCGAACAATATAAAATTGCCAACAACACTGGTACTATTCCCTTTTATCTGGCTCCTACACGGCAATGGGGTTACGATGTAGCACTTCTATCTCAATCGCCTGATTTATTTGCCCAAAAATTGGTAACAATACCAAATGATTTACCAGATGAGTTCTTCCGGGAAGTTGGTAGAGATGACACCTGGGTGAAAACTTTGTTGTGTGCTAAAAAACCTGATGCTAGCGATCCTACTAGTTTTACTACTGCTGCAATTGATGCAGATCAAAGTGGTACTTGCCCCTAAGAAAATTTCAGAAGTTGGTGATTAGCAATGATTAAGCGCAAACAACAAATCCCCTCTTCCGGGGAGTCTGGTTTTACGATTATTGAGTCGCTAGTAGCAATAGTGATAGTTGCTATTTTACTAACAGCGATCGCACCTGTAATAGTTATCTCAACAGCTACACGCGTTCAATCTCGACGAGTGGAACTGGCAACCCAAGTGGCAAAAACATTCATTGATGGCATTAGAACTGGAGCTATTACAGCCCCAAGTACAGCCGCCCTTACACTTGCTGCTCCTACATCAGCTGCACCCAGACGTATTTCAGATATAGCAGGTACACCAGCTATACCAGCTACAGGAAGTACACCAGCTGTAGCTGCTGTAGCTGCTATAACAGGCAGACCACAAGACTATTTAATTACCAGTACAAATATGCCTGCTCCTACATCATCAACTAAAGCTACTTTATATTGCTTTAATAACGGTAGCATTGTTAATCCAGACTGTAGTAGCAATACTGGTAATTCATTTTATATTCAAGCTGGTCGGATTGTCCAAACTACTGGGGTAAACGATGGCTACCGTATGGGAATTCGGATCTATCGGGGAGATGTTGACTTTAGCAAAACGTTAAAAGCCAGCACAGATACCACTAAGAATACACAAAAAAGTTTCACTGGTGGATTGGGCGATCGGCAAGCACCATTAATTGAAATGACAACCGATATTGGCAACAGTACCACTACATTTCAGGCTTTATGTCAACGACTGGGTACCGCAACAAATCAAACTTGCCAATAAAAACTGATCGCTGTGCATCTATTAGCAAAGAGAATACCGCACTATGATGAGGACACTAAAATTTCTGCTCAGTAAACAGCTAAAGCGCTCCAAGAGCATTCAGCAAGTTGATGGTTTTACCTTAATTGAATTGTTGGTAGGCTTGATCCTGTCCTTCTTGATCATCACGCCATTGCTAGGCTTCATGATCAATATTTTGGACACCGACCGAAAAGAACAAGCTAAGGCAAATTCTGAGCAAGAAACTCAAGCAGCACTAGATTACATTGCGCGTGATTTGCAGCAGGCCATCTATATTTATGATGCGACTGGAATTGGTTGCCTAACTGGTACTGCTGATACTACTACTTGCCCAAATGCAAGTACAACTGGGAATCAACTACCTAGCCCAACTGCAACAGATAGAGTTCCTGTTCTTGTTTTTTGGAAACGAGAATTAGTTAATCAAGCAATTACAATTACAGGTACTCAAAAAGATGATACTTTTGTTTACTCATTAGTTGCCTACTATTTAATTAAAGACACTAGTACAACTTGGTCTAAAGCCGCTCGTATCGCTCGATGGCAAATTAGAGATGGTGTAGCAGACCCCAGCAGTACACAAACTTGTGGTAAGTATGTAACCGGTCAGTGTCCCAGTCCAGGTTTTGCTTTATTTAAGCTTGATGGAATAGGGACAATAACACAAAAAATGAATACTTGGAGAAAAGCTACAGCAGATTACACTGCCGATGCCACAGTCCTTGTTGACTTTATCGATCAAACCAAACCTGAAGATGTATCAACAGATATGGCATCCAAAATAGCAACAACGTGCCCCGCTAATTCTACTACACCTCTTGTCACATGGTCAAAAGTACCACCAAGTACAGCAACTTTTAGTACTCTTGATACGTATAAAATGACTAGTTTTTATGCCTGTGTCGATCTAGTTAACACAACAGCACAAGTCTTTATACGAGGCAATGCACTTGCTCGCATCGAAACCGATTCAAATAAAATCAAAAATGATAGTGATAGCAAAAAAAATTATTTTCCGACTGCAAGCATACGAGTACAAGGACGCGGATACTTGTATACCAAGTAAATGCTGAAGTTCAAAGGATTACTTAATGGTAGCCATTATGGAAAAGTTAAGTTTGAAGTTATTTAACCCAAACAGTAGAAATGAAACCAGTAAACAGCAATGTCTAATTCACAGGCTGCGCTATGCTTCTGGATACACACAACCAGATTGTGGCTTTAGCTTAATAGAAGTGGTTGTAGTGGTGCTAATGATCGGAATTTTATCAGCGATCGCAGCTCCTAATTGGGTTGCCTTTACAAATCGACAGAAGCTGAATAAGGCTAACGATGCCGTTTTAGCTGCACTGCAAGAAGCACAGCGCCAAGCTAAAAACAAAAAACTTAGTTACAGTGTCAGTTTCCAAAAAAATAGCACAACCCAAAATGTAGAAGTTGCTGTTTATCGTACCGATATTGGGATCAACACATGGAAACTTTTAGGGGCAGATGTAGGAACCAATTCTGATAAATTTTTACTGGGCGGAAATCTTAGTGGCGAAAACATTGCCAATACTACTAATAATTCTCCTGTATCTTATCCTTTAAGTGCATCAGCAAAAATTACCTTTGACTATATGGGAGCTTTGACTCTGCCAAACAACTTTGGAACAGTGTCAGCAGGTACAGAGCCACCTGGATTAAAAATAGTGGTAGCTATACCAAACCCTTCAAATCCTACATCGGCTAGTAGCGTAAAGCGATGCGTCATTGTGAAAACTATTTTAGGCTCAATGCTTACAGCAAAAGACAATAATTGTAATTAAGTACTTTATGTAGCAATATTTGTTCAACAACAGGCAATAATACTATACATAAAACTGCACGTTGATAGCAAAATTGAGACATCATGTGCAATTTTTATTTTTGATCGATTTATTTAAGAGTCGCAGATAAATTAGCCATTGGCTGAACATATAAAAAGTGTCCTAATCAAAATATACCTTTTGTCAAATGACTGAAACCCTTGATTTTACTGTAGCTATCCCAACTTACAACGGTGAAAGTCGTTTACCTGAACTACTAGAGCGACTACAAAATCAACTTCACACAGAAAATTTATCTTGGGAAATTATAGTTATAGACAATAACAGCACTGACAACACAGCTAAAGTTGTTCAAACCTATCAAGAAAGTTGGCAGTGTCCTTACCCTTTAAAATACTGCTTTGAAGCAAAACAAGGTGCAGCTTATGCCCGAAAAAAGGCAGTTACAGAAGCTAAAGGTAAATTAATAGGTTTTCTAGATGATGACAACTACCCGGTATCAAACTGGGTAGCCGCAGCTTATACTTTTGGTGAAAAGTATCCCAAGGCGGGAGCTTATGGCAGTCAAATTCATCCTGACTGGGAAGTAGAACCACCAGAAAACTTTCAGCGAATTGCCCCATTCTTAGCAATTACAGAGCGAGGTAATTTACCTTTATTATATGAAGCATCTAAAAAACTACTACCTCCCTGTGCGGGACTTGTTGTGCGTAAACAAGTATGGTTAGAAAGTGTACCAGACAAGTCTATTTTGACTGGCAGAATTAAAGGCAATATGCTTACCAGTGAAGACTTAGAAATGTTGTCTTACATCCAAAAATCAGGATGGGAGATTTGGTATAACCCAGAAATGGAAATTTCTCACAAAATTCCTAAATTCCGTTTACAAAAAGATTATTTAATTCCGTTTTTTCGAGGCATTGGATTTAGCCGTTATGTAACTAGAATGGTAAATATAAAACAGCTTTATAGACCGCTAGCACTTTTGTTTTATATGATAAATGACCTGCGTAAAATTATTTTACACTTACTTAAATATCGAACTAAGCTAAAACAGGATTTGGTAGTTGCTTGCGAAATGGAACTTTTTTTAAGTAGTTTCATTAGCCCTTTTTATCTTTGGAAAAATGGATACTTAAAAAAATAATTTATAACCCATTAAGTATTATGCCTGAATTAGTAGTGGAAAATTTAGATGTAAGCGTAGCTATTCCTGCATATAATGGAGCAACTCGCTTACCGAAAATCTTAGATAAACTCTTAAGCCAAACAGGAGTAGAACAACTTCGCTGGGAAATTATTGTTGTAGATAACAACAGTTCTGATAACACACCTGAAATCATTCAGAACTACCAAAAAATATATGATGGAAATTGCCGTTTAAGATATTTTTTAGAACCTGAACAAGGAGCCGCTTTTGCTCGACTCCGAGCAGTGCGTGAAGCAAGAGGTGAGCTAATAGCGTTTTTAGATGATGATAACTTACCTGCTGCTGATTGGTTAGCACAAGCATATACTTTTGGATTAGAGCATCCTCAAGCAGGGGCCTGGGGGGGACAGATTCATGGAGATTTTGAAGTAAAGCCGCCAGAAAATTTTGAAAAAATTCAAGCTTTTTTAGCTATTAGAGAACATGGATCAAATCCACATTTATTTGATGCAGAAAACTTAAGACTTCCTCCTGGGGCAGCGCTTGTTGTTAGGAAACAAGTATGGTGTGAAAATGTACCACAACGACCTAATTTAAGTGGGAAATTGCCTGGGATTTTGGTGCAGGGTGATGACTATGAACCACTGCTTTATATACATTATGCAGGCTGGCAAATTTGGTATAACCCTACCATGCATACTTATCATCAAATACCATATTGGCGATTAGAAAGAGATTACCTACTAACTCTGGCGCGTGGCTGTGGCTTGTGTATTTTCCAGCTACGCTTGATAAATACTAAAAATTGGGAAAAACCAATAGTTTTTGTGAAAACTATATTAGGGAATTTACGTCGAGTATTACAACACTTTATTCAGTATAGGGGGGAATTGAAAACTAATTTAATTGCTCTTTTTGAGATAGAATTTTACTTAGCTAGTATGATGAGTCCTATTTACTACTTAAAATGTAATTTAGGCAGAGGATTAAAAAACTAAATTAGTTAGTCTGTTAATAATGATTGAATCTAGCTCCAATTCGCCAAAAATATCTGTAATTATACCTGCTTATAATAGCGAAAAAACTATTGGCTATACAATTCAATCTGTTCTAAATCAAACTTTTAGTAATTTAGAATTAATTATAATTAATGATGGTTCCCAAGACTCAACTTTAAAAGTTATTACACAAATCCTAGACTCCCGAATAAAAGTATTTTCTTTTCCCAATGCTGGCGGAAACGTTAGCCGTAACCGAGGTCTACACCGTGCAGTTGGAGAATTTGTTAGTTTCTTAGATGCAGACGATTTGTGGACTCGTGATAAACTTCAATCTCAATTAAAGGCTCTGCAAGAAAACGTTACGGCAAAAGTAGCTTATAGTTGGACTGATTATATTGATACAAACGGTGAATTTCTACTTTCAGGCAAGCGTGTTAATGTTGAGGGAAATGTTTATGACAATTTGTTATTAAATAATTTTTTAGAGAATGGTTCCAATCCCTTGATTTGTAGGGAAGCTTTAATTAGATTAGGTGGCTTTGACGAGTCTCTAAGTGCGGCTCAAGATTGGGATATGTGGCTACGATTAGCCTCTAAGTTTAATTTTATCTGTGTGCCATCTGTACAAATATTGTATCGTATCAGTAGTAATTCAGTTTCTTCCAATCTTGTCAGACAGGAAAAATCCTGCTTGAAAGTGCTTAAAAGAGCCTATCAAGAAAAACCTTCTACTATTAAGAATAGTTGGAATATAAGCCTAGCAAATTTATACAAATACCTTGTCTGTAAAGCCTTGCAGAAGCCCTGGAATCGACAAAAAGCTTTAGCATCTACTAGATTTTTATGGAATTATTTTATTAACGATCCTTCAAGATTTAAAAATATAAATTTCACCTCCAAACTGTTATTGAAAATCGTCATAATTATTATAGTACCAGCCTTACTCTACAGTGTTACTAAGCAATGCGAAGTAAAAAGCCAAGAAAATAAAATATTGCTCAACAGTTAAATAGCTGAAAAAAGACCAAAATAAAAAATGAATACGCAGGTCTATTTATCGTTTATAGTTAATACAAAAAATGTTTTTAATAAGTACTCCAGTGGTGGTTTTACTCTACTAGAAACTTTAGTAGTTATTTTATTAATTAGTATATTAGCCGCGCTAGGAATACCTAACTGGCTAGCTTTTGTGGAGACTCGCCGCCTCAACACTGCACAAAACCAAGTTTACTTTGCTATGCGCCAAGCCCAAAGCCAAGCCACTAAGGAAAAATTGACTTGGCAAGCTAGCTTTCGCGTACAAAACGATATAATTCAATGGTCAGTTCATCAAGCAGAAGCAGAACAATTCATTCCTAATGTTGTTAAAAACAATGACAGCTTATGGCACAACCTTGAGTCAAACACTCGCATTGATGAACAAGAAAACAATAAAGGAAAAAAGGAAACAACTTTACGAAAACATCCTTCACAGCAAATATGGCGAGTTTTATTTAATTACCAGGGTTGTCCTATCTCTGAAATTGGAAATCAGTGTACAATCGCTGGATTAGGGCAGATAACCTTTTACAGCTTGAATGCTGGGAAAGCTAGACGTTGTGTGTATGTTTCTACGCTTTTGGGGGCTATGCGAACGGGCAAAGAAAATGCTAGAGCCAACGAAAGCGACAAGTATTGCTATTAAGATATTTTTAGTTAATTCAAGCAAGGTATTTTGTGCTGAACTTACCAGCAAGCTCAAAACAGCACCTGATTATTTTTAGTCGCTATCCAGAACCAGGTAAGACAAAAACCCGATTGATACCTGCTTTAGGAAATATTGGTGCTGCCAATCTTCAACGTGAGATGACTGAACATACAATATTTCAGGTTCGAGAATTGCAAAAAGCCATTGCCATATCTGTGGAAGTGCGATTTACAGGTGGCGATTTGCAACTGATGCAAGACTGGCTGGGGTTGGATTTGGTTTATCAGTCTCAAGGTGAAGGGGATCTAGGTTCGCGGATGGCGCGATCGCTTTTCGATGCTTTTGAATCTGGTGCAGAAAAAGTAATTATCATCGGTACAGATTGTCCTGGAGTGAATGCCCAGATTTTAGCGACAGCCTTTAAAAAATTACACACTTTTGACCTTGTACTTGGGCCTGCGATCGATGGTGGATATTACTTAATTGGTTTGCGCCAACCTATCCCGGAGTTATTCATTAACATTGAGTGGGGAACTGCTCAAGTATTCGATAAAACCGTGGACATTGCTCAGAAACTTCATGTATCATACGTAAACTTGTCGCCTTTAGCTGATATTGACCGACCAGAGGATCTGCCGATTTGGGAACAAGCCTTCGTGCGGGAGATAAAAGAGATATAGCAATTTTTATATGGATGCAAAACCTACTAGGAGCATACATCTGTGCGCCCCTAACAAAATCTCTATGTTGGGACTGATTAAGAACTGTAAACAAGAGAACTGTAAACAAGTGAAATCAGGTACTTAACGAGTCTTTTTATAAGTCATAGATTATACTTGTAACTTAAAATACTAGGATTTTCCTGAAGACACTGTACATAACAAATGTTACTGTGTGCTAGTTGAAAACCAAGAGGCAAATAACCTTTATCAATATTGAATCTGCTTTGTATTTCTACACAACTGTCACGGTCATGGGCACAATATTTAAGTAACTTGAAATATGAAAATCACTCGTATTCATCGCCAGTTTGAAAAACTATGGTTAACCGTTTTACTTCCGTGAGTACCGCCCTCACAGTTAAGGTTGTAGGAATAATCTGCCTGTTATCCTTTTTTGTGGACTTTTTGATTCTATTGTTACCCTTTCAACCGACCGATCGGGTATGGCAAATCAACTTAGCAACAGCGCTGGTCGATCGAGGGATTGTTCCTCTGGTCGGACTGGGGCTGCTGTTTGCTGCCTATTGGATTGAAAACGCTGATGCAGGAAGCGATCGCCCCCAAGGGATCGATTTAAGATTTCCGGCCGTTATTCTTTCAAGCCTTTTAGGGTTGATGTTCTTGCTGATTTTTCCCCTGCACCTCAATAACGTCAATCAAGCTAAGACTCAAACACTCAATCGAATCAGCCAAGAAGCCGATCAGGCCGAAGCTCAACTGAACAATCGGTTTACGCAATTGCAAGCACAACTGAATACCGATCAGGGAAAAGCTCAACTAGATCAACTGCGAACCCAAACTAAAGCTCAGTTTAGTGAAATCCTAAAAGACGATCAAAAATATAAGCAAGCACTGGAAAGTTCTCAAATTCCTGCAAATATCAAAGAGTTACTGAAGAAGGCTAAAACAGATCCGCAAGCGCTTGACAAAGCTATCGAACAACAAACAGATATTCAAACGCTGCGAACTCAACAACTGAGCCAAGTTCGCCAGCGCAGAGACGATGCACAGCAACAAGCTAAAGATACTGCTTGGAAGTCTGGACTGCGGATTGGGATTAGCAGTTTGCTGTTATCTATTGGTTACATTATCATCGGCTGGACAGGCTTAAAAGGTATGGGCGCTGCACAAGGTGGTAAACCTAGAGCTACTACACGCTAATCCACTATTGGTATGGCAGTAAGACGTATCCAAAAATTGTGAACGGTTTATACTGCCATACGCCTAATAGCTAATAAGAATAAAAATCGCTATAAAACTTGGGTAATGTTCTCAATTTACATACTGACATATAACGAAGAACTAGATATTGCTGCTTGTATCGAATCAGCGATGCCATCGGATGACATTATTGTTGTGGATTCATGTAGTAGCGATCGCACTGTAGAAATTGCCAGTAGCTATCCTATCCGCGTTGTTCAACACGCTTTTGAAAGCCACGGCCGCCAACGCACTTGGATGTTAGAATCTATCCCTCCGAAGCACGAATGGGTTTATATTCTCGAAGCTGATGAGCGGATGACACCAGAACTATTTGCGGAATGCGAAAAGGTCAGTCAGAATCCCGATTACATCGGTTACTATGTGGCTGAACGTGTCATGTTCATGAATCGTTGGATTCGCTACAGCACACAGTATCCCCGTTACCAAATGCGCCTCTTCCGCCACGGTAAAGTGTGGTTTACAGACTACGGCCATACTGAGCGGGAAGTTTGTGAAGGTGCAACTAGCTTTTTAAAGGAAACATACCCTCACTATACTTGTAGCAAAGGTTTGAGCCGTTGGATTGAAAAGCATAACCGTTATTCTACAGATGAAGCTCAAGAAACGCTGTATCAACTAGAACAGGGAAAGGTCAACTGGCAAGATTTATTCTTTGGCAAATCGGAAGTTGAAAAACGGCGTGCTTTGAAAGATTTGTCTTTGCGTCTACCTGCTAGACCGTTGCTACGCTTTCTATATATGTATTTTATGTTAGGCGGATGTTTAGATGGACACGCTGGACTTGCTTGGTGTACATTGCAGGCATTCTACGAATACTTGATTTTGCTCAAAGTCTGGGAACTGAAGTATTTACCAAAACCTAATTTAGACGTAACAGCAATTTTGGCACAAGAAACTCCACAACAGTTACAGGATGCGAATTCTGAAACTACACAGGTTGATGTGGCGTAAAGGGAATTGGAGATTAGAAGGATTTTCAGTCAAATTAACAAGTAGCGATCGCAAAATCAGAATTTCTTAGAAGTAGGGTAGCACAGCTAGCTGTGCTACCCTACCGCGTTTTATATTTAAATCAGTCACTATAATAAATTAATATTTTTAACAGACCATTTTCATAAAAGGCGCTCCGCTCAAAAGTGAGTGACTGACTATATAAAATAACTCCTCAGTTTGCCTGGTGGTACTTTCACAATCACGAGCAGGTTTTGATTGAGCGCGATAGATTAGTAATAGCTAATGACTTGCAACAATCATTTACAAGTCTTACAAGAAAAAGTAATATCTTTTGAGAATAATCAGCCGTCATCAGATTGGTTGATGTCTATGTGTATGCTTGTAGGAATATAGCTGGTTTCCAGCAAAAAGTATGTGTTTTGCTGTAGCAGCCAAGCTGCTAGCGTTTTGGATAGTTACTTGCAGCACAAGTTGTTTCAAGTAAAGCCTTTGCTATTTGACGAATTTGCTGGTATGGATACCAATAACAAAAGTTCCTCTAGCTTAAAACAGGAGAATCGGGGCTTGGTAGTCGATCGCCTAAAACAGGACTTAAAAAACGACCTGATTGCTGGTTTGTTGGTAGTAATTCCCCTAGCAACCACTATCTGGCTGACAATTACCATTGCTAATTGGGTAATTAACTTTCTCACCCAAATTCCCAAACAACTGAATCCCTTTGATGGGTTAAACCCAATTTTAGTAAATTTACTGAATTTACTAGTAGGATTAGCTGTGCCACTACTGTCTATCTTATTGATGGGCTTGATGGCTCGTAATATTGCTGGACGCTGGTTGTTAGATTTTGGCGAGCGATTATTACAGGCAATTCCTTTAGCAGGACAGGTATACAAAACTCTCAAACAGCTTTTAGAAACAATACTAAAAGATTCTAATGGCAAATTTCGTCGGGTAATTTTGGTAGAGTATCCCCGCAGAGGAATTTGGGCGATCGCTTTTGTCACTGGTGCAATCAGTAGTGATATCCAAGCCCAGATGTCTCGCCCCGTCTTAAGTGTTTTTATCCCCACCACCCCGAATCCAACTACCGGATGGTACGCAGTGGTTCCTGAAGACGAGGTGGTAAACCTTTCCATCTCCATTGAAGACGCTTTTAAAATAGTTGTATCAGGTGGCATTGTCGCCCCCAATCCTACTTTGGTTTTCTCCCAAGAATCCACACTAGAAGCAAAACACGACGAAATCAGTCAACAGGTTCTTCCCGTTAAAGAAACTTAAAATCAATCTGGCAAAGTCACAAGCAAATACGCAATGTTGTTGTTTGACTGTGCCAAAATTGATAAACTTGTAAGTTTGCGCCACCAGTTAATCAGTTCTCGCACAATCACCCCTCAGTTTTATGCAACCTCGTAAACCCCAGCAAATTGCTCGTGAATTGGCGCTTTTAAGCCTTAGCCAATTGCCAGTCAACCCAAAAAAATTAGAGACATTACCAGACGATCAATTAGTATCCAAGTTGGTACTAGGAGCAGTCCGCACCCTAACTTCAGAAGTGCAAGATACCCTCGATAATGCCGCAGGGGAATTGCAACGCAGTAACGATCGCCTTTTAAGTAGCCAAACTCGCGCCTCCGACCTTAATTCTGCCAGAGCAATGCTGCAAGAAGCGATCGCTTGCACCCAAACAGCAATCAACCAATTAGGTACAGCAGTTGATTTCCCCGAATTGATTCAGCTAGCTAATCAGGATAAGGGAGTCCGTAATTACGCCAAAGAGCTTGTGATTACCGTCAACGAAAATCGGCACATTATAGATGAACTCATTTCTACTGCCTTAGTAGATTGGCAAGTAACTCGCCTCGCCCAAATTGACCGTGATATCCTGCAAATCGCTGTGGCAGAAATGAAGTTTTTAGGGGTTCCAGACAGCATTGCCATCAACGAAGCTGTGGAGCTAGCCAAACGCTACAGTGGAGACGACGGTCATCGCTTTATCAACGGTGTTTTGCGTCGAGTCATTGAGCAGAAAAAAACAGCATAATACCGTACCTAAATTCGTAATTTCTATATTGCTAGGGAGCTAAATCTATAGCCGCTTCTGCGGCTTACCCCAAGTGGAACTTCCTCTAATGGGACGATGCTGCTCGAACTGAGTAGAACTTGCTGTTGTACTGATTATCCTCAAACTGGCAGTGAAAGGTGAGGATAACCGGGAAGTTTTCACCCCAAGAAAAAGTGCAAAGTTAAATTAAACTCATAACTTATAACTTATAACTCATATAACTAATACTGCTGCAATGGTTTTTAATTGGTTCCGCCGTCAATATAACGATTCCTCTGAGACTCCCTCTGATAAAAAACAGGAACAAATTCCTGTACAAGAACCCCAACCAGAGCCAGCCGAAACCTCAGCTGCTGAAACTGCACCAGACACAACGGCAGACTTGTTGGCGTTTGCTAAAGCTGCTTACAAAAATATTCAGCAAAAACAACAGACTGAGGTTGTAGAAACCCCACCTGATTCAGAAAATGCCTTAGTAGAAGCTGAAACCGTAGAAACGGCAATTGCGGAAATCACAGAATCAGAAGCAACTGAGGAACCTGTTAGTACAACCCTAGAACCAGCACAGCCAGAAATTATCCAAGCTGCTACTGAGGAAGAAAGTACAGAAGATTCCCCGGTAGTTGCAATTGTTGAAGCAGATGTCGAAAGCCCAGAAATAATACCAAGTGAAGCTGAAGAAACACCTACGTTAGAAGCAACACAGCCAACAGCACCAGCTTTATCCTTTTTAGAACGAGCGGCGGCAGAACGGCAAGCAAAACTGGATCAACTAATAGCCACCGCCATTGAAATCCCAGAACCGGAGGTAGTACAGCCAGTAGCTACAACCTCAGAGATAGGAGAGGAAATTCCCGGACTGGTATTTGATGATGGGTTTGTCTGGTCGGCGAAGGTTTTAGCCGCTCAAGGTAGAAATCCAGAAGACGTTTCTATTGAAGAAATTACCTGGCTGAAAAAGCTCCGCCAAGGGTTAGACAAAACTCGCCGCAGTATTCTTAATCAACTGAAGGCAATCGTTGGTCAAGGGCCGCTTAACCAAGCTGCTGTAACAGAAATTGAGGCATTACTCCTGCAAGCTGATGTGGGTGTAGAGGCGACAGACTTTATTATCAATGCTCTACAGACAAAACTTCGAGAAGAAGTTACTGCACCGGAAGAAGCGATCGCTTATCTGAAAAAAATTCTCCGGGATATGCTGGATGCACCAAGCATTGCATCCAAGAAAGCTAGTTTTACCCCAGACAAAGAAACCTTGAATATTTGGTTAATCACAGGGGTGAATGGTGCCGGTAAAACCACCACCATCGGTAAAATTGCCCACCTGGGGCAAAAATCTGGTTATAAATGCTTGATTGGGGCAGCAGACACCTTCCGCGCCGCAGCCGTGGAACAGGTGAAAGTTTGGGGTAGTAGAAGTGGTGTAGAAGTAATTGCTAATCCTGGGAAAAATACAGATCCGGCAGCAGTTGTGTTTGATGCGATCGCAGCTGCCCAATCGCGGCAAACAGAATTACTTCTGGTAGACACTGCTGGGCGACTGCAAAACAAGAAGAATTTAATGGACGAACTCGGTAAAATCCGGCGCATTATCGATAAAAAAGCCCCAAACGCCAAAGTAGAATCACTATTGGTTCTAGATGCCACTCTAGGGCAAAATGGACTGCGACAAGCCGAAGTTTTCTCTCAAGCTGCTCAACTAAGTGGCGTTGTCTTAACCAAACTAGATGGCACTGCTAAAGGCGGTGTTGCTCTTGCCGTTGTGCAACAGTTAGGTTTACCAATTCGTTTTATTGGTGCTGGCGAAGGAATTGAAGACCTGCGCCCTTTTTCGAGCTATGAGTTTGTCGAAGCTCTCTTGAGTGGCTAATTGAACGATTGGGAGTCAAAAATTTTTCTTGACAAACTCATAAATTTAGGGATAACCGATCTGGTATTATCACTTGAGCTAACTAGAAACAGTCCAAGTTATAAAATCATAAGTTTGTCATAATACATGGGTGACTTTTGCTAGAATTTCAAGCTAATGCCCTTTTTTCAGACCTTGAGAGTTTTATGTGTAGCAGCACGGACATTTTGTTGCTACACACAAAAACCAATAAACTTGCATTTTGTAGCAATTTAAAGGGCAGTCCAGATGCTTACCCCCACAAATACAACTATTGGGGGATGGACAGTTATCCGATTGGCGATCGGTTCGTTGGGTAGCCAGCGCAGGCAATTCAAGCACTGCGGGATGGTTTGCATCCGTAGTTCGACTTAAATATTGGCTATGGCAACTTGAAACGACAGCATTAGCGAGTTGTGAAAGTTGCACGTAACTTATTTAAGAGTGGAGTACAAGCATCTTTTGTTTGCCTAATACTTACTAAAAGGACGGGTTTCGACCATTAGAACTTCGGAAAATCGTCTACGTAAACTCAAAAAGCAAATTTGTGTAAGTAAGCTGGTTCAACACTCCTTGGTGTATTTTCAGATCCTACTTGCGGAAGAATATATAAATATTTTTGTAGTAAATCGAGAGGTTGGAATTTTGATGATTAAACGACAACACTGTGTTTGAGTTTTGACTTAAAGTTATTGGAAGATATTTTTTCTAGATTTAGTGCCCATCATTGGCAATGATCGTAGCAACTATGGTATACAAATTAAATATTTAAAGACTTATTTACATATTTTCAGCTTTGAGAATGAATGTAAGTCTGTTTTTACCAAACCAAGCTCGATTTAACCGCTGATAGAGGTTTTCACTCAAAAGACTTCTACTTTCCTAGTTGCCTATACCCAAATAGTCACTGTGAAAGCGTTATAAATTATTCTTTTGATAAAGTATTTTTATGACTTTAGAGATATGCTTTGGTAATTAATTTATGAAAAAGGGAAAAACTTTCTGAACTTCACTAAAAACTAGTAATTTTTACAGGTTAGATTTTAACTAAAAATACATAATTTGAAATGACTAATATTCCATCATAAATACAAGAAGCAAATAAAATACTGATAAAAGTTGCCTGTTACGTCTTTATACTCTTGCTAAACTGGCAAGTCTTGTCTAAATATGGTTTAGCAATGCGAAAGCCAAAAAGCTAATAAGTAATCTAAAATCTGCCAATATAAAGTGCAATAGTACCTGTGCCTGTGTCTCAACTGCCCTCTCAACCCACTGATAACAATAGTAGTGCCGCGACGGATGTCACACCAGTCGTAGCACTCAAAGAACTCGTGGCAAGGTTGCACCGGGAACAGAACAAAATTCAAGATTTGCTCAGTTCTTTAGGATTTGCCCTGAGAAGTTTCAATAATTTAAATCAGTTTTTGGAACTGATCCCGCTAATGGCAACAAGAGTGACAGATGCAGACGGCAGCGCCCTGTTTCTCTACAAACCTAATGGTCAAGTCAGGTTAGAACAGTTACATTGGCAAGATAGCGGACAGCGCAAGAATATCCGCAAAGCGCTAGAAATAGCCAGCAGTCAAATCACGCTTTTGCCGAATACTGCCCCTATAGCGAATGCGACGGGGATGTTGGATGACCAGATGCATCGCTATTTGGGGCCAGATGTGCAAATCTTTGGTACGGCGATTCTGGTGAAGCATACAGAAAGGGGATGGCTCTATGTATTGAGCCGCGATCCAGAATATAGTTGGACAGAAACTAGACAAAAGTTAGTTAGGTTAGTGGCAGACCAAACAGCAGTAGCGATCGAAAACGATGAACTAGCTGTAGAACTAAGAAAAAAAGAACGCTTAGATCAAGAACTAGAAATTGGCGCAGAAATTCAACGGCGGCTTCTGCCACGTCAATGTCCTACAATCCCTGGTGCAGTCCTAGCAGCACGTTGTAAACCTGCCAATCGCGTTGGCGGAGACTACTACGATTTTATTGCTACCAATCAGAATAAGATTCGACCCAAAACTAAAAGCGATACAGAAACTAGTCGCTGGGGTTTGGTGATTGGAGATGTTATGGGCAAAGGTGTCCCTGCTGGGCTGATTATGACGATGATGCGGGGAATGCTACGGGGAGAAGTACTACATGGTAATTCTCCAGCAAGAATTCTGCAAAACTTAAATAGAGTTATGTATGCGGATTTGGAAAATTCCCACCGCTTTGTAACGCTATTTTACTCAGAATATAATCCCCATAGTCGAATTTTGTCTTATAGCAATGCGGCACATAATCCCCCCTTGTGGTGGCACGCAGCCACGAAAACTGTCAGCCGTTTAGATACTCTAGGAATGTTAATCGGCTTGGATGCTAACAGCCAATATGAAGATGCTCAGGTACAGTTAGAGCCTGGGGATACAATTATTTACTATACAGATGGCTTGACCGATGCGGCGGCGGCTGGTGGCGATCGCTTTGATGAAGAGAATTTCGTCACTGGTTTCAATACGGCTTGCAAGTACTGCAATGGCCCAGAGGAAATTGTGGATTATTTATTTGATCAAGTTCAACAGTTCATTGGTGATGATAAGCAAAACACTGATGATATGACACTGGTTGTTCTACAAATTTTATAGTCATTAACCATTTTTGCTTGGTTGAGTCATCAATAAATGCTCAAGCATTAGAAACTGGGGATTCACCAGACTAAATTTAATTTTTAATTTATTTTTTCTTTAAATTTCCGTTGCGATCGCCCGAATAGTCAGACATCAACCTTTTTTCAGGGCTTCTTTGTATTTAGCCTTTAGCATAATACATAGAAAATGATCCTTAGAATACATTTCCGTTCAAGTAAAAACTATATATTTTGCACATCTAGCACAGTAGGAAACGTCAAGGGGGAGACCAGGTAAAAGGTAAAATGTACAAGGAAAAAAGTCAAAAGTAAATTTACTTCTTCATTTTTGCTTTCTTTCTATCCTTGTCACGCAAGCATTTAGCCTGTTACCTCTTGGCGTTTTAATTCTTCTTTTCTCCGGCGTAGCAAGTTCACAACAGCTATGACGGAGTTTTGTTTTCTTTGTTTACCAGGTCTAAATTTGACCATTTTAAAGTTCCTTGGTATTTTACCCGGTAACTTTCATTTAATAATTTGTCAAGATATTTCTGAAAATATTTTAGTTGAAAAATTCAGAATTAAAATGGCTATTCTTGCGCCCCAGCTTTTTGTAAACTCCGCACTATATTCTTGTAACCGTTAAATTCTGCAATCATCAAAGCAGTATAACCACCCCGGTTTTTCAAATTTACATCCGCCCCAGCTTGGAGTAATAACTGCACAATTTCGCCATAGCCACCTGATGCAGCCCACATCAATGATGTTGCCCTTGCTGAGTCTTGAAAATTCACATCTGCCCCTTTTGCCAGCAGTAAATGTATAATCTCTGTGTGCTTGCGTTCGGTTGCTTTGATCAAAGCAGTTTTGCCATCGTCCCCTGAAGTGTTGGCATCAACACCATAGTCTAGCAACACTTTCACTGTTTGAGTGTGTCCTTGTGATGCAGCCAATGTCAAAGGTATTTCACCAAGATTTTTGCCATTAATATCTGCCCCAGAACGTAGCAGTGCCTCGACAATTTTGCTATGTCCCTGCAAGGCTGCTACAAGCAGTGGCGTATCACCCAAGCGGTTCTTAATTTGGACATCTGCACCCCTGTTAAGTAATACTTGCACGACATCAATATAGCCTTCCACAACGGCAAGATGTAGGGCAGTTTCACCATCTTGGTCTTGGAGATTAATTTCAGCGCCTCGATCTAGTAAAGCTGTTGCGATCGCACTGTGTCCATTTGCTGCTGCTGCCGATAATGCAGTTCCACCATCAGCATTTTTCAGATTCACATCAGCCCCTGCTGCTAGCAGTGCTTCCACAACCTCCAAATGCCCCAAGTCTGCTGCTAAGGTTAAAAGTGTCTCACCCTCTTGATCTGGGATATTGACATCAACACCAGTTTGGAGAATCGTTTGTAAAACTTCTATGTTTCCTTGTTTAATGGCGATTTTTAACGCAGTATCATCATCTTTATCTGTGATACTCACCTTCGCCCCAGCAGCCAATAAAATTCGTACTACATCGATATGACCTTTGAGGACTACGGCCATTAAAGCTGTGCTGCCATCTTCATTAGTGGAATTAACATCAGCACCTTTAGATAGTAAAAGCTGCAAAATGTCAAGTTGTTTAGCACTAGCTGCCAACATCAAAGCCGTCAATCCATAGAGTTTTCTCTTCAAGTTGATATTTGCCCCAGCATCCAAGAGCGATCGCACAATTTCGGTGTAGCCTAAATTGGCAGCAAACATTAACGCCGTTGTGCCTTGGCGATCGCACGCATCTACCCTCGCACCATCAGCCAGTAGCGCACACAGCCCCTTGATATCGCCACTTTTAGCGGCTTTTAGCAGCAAAGTATCGTTGTTTTCAGTCATGTAATGAGATGCCCCACAGGGGGTTTTGTTCGTCTACCTTTAAAATTTAGTCTGAGATTGTTTATCCACTTTGGCAAGAGGGTTATGCAATTAAAAATTAAAAATTAAAAATTAAAAATTTAGAAATGCAGTCTTGGCAAGCATTTTATCTATTGACTGGATGCAAATTTCAGCTAAGGGAGCCTTCACTCCTCATCTTTTAATCTCTTTTAATTTGTGCAACTTTAAGCACAGAGAATAGAGTTATGCTAATTTTTATGAAGATTTAATAATTAGGCGAGAACACTATGAGTCTGGAACTTTCTGCGTCTGTGAAATATTGGCTGAATTTCTTCCATCCGGTGCTGATGTGGGCGCTATTAGTAGTTTCAATTTATGCTGCCTACTTGGGGCTGCAACTACAGCGTACCAGAAATGCTCAGGGGGAAGAAAAGAAAGAACTGATTAAAGGTAGATATAGCGTCAGACACTACCAAATCGGGTCTATACTCTTAGCTTTGATGGTAGC
The DNA here is from genome assembly GCF_034530675.2 of Nostoc sp. DedVER02. NCBI lineage: Bacteria > Bacillati > Cyanobacteriota > Cyanophyceae > Nostocales > Nostocaceae > Nostoc > Nostoc sp. DedVER02. The sequence goes on from NZ_JAVRCP020000014.1 coordinate 111,261, forward strand.
AGGTATGATCGGAGGGATGGGTGTCACTTACATCAATAATGGCAAATTATTTGTCGGGCCCCACCTACTAGCAGGACTGGGCATGACGGGTCTAATTGCATTTTCTGCTGCTTTGTCACCTTATATGCAGAAAGGGGCAAATTGGGCGCGGGCAACTCATATTTTGCTAAATTTCACGCTTTTGGGACTTTTTGCTTGGCAGGCTGTTACTGGCGTGCAAATTGTCCAAAGAATTCTTACTAAAGCTTAGTCATTTGTCCTTTGTCATTTGTATATGAGCAATGACAAAGGATTGTTGACTCAGCGCTTTTGTTTAGAATTAGCAGGAAGGGGTATTTCCAAAGTTTTCTGAAAATCTTGCTGAACTTTGCGAGTTAAGCGGCGGGAGACTTGACGGACGATTTGGTTAAGTAAGCGATCGCCTGTAGATTGAATTATAGATTTGGGTAATCGCTGAATAAACCGGGGAAAGTGTAAATCAACTACTAAATCCAATTCCCATTCAACTCTTGTAACCTCGCCGCTAGTGCAAGCATCGTTTTCTATTAGCTGTAGAGATGCGCGATAGTCTACGTCATAACCAGGTGCTTGGTAATCAGGAATAGGTATTGTACGGATGCGGTAAATACCCTCCTCTGGAGGCAACAATTCCAAACCAATTTTTGGTTCTACTTCATAACCAAAAGCACCAAAACGACCAATTACTAAAGCGTAGCCATTTTCCCCAAGTAATTGCACCTTCATAGGTTCAGCGCAACGAGCAAACCATGAGGCGTGAGCATTAAGATACTCAGCAACCTTTTCTGCTGGGGCAGGCATTTCCATAAAATCTTGATAACGACCATAAAATTTTGTGATCGTCGCTACATTTGCGTCTGTTAATGTTTCCTTGGCTTCTTCTTGAGAAGATGCTACAGGTAAAACTGCTTCTGTTATTTCCCAGGATTTATATTCGCCGTTTGTTGAAAGCATAAATGCATTACTGTATATTTTGGCGTTCGTCTATATTAATAATTCCCCACGTACTTGGGTCATTTCACACTAATATTTAATTTTGACCAAAACCTCATTAATCTGCCATCACCTCCATAGAATTACTAAAATAAAGAACTGAACAAGCACACAATAGTTTCCCAGGATAGCATTTCTTATGAAAGCATTTGTAGCAGGGGCAACGGGTGAAACAGGTCGCCGGATTGTGCAAGAGTTGATAGCGCGGAATATTCCCGTCCGGGCTTTGGTGCGGGATATTGACAAAGCTAGAGGTATTCTGTCTCCTGAAGCCGAATTGGTTGTAGGCGATGTGTTACAACCAGAAAGTTTAAATGTTGCGTTGGGAGATAGCACAGTTTTGTTGGTTGCAACTGGTGCAAAACCTAGTTTTGACCCCACTGGCCCTTATAAAGTCGATTTTGAAGGGACTAAAAATTTAGTAGAAGCTGCCAAAGCAAAGGGGATTGAGCATCTTGTTTTTGTTTCTTCTTTATGTACATCGCAGTTCTTTCATCCACTGAATTTGTTTTGGCTGATTCTGGTGTGGAAAAAGCAAGCTGAAGAGTATATCCAGAAAAGTGGTCTTACTTATACGATTGTGCGACCTGGTGGGTTAAAGAACGAAGATAACCTTGACGCGATCGTGATGCAGAGTGCTGATACACTCTTTGACGGTAGCATCCCCAGGCAAAAAGTCGCCCAAGTTGCTGTTGAGGCGCTGTTTGAAGCAGATGCACGAAATAAAATTGTCGAAATTGTTGCTAAACCTGAAGCAGCCTCAAAAAGCTTTCATGAGCTATTTCAACAGTGCTGATATGCCATTTGATTTTATTCAATGTCTACGACGGGCTACGCCTACGCACTTTGTCGAGTAGCTTGGTTCATCTAAATTGACCGCTTTCGACTTTACTCTCTGAAGCGATCGCTTCATTTTACATTCAAAAGGGTAAAGCGCAATGCGCTTTACCTCTACACTGATTCATGATATACAAGCGATCGCTCTTTTATTACCTTCATCTTCACAAAAAGCTATACAAAATCACTTTTATTCTGGGAAGTACTCACTATTGAAAATATCTTCGGGAGTAAAAGGGCATTGTTCTGGGAAAATCTCAGGTGTTAAACCTGTTTTTTGAATTGCTTGTCTTCTGGCTTTAATATAAACTGCTTAAGTGCAGTTTATAGAATAGTTATAAAGTGTTTTGGAACGAAAAGAAAATTCTAGCTCATCACGGAAATTAGTTATTTCTATTTGCCAGCCTCGTTGACAATCTTCTTTTTGCGTTTCCCAATAACGATAAAGTAAAAGATGAATTAATAATTCTTTTAAGTAACTTTCTACTTTTCGTCTTTGTTCAATTCCCAAAGCTTCAATTTCTTCTGATAAATGTTGCCAATCAATATTTTCAATATCTTTATTTTCTAATTGTTTAAGTGTTGTTTCTACCCATAAATAATAATCTTCTTCATAAAGGGTAGGTTCAACAGATTTTAATATTTCTGTTGTCATAGCTAATCGCTGGGAAAATTAACTATCTAATTATAACATAGGTAGGCATAGCTCTTTCTCCTTCATCAACAAAAAGCGATCGCCTTAAGTTTTAGCCCGATCGTCAATAAAAACTAATATGATTTTGAGGATGATAATTTTATTGGATGAGTTTTTTGCCAGAAGTGAAAAAATCGTTATGTAATCGTCAAAGTTCTAAATAAAAGAATAAATATCTTGGTTATTTCAGGATACTTATAACTAAGAGTTATATTTTCGATATATCTCTTTTTCAAGTTCAAGTTTGTCTTGATCTATCCGTATTATCATATCTTCTTCACCGTATTCATCTGGAATAATTTGATATAAACCCAACTCACAACATTCTGCAATTACAGATATCATATTTATGAGACTTTTATAAACTCTTAATGGATTATCAAGAAAAATATAATCGACAAGATAAATTGGAGATGGTTCGAGATCGCCAACTACATATAAAATTTTTTTATTCTGGAATGAGGCAATAGGAAACCATTTTTGTTCCCATCCTTTATAACTATCATACGGCTTATTTATCATAATCGATTGTTCAAGTTGCCATAAATCATGATAATTTGAAATTGAGTCTTGTAAAGTACAGAATGAAGTAGGCGAATTACTAAATAATTGATCTGGAAATAAGAATTCAACTATTGGATAATAATTATTAAAACTAAAGGCAGCTATTCCATTTCGCCATTGATAAAGTTCATAAATTTCTTCAGATAATTTGAATGGCATAACTTTGACAATCTCATCAACTTGTTGACGAGTTAAGCCCTGATTGTAGCAATCAACAAATTGGAGACTCGTTGATTGTAACCAACCCCAAATATAATCGAGTTTATCTGTAAGTTCAGACATATAACCCACCTAATTTAATCGTTATAGAATTGTTGATTGATTTACTAAACAACATTTGATATATCTGTTTTTACAGTTCAACTTTTTCTTCATCTATCCGTATTATAATTGCATCTTCTGCCCCATACTTATAGTGGATGAGTTGATATAGTTATGATTTACAGCACTCAAGAATAACGGATACCATGTAACTAACAATCAGGTGTGAACTTTACTGGAATGAGTTCGTCGATGATTTTTGTTAGCAAAGAGAGCGAATTTGAAGGAGTCGGACTCTGAAAGGCTTTGAATTTAAAGGTGTTGAAAAACTTATTGGGCCAATAGCTGCGCTTCTTGGCTTTGTGTATTTGTTGCAATGGTATATTGGAGACTTGCGATCGCCTTCCGATCCAATCTTTGCAGATAAACAGCCGCCTTTGGTGATGAAACAGGGCGACCCCTATATCCGCGCTTTAATGCGAACCATCTCGGCAAGTGAAGCCAGTGGGAACCGTCCTTATTCGCTGTTGTATGGTGGACAGCAAGTTAACGACCTTAGCCGACATCCTGAGATATGCGTCACGATTATCACAGGGCCAAATACAGGTAATTGTTCTACGGCTGCTGGGAGATATCAAATTATCAACATTACTTGGTATCGTTTAGCCCCCCGTTATCACCCAAAGCCGATGCAGATGATGTTTTGGACTGCTTATAGTTTTGAAGCAGAATATCAAGATATAGTTGTTTACCGTTGGTTAACTGATTCTAAAGTTTGGGGAACCGATCTTTCTCAACTGTTGCGTCAGGGAAAGTTAAATGATGTTTTGCGGCGACTTTCCCCCACCTGGACAAGTTTAGGATATGGGATAGAAACTAATTCTGTTAGTAGCTCTTTGCCTAAAGTTTATCAGAAAATGTTGCAAGAGGAATTAACCGCAGCTAATCAACAAATAGCCCCGAAATTGACACCATCACCAACTCCTTCTAGCAAGGTGATAAAGAAGTGAGTTTAGCTTAATTTTTAACTTACTGTGGACAGAAAATATTTGATATTTTCTACAAATGCCAAAGTATTTTCAAAGTGAATATTATGTCCAGCATTTTTAATTATTTTTATATGTGTAAATTCACATAAATTAGCCATTTCTGTATTAATAGATATAAACTTTTCATCATATTCACCAGCTAGTAATAGTATATGAATTTTATTCTCTTGTAGTTTTTCCCATAAAGAAGGTTGGCATCCAGTTCCCATGAAGCGCAATGATTTATCTAATTCCTGCGGATTGTTCTGCAACCGACTTTCTATCATGCGATCGTATTTTGGATGATTTTTTATATAACCAAAAATTGGTTGATTGTACCAATTTGATAAAAAAGCAGCAAAATCAGTTTGAATAATGCTTCTGCTTAATTTTCTAGCTATTTGAGCATCACGTCTAACTCGTTCTAATCGTTCTGCTTCTCTTGCTAAACCTGGAGAAGCTGATTCTAATACAACTTTAATAAAGCGTTCAGGGAAATATAAAGTTAAGTATAAAGCTAATCTTCCGCCCATCGAATAACCAATTAAGTGGCATTTATCTATTTTTAATTCGTCTAGTAAATTGATTATTGCTTTAGCGGTAGGTTCTATTTTATAGTATTCTTCACCTCCTAAAACTTCAGTCTTACCATGTCCTGGTAAATCAAGAATCAGATAAGAAAAATCTTCAGCTAGCAATTTTATGGCTTCATCAAATTCATTAATGTTTCCCATGAAGCCATGTAAAAAAATAATTAGAGGTTTGTTAATATTTAAATTAAAAAAATAGTTAAATTTGTATTTTTTTAAAGTCATTTTTGGAAGATATGTGTAAATTACAAGCTGGTCTAACTTTTCACTTTATACCACGATCAGATGTTGAAAAATATGGCACAAGCCCAACTGCTCTTTTGGTTTAGACACACTCAAACAACTTTTTATAATCAAATAGCCCGGCTATGACAATTATTATTTTAAGGTTCTACATGGGTAAAATTTGGAATTCTTTTTGAAACTTCTTCTATGGATATATCAAAAGAATTAGCTTCAAGTACAGCCGGAATAAGCACTCTTGAAAGATGTATTCCATGTAAACAAAATGGACACCATATTGCCATGTAGCCTATTCTAGTTTGCAAATCTCCTACAAATTGAAAATCTACTTCTTGTTGATGACAGTTTGGGCAGTTTAATACAGGCACATTTGGTAAAGAGTGATTAATTTCAGTAGCAATAGAAAGCCATTGAGAGAAAAATTTATTTTTTATCTTACTCATAACATTTACCTGACAGAATTTTTACTCTGATAGTAATCCCACCATAAATTATCAGAGGATGTTTGGAAAGTCAAAAAAAGCTTAAGTAACGGTATTCTGTCAGTAGATAAAAATGCGACAGTATTACTTGAGGCATTTCTAAATCATATCCAACAGACTTAACCGATGAACAATGGAAATTGCTATCGGTGCTGTTACCTCCAGCAAATCTAGGGTGTCGTCCCCGTTGCGTTTAATACTTTCCAAACATCCTCTGAGACATTTGCATTAATTTTGGCATGAAGAAGACTTTGCCTCGTTCAATATACTAAATCTCGCATCTCTACAAAATGTCTTTTCATCCGAGTTAATTTTTTATTTTTAAGGTAAAAATCGATCTAAAGCAGCTTTTAACTGTTTAATTTCAACGTCAATATTACCCTCTTGTGCGGCTCTAGCAATACATTCAGTTAAATGCTCATCCAAAACAATTCGCGCTACCTTATCCAATGCGCCCCGTACTGCGGCAATTTGCAGTAGAACATCAGGACAAGGGCTATTTTGCTGCACCATTGTCTTGATACCACGAACATGTCCTTCTATCCGCGATAATCGATTGGCAATTCGCCGTAATGACTCTTCGCTATGAATGTGAGGATGAGCAGGCTCTCCAGTCCCATGAGTGTGATCTTTATGCTCGTGATTTGCATCGTGATGCTGAGAATGTTCTACTTGCTGGGATGTTGGCAAGTATTCCTTACCTAATCTGTTTGATCCATTCATGGGTTATCAAAGGACTTGTAATACTAAGATCCTAGCCTAGTGCGTTGCAGGGAGTGGGGAATGGGTAAGAGGATTTGGGGACAAAAAAAAGACTTATTTATCACTGAAGTCACCTTGTCCCCTTGTCCCCCTACTCCCTACCCCCTTAACTTTACTACTGACGATTGGCTCTTTCTTGGGGAATAATTTCTGTTACTACCCTACCGCTAGAACTGCCACCTTTGACAACAATATTTTCTGTTTGCAGATTACCAACGGCTGTTTCACCTGTAAAATTTAACGGTGGGTCAACTTGCCGATAAACCACATTTCCCTGAGCTTCAACTAACTTATTGTCTAAATACCAAGTTAATGTATTAGATTGCAAAGACTGGCGACGCTGACCAATGGCGTTGACGTTACCTGTTAAATAAACCGTTTTTTGTGGAATTTTCATTTCACCTTTATTAGCAGTTACGGTAAGATTATCGACACGCTGGAACATCCGCACAGAGGAATTTGTAATAACAGTTTCTGCATTCATGTTCCAAGTCATAGAGTTACTAGCTATTTGCACTGGTGGGTCTAGTAAATCTAATTGAGCATTCTGTTTAATAGTGGCAATTTTTGTTTTTAAGTTGACTTCGGCAGAATTTCCCTTACCGCGATCGCTAATCTTACCATTTTTATAGCGGTCAATTTGTAGGGGGCGATCGCCAATCAGTTTTTCTTCTTTAATATTCCAGATTAAATGTTCGGTTCTTACTTGTAATTGGGGATCGGTGGAATTTGCTACTACTCGTCCAGAAAATTCCATACGCTGTTCGCGGGTTTTAACTCGCGCTTCTTGCGCTACAGCTTGTAGTTGTTTGTGAGTACCGTTAATCTGGTTGCGAACAATCAACAAATCTTCTTTGGGCCGCCATTCTAATTCATTACCTTGCAATACAACACCACTTTTAGGGTCTGTGGCAAATATCTTACCTTTAAGAAACAACTGCTTCCCATCTTGTTCAATATCTGCGATATCTGCCTTGATTTGGTAAACTACTTTACCATCTTGATATAGTTCACCATAAGGACTTTCTGCTTGACCAATTTGTTTTTCTTTAGTATATTTTGCGGTTTTAGCTCTAACTTTCCAAATTGGTCGTCCTACTTCATCTGCCTGTTCTAGAGTGACATCAAAGAAAGTTAAATCGCTATCTTGTTTAGATGAAACGGTAGGATTTTCTTGAGAAGCTGGAGGGGATTTTCCCCCACAACTGACTAAACTAAATATCAATAAAAAAATCAAAGGGAAAAAAAGAAAGGAGGGAGTGAGGGAGTATTTTTGAATTTTTATCTCCCCCTGTCTCCCCCTTTTATGAAATTGATAAGCCATTATTCTTGGATTTCTAGGTGTCCATCACTAGTTCTTGGGTCTTCCAAAAAGCCGATACCGGATAACGGCCGATATGGATAGCTTTGGCGAGGGGTTTTTTGAATGTCTTCTTTGATGGCTTCTAAATCAATGTAGCGATCGCTTACATTAATTAAGCTGTCGCTGGTCATCGAACGCAAACTTACCACTTCTACCCGCACGCCGCGATAGCTGACTGAATTGACCGCATAAGCTAAATCTCCATCACCGCTAACTAAAACTGCGGTATCATAAGAATCGACTAGCGCCATCATGTCTACCGCTATTTCTACATCTAGGTTAGCTTTTTTAGAGCCATCTGGTAGTTGGACTAAATCCTTAGCAATGACTCGATAGCCATTGCGACGCATCCACAATAGAAAACCCTGTTGCTTCTCGTTTGTCCGGTCTACACCAGTGTAGAAAAAAGATCGCAGGAGTCTAGAACCTCCGGTTAAGCGACACAATAGCTTCGTGTAATCAATTTCAATCCCTAGTTGCAATGCAGCGTAAAATAAATTTGAGCCATCAATAAATATGGCGACCCTGCCCCGATTCTCCAAAACTTGTTCTGGCGTAAATATTGAATCGGTTTCAAAATTATTCAACATCATTGTGATACCTCGATTTTTATCCCTGTTATTTTTGATACAAATTACGAACTTTTAGATGCTAGTCACAGCGGCTTATGATAATGTCCGGGGCTAATATGAAATTAAGCTCCGATAAATTTTTTGAGAGAATAAGAGATTGAACAAAATCAGAGTTTGAAAAGGGTTAATCGTTTTTCGGGGGTTCTATTCGCTTAAAAACTGGTTGGAATGTACCCAACTGTTGTTTACTAGATAGTATCCCCCAGGTTGCATGGGTGGCAAAAGGAGCGGTAACTGAACTTTGTATTCGATCGTTGAAGTCTATTCCAAAACCCAGTTGCTGATAAATATCGCTACTGATGTTTGGAATAATTGGGGAAAGCAGATAAGCTGTCAGTCTAACTGATTCTAAAACTGCGTAGAGAACTTTTTCCACAGACTCTTGCTGTCCCTGTTTATATAATGTCCAAGGAGCTTGTTCATCAATAAACTTATTACTGGCTTGCGCCAGTGAAAGGATAGCAGCGCAGGCTTGACTGAAAGCTAGCTCTTTATATGCTTGTTTCACCTGTTCCCCTAGACGTAAACCAATTGTTTTCAAAGGATTTTCGTCAGGAATTCCTTCATTACCGATTGATGGAACATTATTGTCAGCGCAGTATTTCTTCACCATGCTCAAGGTGCGATTGAGCAAATTGCCTAAATCATTTGCTAAATCTGCATTCAGAACATTAATGAACCTTACTTCATTAAAATCTCCATCTTTGCCAAATTCGATTTCCTTAAGGAAGTAATAACGAACGGCATCACTACCATAGCGCTGAACTAACGCCACAGGATCGAGGGTGTTACCCAGACTTTTACCCATCTTTTGACCATCTTTAGTCAAAAAGCCATGCCCAAATACTCTTTCTGGCAAAGGTAAGCCAGCCGACAACAACATTGCTGGCCAATAAACTGCATGGAAGCGCAAAATATCTTTCCCAATTAGGTGCAGGTTGATTGGCCACCATGTTTCTAAAGCATTTTCTAAAGTTGATTCTGCATCTGGTTCGAGTAATGCCGTGACATAACCTAGCAGCGCATCAAACCAGACATAAAGGGTGTGTTTAGGATCGACTGGTACAGGAAAACCCCAATCCAGATTTACCCGTGAAATCGAAAAGTCTTGCAGTCCTTGATTTACAAAGCTGAGGACTTCATTTCGCCGACTTTCTGGTTGAATAAAATCGGGTTTAGATTGATAAAATTCTGTCAGCTTAGTTTGATATTTAGATAAGCGGAAAAAGTAGTTTTGCTCGTCTCGCCACTCGACTTCTTTGTTAGTATGAATCGCGCAACGGTGTCCTTCTAGCAAATCCCGTTCTTCTTTGAATTCTTCGCAGGATACGCAATACCAACCTTTTTGTTGTCCTTGATAGATATCACCAGATTCCCAGACTCGCTCAAAGAATTCTTTGACGATCGCTTCATGACGAGGTGCAGTTGTCCGACTAAAGCGATCGTATTGAATGTCTAGTAACTGCCACAAACTAACGAAACTAGGGACAATTTCATCGCAAAACTCTTGTGGCGCTTTGCCTAAACTTTCTGCCGATCGCTGAATTTTTTGCCCGTGTTCATCTGTACCTGTGATTAGTAATACCTGATGCCCTAGTAATCTATGAAATCGCGCCACTACATCTGCTGCGATCGTCGTATAAGCACTGCCTATGTGGGGGACATCGTTTACATAATATAGTGGTGTTGTCAGTGCAAATGTCAATTCTTTTTTATTCACTAGATTCATACAAAATAAAAATTAACTTATTAAACTTACTTTTTTAGGCAAAACCACGCAATTATACAATAATATTTCTATTTTTTCCATTAACACCTTAATAGTAGCAAACTTATCAGGTCAAAAATTGTTTTGTAATATGCATCTATTAAACTCATTTTTCCTTACAAAAGAGAAATTAACTAATCATAAATTTTTTGAATACTTTCTATTAGAAAATATTGTGATTGAGAATACATAATGCAGAATGCAGAAAAATTAGCTGGTTTTATGGATTAGATATTTCTATCTTAAGACGGTCATGGCAGCAGTAAAGAAATGTAAAAATTAAGTTAAGATAAACCCCCATATTTACTGGAAAATATATTGATTAGGTATGAGTCGAAATAGCCCCCTAGAGATTTCTCGCGCTTTGGTGGCGGCACTCTCAACCCAAATGTTTCGCTATTATGAGGATCGTATTCCCCAAGATGCTAGCGTTTTGGTAGTCAGCAATCACCGCAGCTTCATGGATGCACCCATTTTAATGGCAGCATTATCGAGTCCGATTCGCTTTGCTTGCCACCATTACATGGGACAAGTGCCAGTAATGCGGGAGATTGTCACCGGTCAACTGGGGTGTTTTCCTTTGGAGAAAACCCAAAACCGCCAACAAAACTTTTTTTCGCAGTCGCAGTTGCTATTGCAGTCGAAGCAGATGGTGGGGGTCTTTCCAGAAGGGACTGAACCAATGGTGAAATTTACCCAACCAAACCAGGTAGGTGAGTTTCAACGGGGATTTGCCCATTTAGCATTGCGAGCCGATGTGCAAGATTTAGCTATTTTGCCGATCGCGATCGCATCCTTAGAAGAGGTTAACACCAATGGTTTTCCCTTAAGGCTTTTGAGTGTATTTGACCCTTCAGAACCTTTATTTAATCAAGCTGGTTGGCATCCTTTGGTAATTTATCGTCGGGTTGCGGTGTTAATCGGTCGCCCTTATTGGATTACACCCCAACATCAAAAAAAATATCACGGGAAACAAGCCAGAACTGTTGTGGCTGAACTGACAGAACATTGTCATGGTGAAATTAGCAATTTACTGCGTCAAGGTTGCTATTAAAGCCATTCAATTCTGTCGAAACAATCAGCAGCCCAAAAGTTTCATACCATTGACTAATGACCAATGACCAATGACCAATGACCAATGACTATCTCTGAAGTTGAGTTAAATCCTTGTTTTCTTACTCCTAAACGAGTACAGCCAGAGTATCCGCTATTGGTATATTTGCCAGGAATGGATGGAACAGGTCAATTATTGCGATCGCAAACTGCTGGATTAGAAACTGGCTTTGATGTTCGTTCTTTAGCGTTACCCCGAAAAGACCTGAACACGTGGGATGTCCTAACTAAGAGTGTATTGGACTTGATCCACGCCGAATTAGAAAAAAGCTCTCAGAGGTCAGTTTACCTATGTGGTGAGTCCTTTGGTGGTTGCTTGGCAATGAAAGTAGCCATCCAAGCGCCGCATTTATTTAAGCGAATTATCTTAATTAACCCAGCTTCGTCTTTTCATCTTCGGACTTGGTTGAGTTGGGCATCTCAACTAACTTACTTAGTGCCATCAGGATTATACGATATTGGCGCACTGGGGTTGTTGCCATTTCTGGCATCTTTGCCCCGCATTTCTCGGAGCGATCGCCATGAACTCCTGAAAACTATGCGTTCTGTACCAGCAGAAACCGTTCTTTGGCGGTTGTCTTTACTGCGAGAATTTGAAATTGATCAAGAAAAGTTAAGTCGCTTAACTCAACCAGTTTTGTTGATTGCCGGCGGTAGCGATCGCCTTTTGCCTTCTGTAACCGAAGTGAAGCGGATAGGGAATATCTTACCAAATAACAAGATTGTGGTGCTGCCAGAGTGCGGACACGCTTGCTTGCTAGAGCAAGATATTAATCTCTATGAAATTCTTAAAGATAACGACTTTTTAGAAAATAATGCCGATATCAGTACAGGGCTAGAGGTGAGAGGATAAGGTGAGAGGCGATGCCTACGGCGGGCTGCGCCTACGCATTCCCAGAAGTGCAAATCGCCCATAGTACTCCTGTCTCCTAACTCAATGACTAATGACCAATGACAAATGACTAATGACCAATTTTATGGCGCTATCTTAGCGGGTTTCAAATTTCTGGCTTTGTAGAACATTTCCAAGCTGTCGCGATCGCCAACAAAACGCCAGTGCCAAGGCTCATAACTCACACCTTGAATATTATCTTTAGGAAATGACATTTCAAAGCTGAAACGCGCTGCATTTGCTTTTAGCCATTGATAAGCCTTGGTATTGTCAAAGTTGGTTTGGAGATTAGTTGCTGGTACTCTTCCGTCTCCAATATCCACAGCATAACCTGTGTGATGTTCGCTATGACCAGGAGGAGCGCTGAGGGCGGCTCGTTCTGCTGGCGTTTGATTTCGCTGGGCACTGACACCAAAAAATAACTGCTCTTGGTCTTTAACTGAGCGAAAGCCAGAAATTGGTACTAAAGTTACACCTGCACTCCGCGCTGCGGCTACCATCTCCTCAAACCTTTGGGCAGCAGCTTTTCGCATTCTAATGCCCCTATTTGTGGAGATGGTTACTAATTCTGACTGAGGCGCTTCTGGGTAGGGAAAATGCCCTAATACAGTTTCGCTAGAATTACTAGATGGTGCTGGAGTTGGAAGAGTAGAAGTAGCTGGTAAAGGCTGAGAATCAGCGGTTTTTTTGGGTGCGGTAACGAAAAACAAAAAACCGCTAATTGAAGCCAGCAGGATAAATCCTGCCACTCCGCCAATCATCAAAATTTGAGGTTGCAACCACATTTTCGGTGCTGCAACAGGGGTATCGCGTACAGCCACTGGAATATCATCACCAAGGTCATTCGATGAGTTTTGCGGTTTTCCAGAAAACCCAGCCTTATTCAAGGGTAAACTCCTGTTTTTGTGGAATAGCCATAACAGATTTTGCACTGGACAAAAGTAAACGTAACAGGTAGCATTTTACATCTGTGGTTCTTAGGCGCAATTTTGACAAACCTTTTAGAACTATACGTCAAGCTGGGAGGATTAGTCCTGGTAGGATTTATTCTGGGACGCAAACTACCTATGACAGTTCCTACACGTTTAGGACAGTTCCTTTTTTGGGTGGGAGTACCCATAAGTATAGTATCGTTTTTGCGTCAATCTAGCTTGTCAGGGCAGATTTGGATTGCGCCTGCGATCGCTTACCTAGCCATTTTACTAGGAGCATTTTTAGCTTGGTTAGCCATTAAAGGACAAGCCTATTTTAAAAATACTGTCCCCCAACCACAAACTCAGGCTAGCTTGATATTAGCAGCAATGTTGGGTAATACGGGTTATCTTGGCTTTCCCGTTGCTTTAGCAATGGTAGGCAAAGAATACTTTGCTTGGGCGTTATTTTACGATTTACTAGGTACATTCCCAGGAACTTATGGTTTGGGTGTTTTACTAGCAGTCCGTTTTGGTGGTGATGTCCAAAATCATTGGCAGATTGCCAAGTCTGTCTTAATTAATCCTGCCCTGTGGGGTTTTGGATTTGGCTTACTGTTTCGACAAGTGACAATTCCCGCGATCGCGGAATTCTGGCTAGAGAAATTTGCTTGGAGTGGTGTAGCTTTATCTCTAGTATTAATTGGAATGAGACTAGCCCTGCTCAAATCTTGGCGTAGCCTACCACAAGTAGGGATGAGCTTGGGAATCAAAATGCTACTAGTTCCCTTGATATTGGGCAGCATATTACCATTGTTTGGATTAACTGAACCTATGGTAAAAATAATTGTGCTACAAATAGCCATGCCTCCAGCTTTCGGCACACTGGTAATTGCTGAGACATTCAATCTCGATCGCGATTTGGCAGTTACCGCCTTAGCTGCTGGGACTATATTATTGTTGGTTACTCTTCCAGTTTGGCTGTGGCTGTTTTAGAACAATGCCATCATTGGCAAAATATTTAATACACCTACATTTATTTCTTTAGGTGCTTCTGTTCATCGTCTTTACTTGAGGTCGGGAATTACCTGAATCAGTCCAGTCTGGAAGGCTTTGTCGTAGGTGATGATAGGCAAACTTTCGATTTCCGCCTGAGCCATGATCATACGATCAAAGGGATCTCGGTGGGCAATCGGTAGGCTTCCGGCTCTGAGTGCATGGACTGTGGCGATCGCAAGTTCGATAAATTTAGCCTGATGCAATATTTGTGAATATTGCTCAACGAGTTGTTTGGCTTCGGGTAGTTTACCGATACGGTATTTGGTAGCAATTTCCCAGGCGGAAGCACTGCTAACAATGATGCGATGATCTGGGTTGCGAATGATGTCTCGGCAGTCAGAATTGAGTTTTGGATCGTCAAAGAGCCACCACAGAAGGATATGGGTGTCGATGAGGTAACTCATTCCCATTGCTGGAGTTCCTCTTCTGGCAGTGGTTCAAAGAAAGCATCGCTGAGTTGTCCTTTCAATAAACCAGGGTTGCGCGGTTCGACTTCCCTCACCGCAAGGGGTTGTGTACGTTCTTGACTTAAACCTAGTCGAAAGTAGTGAATTAGATCATAAAGTTCTGCTAGTTTATCTTCGGGGATGTCTTGCAGTTCTTGGACAATCTTCTGGATCAGCATAAGTCAAATTCTTCGGTGGTTGTTAATGAATAAGTTCGGCGCGGGTTTCAGCTTTGTTCATTATGGCTCGTCTTTGGAATCTGGCAATCGGCGGCGCACTTTTTGCAGTTTAGTTAAGTCAATTAATCATTAAATAAATAGTTTAGAAGCATTATGCATCCTGTACTGGATGCTGCCCATAATATGGCAAAGCCTCAGACCAATTAGGAAATTTGCCTTCTTGCCAATCGATATTAGCTAGTTCCAAAATGCTAGTCACCGTCATTGCTAACCCAGATTGAGCTTGAACCAACTGATAATTAGTGTTCCAATTCGCTAAAGTTTCCTGCCATGCTTCGGGTGTGAATACGCTATCTGGCAAGCACACTTTTAGTTTAGAAGTCTCTGGTTCAAACTGATAAATAGCAGCAAAAATTTGACCTCGTTGCGCTGGCATTTCTACAGCAATAGTTTTTGGATTTTGACTTTTACTTACTTCTGCCCAAGCTACCGCAGCCAAAGTTGAAATCGCAAATATGGGGATATCTAATTGTTGCCCTAAAGTCCGAGCAGTGACAACACCAATCCTAGTTCCTGTAAAACCGCCGGGCCCTTTTGCAACTGCGATAAATGACAAATCTGCCCAAGTTTGTGGTTTGATAAAGTCAATTAAATATTGATGGATTAGGCTAGATAAATCACGCCCCAAATTCCAAACTTGAGAGCGATTATCACCAGCAAAATTACTAATTGCTAGTCCTAATTCGGGAGTGGTGGTGTGCAATGATAAAGCGTATTTTCTTGTGAGGTGTTTTACTTCTTTGGTCAAAGTTAATTAAAATATTGATTTTTTAGAGTTGGCTGGATTTATCTATTCAACCATATCATACTGAAGTTTCCATCCCCGTGAGGGGTAAGTGATTTAAAAACTACTTGGCTTCATTACGATGCTTTTCCATCAGGAAAGTTTCCATCCCCGTGAGGGGTAAGTGATTTAAAAACTACCTGTAGATGCTTTTACTACATACAAATATTCAGTTTCCATCCCCGTGAGGGGTAAGTGATTTAAAAACTTCGATCAAAGTGATCAGGATCTTAATGATGAAAAGTTTCCATCCCCGTGAGGGGTAAGTGATTTAAAAACTTTTTATCTTCTGTTCTTGGAATTATTGAAGATACAGGAAGTTTCCATCCCCGTGAGGGGTAAGTGATTTAAAAACAAGTTAGTAATGGCGGAAGTATTGATCAATCTTTTACTTGTTTCCATCCCCGTGAGGGGTAAGTGATTTAAAAACTCTAAAGGTCTTAGATTTGCTGCTGGTGTTGCATTGTTTCCATCCCCGTGAGGGGTAAGTGATTTAAAAACCAATCGCTTCTTTAACTTCAGAACTAGCAGCACAAGTTTCCATCCCCGTGAGGGGTAAGTGATTTAAAAACCCTGCCTTCTATAACCTTTACTGTGACTGGTTTTGAAAGGTCATTTCCGGAGGTGTCTAATTTATTTATCAATAAGCCTGAATTATTGAGAAAAAAGTAACACTAGACCCCCTCAAACCTTTACACAGCAGCCTTCCGAAATAGTCAACGAAAGAATGAGGGTTTTAGCGATCGCCATACACCCTCGCAAAACTTACGTGTGCAAAATCAAAATAAATACTTTTGCTTTCACTAGGAAACTTGGGATTGAATTGTCAAGGTTCTGTTATTAATGGGTGCAAAACTAACATACTACTGTTTAATTTTCAAGTCGGCACTAACTCACCAGGACGCAATTTCGACCACTTACCCGTTTCCCGTTTAAAACTGAGACAACCAACAACATCCCATTCCATCTCAATCACATCATCTTTAGTCCGAATGTTGACATTGATAGAAGGTTCATTCGGATCAAAATTTGGTGTTTCAGTCAAGTGAGGCTGTTGGTGCTGCCCTTCTACGGCATGATAGGTAACACAGCTGTCTACATAGTGGCAGTTCACACAAATACACATAATAGAACCAACTCCAGGGGCCTTTATTGTTAATCTAGCTTAAGCCCAACCGTTATTCATGAGTTGCTGGGTTGATTTTTATTACAATGCATAAATCAATTCCCTCTACCCTAGCTCCCGAAAATTGGCCTTTTAGTTTGGAATTCTTGCCACAACCCGCTTACATGGTAGGTGGCGCTGTACGGGATGCGCTCCTTGGCAGAACTCGTGAATATCTGGATCTAGATTTTGTTATACCATCTAAGGCGGTAAAAGTAGCAAGAGCGATCGCTCGTCATTATAAAGCTGGTTTTGTCTTACTCGATGCAGAACGACAAATTGCTCGTGTGGTTTTTCCCCATGCTACGGCTGACTTTGCCCAACAGGAAGGAGATAGTGTAGAGGTTGATTTGCACAGACGAGATTTTACTGTAAATGCGATCGCTTATAATCCCCATACACAAGAAATTATCGATCCTCTACAAGGTTATGTAGACTTACAACAGGGCATTTTGCGAATGATATCACCCGCAAACTTAGAAGATGACCCTTTGCGGTTAATGCGAGGTTATCGCCAAGCTGCCCAACTAGGCTTTACTATTGAGCCAGCTACCCGAACCGCAATTTGTTCTTTAGCATCACATCTGAGCAAAGTTGCAGGCGAACGAGTTCGGGTAGAAATTGGCTATCTACTGGCAAATTCTCAGGGTACTCCTTGGATTACAAGTGCTTGGGAAGATGGGTTACTTGCCCCTTTCTTCAAAAATGCTACTCGTGAAAGCTTGAACAAGCTAGCAGCAGTTGACAATGCAGCCGCCTTACTCACTCAAAACTGGCAACAATTAGGGGAAAAACTGCAAGAATATGTCCGCGATAGTATCAAAACTACTTGGTTAGGTATTGCCAAGCTTGCTTGTCTCGTCAATCCCAATCCAGAATTAGCAGAAATAGAGTTACAGCAACTAACTTATAGCCGTGCCGAAATCCGGGGTGTAACCACTGCTCTGAAATTGTTACCGCAGTTTCAAGTAGTCAATATGTCCTTGCGAGAACAATACTTTTTATTCCGTGACGCAGATATTGTATTTCCCACTGCGGCACTGCTAGCGGTGGCATTTGATAATTTAGTAGAGGCGATGTCTGATGACAAGCCACTACATATAGCAGTCGCTACAAGTTTGGAAACCAAAGCAAGGGGCTACCCTCTCTGGATACCTTTGATCGAGCGCTACCTGAACCCTGATGATCTGGTCGCTCATCCCCCTCAACTAGTGAGCGGGAAGGAGTTGATTATAGCATTAGATATTCCAGCTTCACCAATCATCGGTCAACTTTTGACAGAAATAGCCGTAGCACAAGCTGAGGGTAAAGTTTCAACACCAACAGAAGCGATCGCTTATGCACGTCAGTTACAAGAGAAGGCAGAAGGTAATTAAAGATATCGGCTTTGAGATGCGCTATGCAAAGATACAAATCATTTAGTCAATACTTGTAAGTACATACATCATTTATGCTAATATTTGCTTGATACTAAGATGTTGTATTCTTTGCGAAAATTCAGCGCCCATGCATTATATACCAGCTTATTCATTTTATGTCCTTATTAGTCGTCTGAATACACCCTCGTACAATTACTTAAGCATTTACCAGAAAAAAAGACATCTTGGTTTTCCTGATGGGCGGAGTCTTTATGCCTAGCCTTTGTTGGACAGGAATAAATGCTAATGAATGGACAGCCTTTAATTTTGGTTGTAGAACAGAGTCTACATGATTTAGAGCTACTTAATTCTCATTTAGGAATATTAAATTTCTCATGCATTTGTACTAAACAAGGAGTGAGGGCTGTGATATTAGCGCAAACTCATCAACCAGATGTAATTCTTCTAGATACAATGCTATCGAATTGGAGTGCGAACCGAGTCATTGATGATCTCAAACACGATGCAAAAACTGCCACTATTCCAATCATTGCGGTAACACCTCTAACAGTAGCTCAAGATGATGAATCCACTATGCTCACAGGATTTGATGATTGGATTCGTAAACCCTATGATTTTAATCAATTAGAAGTAGTAATCAGTCGCCACATCAGTCAGCTAAATTCTTTAAATTTCTCTTGGAAATAGATTCGGAATGAGGAATATCAGGTAATTGGTTGAAAACCACAATAATTCCAGTCCGTTCTGTTGCTAAATTGTTATTAATCATGAGTTTGAGGACAGGCTGGCCAATGATTTCCTCAATCAAAATTACCAATTTTGGTTTAATTATTTTCTCTAAATACAATCTTACTTGTTCAGCTAAACTAGCACAATCTCCCTTCATTAGAGTGTGTTCAGCTTGAGTAACAGAATTCTCTGTAGAAATTACAATTTCAATATCAAAAAAATGACAAATAATTTGGCATGATTTATCGAACATAATTCAGGAGTCAGGAGTCAGAATCCAGAATGAATTCTGTACGAGTAGCGGATGAATAAACGGGTTTAAAATCCACACTGATTTATTCTGACTCCTGTTAGCGGTAGCGGGGCGTTTAGCCCATTCTGACTTCTGAATTCTTCTTCATAGGAATCCGGTTTGATTTGGAGAAAATATCCGTAGGATGTGTTAGCGACAGCGTAACGCATCAAATGCGTGATAGTAGTGCGTTACAAACTCCGACTCTACAATACCTAATTTCGTTCAACAATCAAATAGTAATCCTATAGATACATATAAGGATGTACGTAACAAAAACACTTGATACCTTCCGATGAAGCGAATAAGCAGACAAAGGCAGATATCTCAGCGAAACACGCCCGAAGTGTTGCATTTATCATCAACACCCAGAGCTTTGTTAAAATTAAGTGACAATTGGCGGCAAAAATACCTCCCAATCCGATGTTCTCAAAATACCCTCCAGTTTGTTTAAATAAAGCGCGATGAAACTGTACTTTTGTAATGCTATGGCGCTGGTTAAATCCAAATCGGCATAGTCATGATTATTTAGGGATGTTTTTTACCAGCTATTAGTCACTAGGGATCTCTCAAGCACCTCTAGTCAATTTTTATTTTTATATCTTTAAATCTCGAGTGTGGTATTAGTCGTATTGCTGAATAGAATCAACAACACAGAAAATTCATAAATAGCAATTAATCACCGTAAATTTAAAGATGACTTTAAAAATGATTGAATCGATATATTTTGTGAGAAAGTTAATACAAAGGTATATTCACTGATCTCAAATTCATGGATTCTTTATCTATCAATTCCTTACTTGAAGAATTAAAAAACCCGGATGCTACAGTCCGCGACAAGGCAACCAGAAAAATCTGGCGGATCTGGTTTCAGCAAAAGGGAATCTATGGGCTGGAAATAATTGATCGTAGTCAAAAGTTACTGGATGCAGGTGAAATTGCTGAAGCAGAAACAGCACTTACAGCATTAATAAAAGAACAGCCAGATTTCGCCGAAGCCTGGAATCGTCGGGCTTTTCTCTATTACAGTATTGGTGATTATCAGAAATCTCTGGCAGATTGTCAGATGGTTGTGCAGATCAATCCGATACATTTTGGGGCGCTTCACGGTATGGGCTTGTGTTACGCCGCACTAGGAGAGTATGGTGAAGCTATCCGAGCTTTTCAACGCGCTTTAGAAATTCAGCCCTATTCGTTAGTGAATCAAAAGTTGATTCTAGAATGTACATTTAGATTCAGCTATAACGGCAGATAGGAGAAACATCATACTGTTTTATGAATCCGCTATCGCCCTCATCACCAATAATTCATTGCCTTATTCACCGTAGTTTGATTAAATACGGTTCTATCAGTATTGGTATTAGCATTTTTGCTAATTCTACTAACAGCAACCAAGCGTCAACTAGCAATTCTTGGTTGGATAAAGTTACCTTTGCCATAAGCTGAATAGCACAAGCAAAACACGGCGAATTTCATCAGGCGATGTCTACGACGGGCTGCACCTACGCCACTGATATTTACAAAGACCCCAGTTGAGATGTCACCATTAAAATAGGTGCTATCCAGGTTCCCAGTGGTATTCAATTGTTGATGGGGGATGCGGTAGATTTTTAATATAGGTTATAGCATTGGTGTCATGAACGCCATAATACAAGCTATTCCCAAAATCACAACTGTAGCAATTTTACGTAAAGATCCCCAGTGTCTCATTGCCCATCCCAACAAAGCAACTAAAACTCTTATTGATCTCAAGGGACAGTCTATTTGATATCTCTAGTTCTGCTAACATTACCTGTTGACCTATTTTGAAAGCGAAGTCCGATTTTAGTGATGGGGTGCAAATGCAACGATTGTAGGAATCGTATACTAATTACCCGGACTCGATATTGTTATGTCTTTCATAATCTATTTAATTCCAGTAAAAAGCTTTTGTTAGCTCAATTCCTGGTTTTATTAAAACCTCTACGTGTGGGCCCATTTTCAAGGAGGGGTTTTCGCAACAGTACTACCTCAGCCTCACTGCTCTCGCGTGCTACCCGAATCAGCAACCCAGCAGCTATTAAGCTAGCAATCATAGAATTACCACCATAACTAAACATGGGCAAAGGTAAGCCAGTAGTTGGTAGAGAACCTGTAGCCACACCAATATGGAGCAATGATTGTCCTACCATTACAATAGTCACGCCGATCGCCACCAATCGATGCACTATATTTTTAGCTTTCAGTGCCACAATTAATCCGAGAGTAGCAAATGTAGCTAAAAGTGCCAACAACACTATACTGCCAACAAAGCCAAACTCCTCGGCAAACACGGCAAAAATAAAATCGGTATCCTGAATGGGTAAATAAAACAGTTTTTGTTGAGAAAGCCCAAATCCGGCTCCCCAAGTTCTGCCAGAACCCACGGCTAGTAAACTTTGTACCAACTGATAACCATCTCCTGTGGCATCTGCCCACGGATTGAGGAATGACATCACCCGCTTACGTTGATACTCTTTTATGCTAATACTGAGTACTGCTAACATCACTCCGCCAATTGCTGTACTTCCGAGGTACTTGTAAGGTAAGCCAGCCGCTAGAGCAATTAGCCAAATAGTCATACCGCAAAGTGCTGTTGTACTTAAGTTAGGCTGGGCAAGAATCCCTAAAAGTACCAGACCGAAAATACCCAACCAAGCCAAGCGAACCCGCCAACTAATTCTTTCCCACTGACCAAAAAGCCGCGCACTTTGCAGCACCAAAAAGGGTTTAATTAATTCTGAGGGTTGAATCGGAATTGGCCCGATCGCAATCCAACGCGCTGCGTCAAAAGCTTTTTTTCCCAATCCTGGGATGAGTGTGACGAAAATTAATCCTAAAAACAGCAACAAAAACCAATGGGATACTCCCAAAATTTTCTGCAAAGGTAAATTAACAATAATATTGAATCCGATTAAGGAAACTAAAACCCAAAGCAGTTGACGCTTAAAATAGTACAATCCATCATTCTGACGGGCATCAGCGACAGGATAGGATGCTGAAAATAGCATTATCAAGCCGACAAATAGCCAAATCAACGTTAACCAGCGCAACAATCGCGCTTCTAGTGCCCAGTTGGAGACTGAACTATCAAAAATTGGAATCAGATGGCGTAGATTCACGATCGTACAGGTAAAAGTTAGGAATTAGGAGTTAGAAATAAAACTCATAAATCATAACTTATAACTTATAAGTAGGCTTTACAACCATAAATTTTAGAGTTGTTAACTTTAATACACCGCCCGAACAAGATTTCTGACAAATTGCGTTGACTATGCCACCGTACTTCTATAGTAAGAAAGCTATGCGTAGCATCTCATACAGAAAGCATTATTACATAGAGAAGAGAATCGCTATTTTATACAATACAGACAGTAGTTTAAAGAATAACTCAGAGAGTTAAAACAAGAAAGTAGTGAGTCCCTCTCCTCACTGCAAGCATTTCCAAATGCTAATAATTTATAAAACAGAACTCAACGATTTGACGCAATTAACTGCTTGTGTGTCCATAGATAGGGGAATTTCAATCCAGAACTCAGTTCCTTGCCCAGGTTCTGATACACATCTCAGTGTTCCGCCATGTTTTTCCACTACAATCTGATAGCTAATTGATAAACCTAATCCTGTGCCCTTACCTACGGGCTTCGTTGTGAAAAATGGATCAAACAGTCGTTCTTTAACTGCTTCTGTCATTCCTGAACCATTATCAGCAATTCGGATAACACACTTCGTTCCGATAACTTCTGTAGTAATTGTAATTTTATTAGGACTATCGTGAATTTCTGCGATCGCACGTTTGTCGTTATAACTGTCTAGTGCATCAATGGCATTACTGATAATATTCATAAATACTTGATTGAGTTGCCCAGCGTAGCAATCTACCAAAGGCAAATTTCCATAATTTTTAACTACTTTGATCCCAGGATGATCCACACTATTCTTAAACCGATTTTGTAAAATCAGCAAAGTACTATCTAGCCCGTGGTGAATATCAACCTTTTTCATTCCTGCTTCATCAAGACGAGAGAAGTTCCGCAGGGATAAGACAATTTCAGAGATTCTTTCGGCTCCTACTTGCATCGAATCTAGGATTTGAGGTAAATCATCTAGTAAAAAATCTAACTCAATTTCCTCAATGTATTCTTTAATTTCTGGCACAGGATTGGCATAAAATTGCTGGTAAAGGTGTACAAGCTTCAGCAAACACTGTGTATAATCTTTTGTGTATTTTACATTACCGTAAATAAAGTTAACAGGGTTATTAATTTCATGAGCGACTCCTGCAACCAACTGTCCCAGGCTGGACATTTTCTCAGCCTGAACTAATTGGGCTTGAGTCTGCTGTAGCTCGCGGAGAGATTTTTCCAATCTTTTAGCCTGAGCCTCAGCAATTTCCGCCAGGTTCTCCTTGATTTGCAAGGCACTCCGCAGTTGTGCCCTTTGCTGTTTCAGTTCGCTTGTTAATTTCTTAGCATCAGCCAAAGCAGTGTTCTGAGCTTGCAGTAAAAATAGGAAATCAACAATTGGGTCGTGAATCGCAAAGTCTTTGAGTTTGATACCCAAAGGAGCCAGGCTAGTTATATCTGTAATCCAAGGAGAACCTAAAAAAAATATTACTTCCTCCTCTGGTTGATAGATCATCTGACCTTTGAGTTGCATTCCATTCTGAAGAAACTCTACAATAAATAAGGCACGAGACTGTTTACTAATAGCATCAAAATCGACCATAATTTTTGGACGATTGATCTGAAAGTGCTGCTCAATCAATTTACCAATTAATGGCTCAGGACAAATCCGCCCCAAAACATCACCAGTTTGTACAATTTCACGATTACGACTAAATGCAAAGTGGAAGGGAAAAGCTTTCGCCAATGACTCTGGTGAAAACGTAAGGTGAGGAGGAGCCATGCTGCTACACTCAATTTGGTTTATAAATCACTAAAAATTCATCATGTTCACCACCTTCATCCCGATTCTGGGTTTGGGTAATATGAACTTCTGTATCAAACCTTGTTCCCAAACCTTTGATTAGACCAATAACCATTGGAGTCAACCCCTCTCTATCAGAGCGATAGTGTAAGCTCAGAGAATTTTCCTCCATATCAGTACACTCAAATGATGGTGGCTGGAGTTTAGGAAAGCTAACCCCCACACGAGCATGAAGATTGTCGAGGTTTTCTAAAAACTCAGGCAATGTATCACCACTCATATCCATCATTTCGCCATAGCCTTCTTGGGCTGTGTACTGAACCCAGAATTCTCCAAAGGCTTGCATAATTTGTTTTGGAGATAAACTTAGAACGACACTAGCAGCTTTTACCAGCTTGTGGGTGATGTCATCGGGATAGCCTTCCATACTGAGGAAAACATCTACGTCCACCTCTGCTTTGTGCTTAATTTGTTTCCAAGTCTCTTCGCCAAAGCGATTGCACACCATGTCTTGAATTGCCTTGTTCACTAATCCGTACATGGAAGCCTCCTCATTGCTGCACCTAATTTTGTTTTGTAAATTTGCCCAAGACTTGACAATTAATTTCTTAAAAAGGTTATTTAAATAACAAAGTTTTCTGTAGCTAAACTTTGAAAATGTTTTCTTACAGATTTAAAATCCTCAAAAATAAGTAAAACTGTTTGTATTCTAATGCTACAAATCCTCGTTATTACAACCGTATTTTCACTTATTACTTTTGTCTACTCAGTGCAGAGTGCTGAGTAAATTTAAGAAGTACTCAGTACTTCCGCACTACGGTAAAAGCCCCGCCCGCAAGTAGCGCGGAATCTTCTTATAGAGAGAAGGTTGATATCCGCGCATGGGGATCTTTCAAGTCTTAGCCGAGGCACTTGGAACTCAGCACTCTTCATCCAGCTAGTTTTGAGAGTTAGTAGTAAGCACTAAAGTGCTTACTACTAACTTGTTTACCCATCAATTTAAACTTGACAGACCACTACACACTACAGCAATGAATCAAAATGCACCCATGAATCAGGATACAAGTTGTATTTAGAGATTTGGCGCTGAATTCCGTTAAAAAATTGAACACGGGCATCCATAGCTTCTGCAATAGCCAGTTTTATCTTGATATCCTCTTCATTCATGGTAATTTGAGGTTCAATCACTGCTGCTAGTTTTGCTGCATGACTATCATCTACATCAATATGGACTTCAAAAAAGATTAGGGCTTCCTTAGGTAAGGGAGCAGCACCAATAATTCCTTTGTATAGTTGCGTGTACAGTGAGCCAACAATCCCTTCGGAAGCGTAACAGACAGCACCCAGTGCAGCTAAGTAGCCATATTTATGTGGCATCTGCAAGTAGGTTTCAATAAGGGCACGAGTTTCAGGTGTAGTGGGTAGTGCAGCCAGAGTTTCGTCATCCATACCAAGTGCACGGGTAAATTGACGAAATAATTCTGGGTGAGACTGAGTTATATCTCCCTGTCCCATTTCATCAAATAGGTTTTCTAAGATGACTAACTGACTGCTTTCATCTTCGCAACAAGATAAGATGCTAGCCAAGATGCGATTAAATTCTTTGGAGAATTTGTACATCTGAACGGCTAGTATCTGTATATCTGGTAAAAATAAATTTCCAGATCGACAACGCATGAGGAACTCATGGTTCCATAAAGGATGATTAACGGTTATTTCACGGAAGGAATTTCTTACTAAAGAAGATGTATTTGTCATCGTGATATTTGTAGGGCTAGATGGAGTGGTTGGTCAAGTAAGGGGCTAAAAAAAGATTCATCTACTGCAATATGTTCTGGAGTTACACGCAATTCTTGTAAAATTGGCATGGTATTAAAGCCAGCAATTCTAAGGGCGTTAAAGTAATCCTCAAGAGTTTTGTGAATCAATTGGACATTTAGCCAGGAGCCGTCTCGTTTCCAAATACGACCAGGAAACTGCTGATCTCGCTTGCTGAAGTAGCCTGCACCCTCAACTTGAAAATAAAACGGATATGCTGGCTCCCGCATATATGGAAAAGATGGATGAGGAACACTGAACACAAATCGACCGCCTGGGCGAAGAATGCGTGCAACTTCTGCCATGCATTCTTGGGTCTGAGAAATTGTTAAATAGTTAAATAGAAATACTGCAACAACTAAGTCAATTTCACCATCATCAAACTGCTTAAGATTGGTAGCACATCCTACTTGATAGCTAATACCTAAAGCATCTTCTACTTCTTGCAACTTTGCAGCTTCAATCATGCCTTGAGAAAGGTCTATTCCATATACTTGTGCAGCACCACGTCGGCGTAACTCTCGGCTGCAATAACCTTCTCCGCAACCTATATCAAGTACTCGCAACCCAGCAACAGGCTCACAAAGTTTTAGTACAAAAGGTCGTGCTGTAAAGTCTGAGAGAGAACTAGGTTCTACTCTAATCCAGTCTGATGCTGTGCGATTATATAAGTTTTGAGTTGAATTTGTATGATTCAAATTTGACATTTTTAACTATTTCTTTATATTAGATTTAGGTTGGCTTTCATTAATCTGTATTTGTAAAAATTAAATACTTACTGTCTATGTTGTAACATTTACTTGATTTAATGATAACGTTGATTTTACCGATTTTTATTTTCTTGTTATTTTTATGCTAAAAAGCATAGACTTCAAGGTAATAAGTAATCTAAACAATCTTAACTTTTTAATTTCTTCAAATATAATCGGCTGAATTTAGCTAGACTTCATGATTTTTTAAAGATGCTTAGTTAGTTAATATCTACTCAAACATAACTAATTTGTGTTGGAAATTTAACTTTATCTATACTTTAAAAATCAGTTGAAAGTAGCTCTTTAAATCAAGATAGATAAAAGAAAGTAAACAGTATATTTTACGAAGTATAAGACGAATAATCTTGTTAAGTTGTAATAGTCAAATTCGTTTTTAAAACGAAATGGCTTTGGATGTATAAGTGATTTAAATAGTTTTAGATAAAGTTGAAAGAAATCATGTTAGCAGAATCAGTAGCGGAAGAACGCATACAATATGAGCGCGCGATCGCATTTTCTGAGCTTGGCGATCGCCTCTTTGATGAGCTTGCTGATAAAATTGCTACAAGGCGACAGTACCGACTACTGTTTGAACACACGTTAAAGCCTGAGTTATTCCAGCAAATCCGTATTGCTGCTGCGGGTTATATTTCAGCATGTCTGAATAGTCCCATCATTCTTTCAGAAGCTGAAATGCTTGAAAGACTACTGAAATCAAGAAATACATTGCCGAACTACACTGGTACTGGTCTTTTGATGCCCAAGCGAGAACACACTCTCGCATTTAACCTTTTTCAAAAAAGCGTAGCTGAGGCTTTCTACCAACTAGGAGCAAATGACCTGATTGATGCAGTGGATTTACCAGTAAATCTCCGTATGGTTTATGGCAAGACTGACGCAAAAAAATTGAGTTTGCCTTTTGCTAGCTCAAAATGCCATAGCGATGTCTGGGCAGGTGTTGCTGCTGATGCGACTGTAGTGGTTCTGCCACTATTTGGCGATATCGATAATATAACCATCGAAGCAGGTGAAATGCCCCGCGAAATGGAACTACAGGCGATGCGGGTGATGTCAGACTTTGCTGAAGGTCGGGATGTCCCAATGGTTATATCTTATACAGAAGCACAACTACAACACGGCACAATGTATTTTAATGATGCCCGTGGATTGCACCAAACAGTAAGAAGGAAAACTGAAGGTCTAAGAATTTCAGTAGATTTCCGGTTTCGGAGAAAATTCAATGAAGCTTACCGGGCAATGGTAGCGCCTAGTATTGGTGGTGTTGAAGAAGATATGAGCGTGCCTTATAAAGACTGGTTGAAGGTTGGTAAGGAAACACTAATTGTATTTGATGAAACTTCTGAACAAGCAAGGAAAAAACAGAATTCTGGCGCTCCAGTTCCGCTATATACTCGCGGGTATCGCCTTGTAGAGATGTTCAACTCTTAACTCTCAGAAATACAAGTAACAAAAAAGAAAGAGGTCTAATACCAGACCTCTTTTTTAATTTTTATCAGCCATATAGGAATCTGGTTTGATCTGGAGAAAATATACGTAGGATGTGAGCCGCAGAGTACGGCATCAAACCCGTGATAATAGTGCGTTACGAACTCCGTTCTAACACACTCTACAATACCTAATTTCGCTCAAAAATCAAATAGTAATCCTATAGTTCTAAATTCATATTTTTTGTAGTGTTAATTCTAAACAAAAAAGAGGTCTTTTTCGACCTCTTACCAATTCCCTAAAATAATATTCTATTTACAGATTACGACAAGCCAGTATTAGCGCCTTGCTTACCAGTTGCCAGTTCTACTTTGATAATTTTGCCGCCTGCTTTTTGAATGCGTTGCTGTTCGCGGAACCAGTTCTCATAAGGAACTAGCTTAGTAAAGTAAGTATTTTGCAGTTCGCGTTGGGTACGAATTCTGGTTTGGCTTGGAACTAGAGCAGTAATTTTAAACAAACGGGACATATTTTGGAAATCTCCTGTAAACTTTGTGAAAACTTTTTTTATCTCAAAATCTTGAGTGCAAATCTTTTAATCATTCCAAGGCTGGAAATCAAACATCAATACTAGACCACCAACACTCATCACTGATAATTTACCAAGATAAGCAATATAACGTTCTAGCACTCACAGTTGATTTCCAGACCTTAATAAAGCCGCACCTAAATTCTTAAGCGCAAACTAGCTCTTAGCTTAAGCCAGAAGAGATATAGTCTAAGTAAACACCCATTTCCTTACCAGCATCAGAACCAACCAAGCTAGCGGTTACTTCCTTGATGGATTGGATAGCTTGCACGGTAGCACCAACGGGAACTCCTAAAGAGTTGTAGGTTTCCTTCAAGCCATTTAATACGCGCTCATCCAAAATGGAAGGATCGCCAGCTAACATAGCGTAGGTGGCATAGCGGAGGTAGTAGTCCAAATCGCGGATGCAAGCAGCATAGCGGCGAGTTGTGTACATGTTGCCGCCGGGACGGGTGATGTCAGAGTATAGCAAAGATTTTGCTACAGCTTCTTTGACGATCGCAGCAGCGTTAGCGCTGATGGTGCTAGCAGCACGTACTCGCAGTTCACCAGTGGCAAAGTAGCCTTTTAGCTTTTCTAAAGCAGAAGAATCAAGGTATTTACCTTGAACGTCTGCGGAGTTAATGACAGCGGTAATTGCGTCTTGAGCCATGTTGTTAATTCCTTATTTCCAACCGTATTGCAATACTTCTGTTTCAGTAGGTAAACAGCTTTAACCTATCCTAGAAGAGCGCCAACTAGGTAGTCGAAGTAGCTACCAGCTTCACCAGCATCATCACCAGACAGCAATGTAGCAGCTACATTCTTCAGTCCACGGATACCTTCAGCAACACCATCGATAGGAGTTCCCAAGGACTTGTACAGTTCACGGGCACCGATAACACCAATTTCTTCGATGGGGGTAACATCACCAGCAACGATACCGTAGGTAACGAGGCGGAGGTAGTAATCTAGGTCACGCAGACAAGTAGCAGTCAATTCTTGACCGTAAGCGTTCCCACCAGGAGATACAACATCAGGACGCTTTTGGAACAGTTGATCGCCAGCTTGCTTAACAAGGCGTTCGCGATTTTCTGACAAAATTTGAGCAATCCGCACGCGGCGCTCACCACTTGCAACGAAGGATTTGATCCGATCTAACTCACCGGGGCTGAGGTAGCGGGCTTCTGCATCAGCATTCACGATAGCTTTCGTGACAATACTCATTAATGGATTCCTCCAATACGAATGAAACCAGGATTTGATTAAACTGGTGCGACTTTAAATTTGGTTTACTGAGTTTGCTTTCTCGTTCTTTTAGACACAACAGTTTAATAACTGCTACGGCTGATAAATTACGAGTTTGCTTGAGTCAACATAAGTACACAAGCTTTTAAACTCAGTTACCTTCCGCAAAACATTTTCCGGCATTCTGTTGAGCATTTATGACTGCTCTTAACACTTTGTAATATTAACTTTCAGAATTCCCTGTTTTAGCCGTAATCTGAGAGCGATATTACGAAAGGTTACGAAGGGGACTGGGGACTGGGAGTAGGAAGCAGGGGACAGTAAATAATCTATTCCCTATTCCCTATTCCCTACTGAGAAACGGTTGTAAGGCACAACATCTTCACCAAAGTAGCGGCTATATTCTGGGCTTTCGACTATTGCTTTTACAGTAGCCGACAAACCACTATCAGTTAGCAGCTGGTTGTACTGGCGAATTTCTTCCTGAACTGCGGGTGTACGCCCCAACAGGTGACGGAAGAGGAACTCAATGACCTTGGCATGAGGATAAGGTGATAAGAAGCGCTGACGATAGATTTCGGAACTAGCTAGTTCACGCACAAACTCCCGCACGGAAATTTCACCATTCTGGAGTTTGCTGTCTAGATCGGTGCGGCGGAAATTATCAGGCACTTCACCACTAAATACATCCAATACCTGGCAATAAATGGCATTGATTGCCTTTTGTATTTCGGCTTGGTTTGCACTTTCTGTTAGACGGTAAATGCGTGCATGTTTACGCACAGTTAGTTCCACAGGTTGTCCGCTACCATCGTTGTAGGAACGACCCAGTTCAGCAAAAGCGGGCTTGCTTTGGGATGCGATATCTGCGATCGCCTGCGTCAAAAGCGGTGTATTGCTAGAACCTGGACGAATTTGCACTGGCTTAAAGCTAGGCACAACTACGTCATCGTTTTGCTTGGTAAGCTGATTGTAAAGCTTCTCGGTATTCGGGAAGTTTGCCGCAGGTAGGGTCGGGAAGCGACGGTAAGGAACCGTATCTTCACCAAATACCTGGTTGTATTCCACACTATCTACCAAAGCACCAATAAAGGCACGAATCCCTTGAGTAGCCAGAATCTGGTTATACTTGCGGATTTCTGCTTGGTCTAATGGCGCACGTCCCAAGAAGTGCTTGGTTCCCAATTCAATCACCTTGGTATTGGGGTAAGGTGTGTAGAATTCCTTCAGATAGAGGTTTGAGTAACCCAAACCTTCAATAAATTCCTTCACACTGATTTCGCCGTTCCCCAACTTGCTTTCCCACGCCGTAAACTCATTTTTGGCGATGTAGGGTGCAATATCCCGCTCAAAAATCTGACGATAGGCAGCGCTGATCAAAGTTTTTACTGCAACTTTGTCGTTATTGTTGGCTACCAGTTTGAAGATTTTGGTTTGTTCGCGTTGCTTGCTAACACCTTGGTTAATACGGAACTGAATATCTGGTTCCGATCGGTTTTCTGTGACTGTACCCAATGTCACAAAGCTCGGCGTTACTTCCTTCTGGACTTTTGCCGCAATATCTTCACGAATGCTACCAACGCGCAATTGTCGCCCTGATACACCACCAGGAGTCAGATACCGTTCGTAAGGAATTGTATCTTCACCAAATGCTTCGCTGTATTCTACGCTGTTAATGATGGCATCAACTACCGCGTAAAAGCCTTGTTTGGAAGCAATATCAAAGTACTTGTTGATTTCTTGACGGCCATAGGTCGGACGACCCAACAAGCGGCGGTGAATATACTCGATCGCTTTACAAACATAGAGCGATGACCAGTACAGATTGCGGAATACATCCGACTTAGCCAAAGCACGGATAAATTCCCGTATAGAGATGTCGCCGTTTTCCAGCTTAATTTCCAATACCTTCGGGCGCTGACCTTCGTAAAGATCGCGACCAAAAACTTGCAGGTAAGCAGCTTTAATTACTGCTTGTGTCGAGCTTTCAGAGAATCTGATGCTAGAACTTTTGGGAGCCTTTTTACCTCTAGTACCAGGCAGTTGATCTAATTTGAACACCTTGGGCCCGAGAGTCCCAGGAGTTTCACCTCGTGCTTTGGGGTTACTATTTTGATTATTAATCCCTGCACCTTGGTGAATTAGGATACGCTTGGTATCTTTGCCAAAAGGAGCCGGATTGGTGCTGGGGTTGCGAGTCTCTTTCGGGAAAATGGCACCAAACTGAATTTCCAATGGGTCATTACCAGAACCGTAAGGATGTTGGTCTGGTAGCGGCTGTTCGTAAGCAGCAAATGTGGTAATAAACTGAGGTATTTTGCGGAAAGGCGCACTGTAGTTAAACAGGTCTTGCTGCGGCCCCCAGTTACGACATTCTTGTGCTTCTTGACCCAGACCCCGGAGATAGGGTACTGTTTCTTCACCAAAATAGTCACCGTATTCAGCAGAATCTACTAAAGCATCTACTAAGGCTGGTAGACCACCGTTAGAAATAATTGAGAAGTATTTTTGTACTTCTTCGCGGCTACTTGGCCCCCGTCCCAAAATGTGGCGGAAAGCTAGTTCGATGACTCGGCTGTTAATAAAAGGCTGGTAAAACTGTTTTTGGTAAAGGGGAGATTTAGCTAGACGACGAACAAACTCCTTCATAGAGATGTCGCCATTTTTTACCTTGGATTCTAGATCGGATATGGACAAGCTATAAGCACGGGTAATATCGCGCTCAAAGATTTGCCGATAGGCCGCTTTGACTACCTCATTTTTTTCGCTACTTGATAACCCAGTCTTCATCACAAACTTGGGACGGCGTTCTGCTGCATTAAAGTAAATTTGCGGCAGTTCTAACCCTTGTTGGTCGCTAGAGGGGCGTTGACGGAGTTTGTTTGAAGGTGTGGCTGCTTTAAATTCCGTTAATAAAACATCCATGTACTGAGACACAATTTCGGTAGCCTCAGCATCTTTGCGGAAAAAGGAAAGTGCCCCAGCTTTGATTTCTTGCAAAGCTACCAACGTTGCTTCACCAGAACAGGCATTTTCAATGATTTCCCGCAAACCCCGTGTATTCACCGCTATGATGTTGGGGTCGCCAGCAACGATCGCATAAGTAGCGTAGCGCAAGAACCAGGATAAATCCCGCAGGCTCTTGGCCATGTTGCTTGGGCCATATCGAGCAATGTTAATTGGTCTGAAACCTGGAGGTGTCGGGCCACTGGGGGATGAGTTAAATATTGAGCGTAAATTTTCTAGGAACCCGCCACGACTTTCAACGTAGGTTACAGTTCCCAGTTGCATCCCTTGCTGAACATTAGCAGTAGCACTAACAGGTACTATTTCTACTTCTCTGGGCTTTTCTAAAAAAGCCATTGGCGAACCACCGACAAAAATCCGGTTGGCGGCGCGAGATACAATAATCTCGGCATTATCCGTCAGCGTTTGAGAAATTTCTAAACGCTTTGCACCAGATGCAAAATAGCTTGCCAGTTCATTTAGTTCACCACTTCCCAAAAAGCGGTCTTGCTGCTCGGCTTGGGTAATTGTCGCTACAGCTAGGGTTTGATATAGTTGCGGACGCGCAACTGAGCTTCCACCACTTGCCTTAACACTCATCGGATTTGTAAAACTCCCATCATAATCATTTATGTGTTAAGTCTGGATCGCTTTGAGGCTTGACACATCGGTGTGTCTGTGCTTTATAAGCTTGAGAGTACTGCCTGCAAAACTGCCAGTAAATTAACCCGGTTAGCTTTTAGATTAGAACGTTTTGCGTTCTCAAGGCTGGTTTATTAAGAAGTGTGTAGAACCTGTAGCTTAGATGCATCCAGTTCTAAGAGTACATACTCTTGTTTGGCTGAGATCAAATCTAAGTTTTGTAACTCAGAAATAAGCTAGGCATGGTCTACTGATGCCGAAAACCTCTATTTTAATGTTTGTATCAGTATCCATTTTACGATTATTGCAACTGTTACAAATTTTTAGTTGAAACCAAATTTTCTTCAGTAGCGATCGCTGGACAGTAGTCGTTAGCGAATGTTAAGTTGTTTTTGCTACTAAAATCTGAATAATCAAAAATAACGCCGCTTTAGAAATAATTCTCAATCTCTGGTGGTTTTAGCTTTATCTATTCAGTATTATCTAACGGGAAAATACTATGTACAAAAGTTCTAAATTTAACTATTTATTCAATGCTAGCTTGTCTGCGATCGCAGTTATTTTAGCCGTCACTCCTGCAAATGCGCTTCCAGAGCAAAATATCAACACCGTTGTTAAGTGGGCAAGAACCAGACCTCTACTACCAACTTTGAGATACAACAGCGAAGCCCACGGCTATGATGGTACAAAAGGAAATTTATACTTTTATGCTGATGTCACTTCTCAAAATGGGACAGTGACCAAAGAAGGAATAACTGTAAGTGGTGACTCAAGCATCAAATTCACCACAAAAAATGCCAAAGCGGTGAAACTGTTACAAAATATTTATAACTCTAATATTTCTAATGACTTCCAGAAATCTAGGTATGTTACGAAAGTTGGACGTGACCAGTATTATCGCGGACAAAAGTTTGCTTATATCACTGCGGCGGTGCAGGGTGGGACATCATTTCAGATCGTTCCCTTGAATAAGTTGCAAGAATTTATAGATAATGCCAAATATTGTCAAACTAATCAGTGCGATCTTTAATTAATTGTGTAGCCTGGAATTTACCAGAAATACTTTACATAACATATTTAGTGAAAGTAGTCCTAAAAATCCCAAAATAATCAACATAACATCATCTCCTCAAACTAATGAACCTCACTGATTTTTTGATACATACATGATTGTAAATAAGGGACTTCCAAATAAAAAAATATCCCATCGCTTTTAGGGCAGGGGGCAGGGGGAAAAAATCGTTTTGATGCGGTGAAATTGGATAATTTATTTCTTGGAAGTCCCTAACGGAATTTATCTAATAGTGTATATCCCCATTGTTTGGGTATTGATTGAGGTGAGGTTTCACTGATTCTACACATAGTTAGATGAAATATTTTCGCCAAGTTTCTTATCTTAGGATCACAGCTTAGAGTTGTTACTTATTTCAACTCAGAGATGGGAAAAACACTAAGAGTATAACTTGAGTCCTACTATGGATTTAAATTCTTTGTTCAATCTCAATACATTTATTGAATTATTACTGGGGATTAGTTTGAGTGCGGCGGCTGGATTCAGGGTATTTGTACCACTGCTAGCATTGAGTGTGGCTTCAGTTTTTGGACATTTAGATTTGCCAACTAATTTTGATTGGGTGGAAACACCTCAAGCTGTAATTGTTTTTGCAGTCGCTTGTTCGCTAGAAATTATCGGTTATTACATTCCTTGGTTAGATCATCTGCTGGATATTGTAGCCACTCCTGCGGCATTTATCGCCGGGACAATCGTCACAGCATCTGTTGCACCAGAGATGAATCCACTGGTGCAATGGACGTTAGCTTTAGTTGCTGGTGGTGGAACCGCAGGATTAACTCAGGGATTAACGAATATATTGCGGATAAGTTCTACGGGGGTTTCAGGTGGATTAACCAATCCAGTTGTGTCAACCATTGAGTTGGTAATAGCGATCGCGCTGTCTGTGCTGGCGCTAGCTTTCCCAGTGTTAGCAGGAGTGATTGTGATTGGTTTTCTAATTGTAGCTATTCAAAGAATCTGGAGTTTCTTCTTCAATAAAGTATCTTCTCAAACTACTGAAACCGTCTCTCCATCTAGAGAATTGGGATAAATAGTTATTTATGGATTTGTTTTAGAACTGCGATGCCGAATAGCCCGTCGTAGACATCGCTTTATAATAGCGATCGCAGTCTTCGGGTATGTTAGCGCGAAAGCGTAACGCACCTTTGATACTCGTGAATGAGCCTTTGAACTCCGTCGATGAACCTCAGAGCTTGAGTCTTTGATACTCGTGAATGAGTGAATGTTATTGCGAGGTTAGCGATGTCTACGACGGGCGTAGCTGCGGCACTCAGCTAATTTGACCATTACAGCCGTTTTTATGCACATGAACACACTAATCCAGTCTCTGATATTTAGTTGCGATATACTACCTGAGTGAATATCGCTACAGAGTTGATGAGGTTTGCAGGTGACAAACGAAGAACTGTTGCAAGTTATTGAAAAAGCTGCCAAGGAAAAGGCAACACAGCTAAACCTCCGTAACAATCAACTCAGCAGTCTGCCGTCAGAAATCAGCCAACTCTCCAACCTGACAACGCTATCCCTCTCTAACAATCAATTTAGCAGCCTGCCGTCAGAAATCAGTCAACTCTCCAACTTGACAACGCTATACCTTTATAACAATCAACTCAGCAGCCTGCCGCCAGAATTCTGCCAACTCTCCAACTTGACAACGCTATCCTTCAATAACAATCAACTCAGCAGCCTGCCGCCAGAAATCAGCCAACTCTCCAGCCTGACAACGCTATCCTTCAATAACAATCAACTCAGCAGCCTGCCACGAGAAATCAGCCGACTCTCCAGCTTGACAACGCTATCCCTCTCTAACAATCAACTCAGCAGCCTACCGCCAGAAATCAGCCAACTCTCTAGCTTGAGAACACTATACCTTGATGGCAATCCATTAACCTCGCCACCACCTGAAATTGTCGAGCAGGGAATACAAGCGATTTTCAGTTATCTACGAGAAAGGTTAGAGAGTAGACAACAGCAGTAGGTTTCTAAGCTCCAAGTCGTCGGTGAAGAGTTACGCGACAAGTACCACCAGATTATCGAACACTGTAAAATCAGCTTTGGCGTTGGAGAACTTCGCTAGGCGATCGCAGAATCAGCCGTAAAGTTACCTATGGCTATGCGAACACCACGCATCAGAGTATAAATGCGAACTATTTCAGATTGCGACCTTAAATTGTAGAGACGTAAAAATTCGCTGTGTTCTAAATGTTCGACTTCTTAAACAAGTCGAGGAGCTAACTTTACGGTAGCAATGGTTTTAATAGCATTTAAATAGCTTTTCTAGACAAAGGAAGCATTTAAAACAATTACTTAGGATTCCAATATATAGTAGTAACGTATATTTGACTAGAATTAAGGTGTTATAGTAATTTTCGTTTGGATACCATCTGCGGTAGAGGTTTACAAAAGTGTGCCTCTACGAAGGATATGTAAGTTTAGCTATAAATTAATATTTACCGTTTTACGGGCATTAGAAAAATGAGGTTTCAAGACTGGGCGACTAGGGTGCTACTAATCTCGCTGATGTTCATGGCTCTAACTGTAGCGCTGCTAATTGGACGAGCGACAAAATTACATAATAATCCGACAACATCCCGTATATCCAATCCACAGGTTACAGCTTTCAGTAAATATCCCCAGGCGCAATTTCAATCAGCGAAAGAGCCAGAGAAGAAATTTCAAAATGTTATCAAGTCCCCAGTCAAAATTAACCAGCCTGTAGCAAGATACATAACCACTCAAGCTTTTGCACAGTACAGACCTAATTATCAAGTTGCTTCAGTTGACCCAAGTAACTATGGAGAACGATACACCCAAGATGTTAACGGTATTCCTCTCAACAACCAACCGATTATCGTCCTCCATGAAACTGGTTATTCTGCTTCCAGCGCCATTAATTTCTTTCAAGTAGCCCATACTGATGAAGGTGTGCAAGCAAGTTACCACGCCTTAGTCAAGTTAGACGGCACAGTAGTTTATCTAGTACCTCCAGACAAGCGGGCTTTTGGTGCAGCTAACTCAGTATTTGATGGTTCTGAGGGAGTCGAAACTGTGCAGACTAATCCAAATTTGCCCGCGTCTGTGAATAATTTTGCTTATCACGTTTCTTTAGAAACACCACCAGATAGCTATGACGCAAGCAGCCAACAAAACCATAGCGGCTATACGGAGGCTCAATATCATTCTCTAGCTTGGTTAATTGCTCAAAGTCAAGTCCCAGACCATCGCATCACTACCCACCATCTCGTAGACCGTTCTGGTAAAAAAGTTGACCCAATAAATTTTGATGGTAAGAAATTTCTGAGCTTACTTAATACTTTTCGCCAGGTAAGACCTATTTATAGAGTGAGTAAATAATTTATTCGTAAGGTGCGTTCCGCTACGCGATAACACACCCTACAAAATTTATTGAATCAAGCTATTTGCTAAAGCTATAAATTTGCTGTTTTTCTAGGCGATCGCTAATCGATGAAGGCAATGTACCATGCGGAAATGTCTGACGATCTAGTTGCACTTGTAAATTGCTCAAGGGATCGCAACCAGAGGAAATTAGAAATTCTAGTTTTTGGATGTATGGCAAGGTTGCGAGGTTGTCTAGAATTTGGAAGATAGCGTGTATATAAGGATGACCACTTTGTTGATACCAGTCAGAGCTAGCAACTTTTGGTTGATCGAAACCTAAGTGTACTGTTAAAGATGGCTCGTCAAATATAGCGATCGCTAATGGACGCGCTTCTTCCTGCAACAATAGATCGTTACTTTTCGCTAAATGTCGCAGTTTCTCTAAGCGTTCATAACGTTCAGTTACAGCTTCCGGGTCATCTTGCCAGTGGATTGCTACTGTCACCAGATAAGTCTGTAACAGCATGTGACCAAGCTTTTTCGCCTTTGTCGCCAGGTAATAAGAATTGTAGTCGTTTGCCTCAATTAACAATGGCACGCGATCAACTACTTCCAACCCATAGCCTTTAACGCCAGCAATTTTACGGGGATTATTGGTAATCAAACGAATCTTTTTGATACCCAAATCCATAAGCATTTGTGCGCCCATCCCGTAGTCTCGCAAGTCAGCCGGAAATCCCAACCGCTCATTTGCTTCTACTGTATCTAGCCCCATATCCTGCAATGAGTAGGCTTTCAGTTTGTTAATCAAGCCGATTCCCCGCCCTTCTTGACGCAGGTATACAACTACACCTTGACCAGCAGCCTCAATCATTTTCAGTGCCGCGTTTAACTGCATCCGACAGTCGCAACGCAAGGAACCCAAAGCATCACCAGTTAAACATTCTGAGTGCATCCGCACCATTACTGGCTCATCTTTGAAGTTCGCAGGATCGCCCTTGACAATTGCAACGTGTTCTGTATTGTCTAGGGTATGGCGGTAGGCGTAAATTTCAAACTGCCCGAATTGGCTAGGGAGTTTGGTAACTACCTCACGATACACGAGGCGATCGTGCTGTAGACGATAGCTGATTAGATCCGCAATACTAATTATTTTTAAATTATGACGTTTGGCATATTCAAATAACTGCTGCAACCGGGCCATTGAACCATCGGGGTTTTGAATTTCACAAATTACCCCGGCTGGATATAGCCCTGCTAGTCGAGATAAGTCTACAGCTGCTTCCGTATGCCCTGCGCGTTTGAGTACGCCTCCAGCTTTCGCCCGAATCGGGAAAATATGACCGGGACGACGTAAATCGGTAGGTTTTGTAGCTGGATTGAGAGTAACTTGGATAGTGCGGGCGCGGTCTTCTGCTGAGATGCCGGTGCTGACACCCAATTCTGGGCCAGCATCAATGCTAACAGTGAAGGCGGTTTGGTTAGTATCTGTGATGTTGCTTACCATCAAAGGTAAGTCTAGCTCGTCTAAGCGATCGCCTGTCATTGCCAAACAAATCAGTCCTCTTGCTTCCACCGCCATGAAATTAATCATGTCAGGTGTGGCAAATTGGGCAGCGCAAATTAAGTCGCCTTCATTTTCTCTATTTTCATCATCTACCACTACAATTACACGACCAGCTTTTAGGTCTGCTAAAGCGGCATCAATCGAATCAAATTTAAAAGCTTGGGTAGTATTAGGCTTTGACACAGAAAGATTCCAGCTACCAACGTAAATTTTTTTTACAATTTCTTCTTTTAGATTGTAGCTCCTTTATAAGGCAGAGAAGTAGACTAGCAATGATTTGATAACGTGGTAAAAATTTCTGCCCCTAAATATCAGGGTTTGATAATAAATTACAGCGACAGTCAAAGGAGACAAGTAGAATATAGTGCTTCTGGGTTGAGTTTAATTAAGACCTAACCCCCAGCCTCTTCCCTTGTAGGTAAGGGGAGTAGGATTTGAAGTCTGTCTCCTGTTAAAAAAGAGGTCAGAGTATATTTCATGAAAATGAGATGCGCTATATTTTATAATTTCTCCGCGTCCTCTTCCTTCTCATCCAAAAAGAGAGAGGGGTAATAGAAGTTTTGTACGCTGTGAGTCTAGTCGCTGATATTGTTGATAGCTGAGAACGAATTAACTATTCATGGGATAAGGATTTCAGATCATGGGCAAATTAAGACGCGTACCCGTTGGGATTGTTGGCGCGTCGGGCTATGGCGGAGTACAGTTAGTACGGCTACTGATGGATCATCCAGAAGTCGAACTGGTTTATTTAGGTGGTGAGAGTAGTATCGGGAAATCCTTCGGGGATTTGTACCCGCATCTGGCTCATGCAACTAACCTGCTAATAGAAGCGGTAGAACCAGAAATAATTGCTCATCGCTGCGAAGTAGTTTTCCTGTCTTTACCAAATGGTCTGGCTTGCCAAATCGCACCCAAACTATTAGAAAAAGGATGTAAAGTACTAGATTTGAGTGCAGATTATCGGTTTCGTGATTTGACAACTTATACAAATTGGTATGGAATTGAGAGAAGCGATCGCACCATTGCAGCGACAGCAGTTTATGGATTACCAGAACTTTACCGCGATCGCATTGCCGAAGCTCAACTCATTGGCTGTCCTGGTTCTTATCCCACTGCAAGTCTCCTTGCACTTTCGCCACTCTTAAAGCAAGGCTTAATCTTACCAGAAACAGCTATTATCGATGCCAAAGCTGGCACATCTACCAGTGGGCGGGAACTTCAAACCAATTTATTATTAGCTGAAGCAGATAATTCCATTACAGCTTTCAATATCGGCCGTCACCGTCATACCCCAGAAATTGAGCAAATTTGCAGTGACTTAACTGGTCACGAACTCATGATTCAATTTACACCGCATCTTGTCCCAATGGTACGCGGGATTTTGGCAACAGTATATGCAACAATGAGCGACCCCGGTCTAGTGCGAGATGATTTAACCACAATTTTCTCAGCCTTCTACCGCAACTCTCCTTGGGTAAAAGTCTGCGATAGCGGCATTTACCCCCAAACTAAATGGGCTAAAGGCAGCAATCTTTGTTATATCGGTGTAGAAGTTGACCCGCGCACAGGTCGCGTAATTGTCATGTCGGCAATTGACAATCTAATTAAAGGGCAGGCGGGTCAAGCGATTCAGTGTATGAACTTAATGATGGGCTGGGATGAAATTTTGGGGTTGCCCAAGTTGGGATTTTATCCGTAATTGGGAATTGGAAATGGGGAATTGGGAATTGGGAATTGGGCATTGGGCATTGGGCAATAACCAATAGTTTTTCTTCCCCTGCTCCCCTGCCCCCTGCCCCCTGCTCCCTTGCCTCTTCCCCAATCCCCAGTCTCTACTTCGGCCCTAACCCTACAGCACCAGCATAAACGGCGCGATCGCCTAGTTCATCTTCAATTCGCAGTAAGCGATTGTATTTTGCTACTCGTTCGCTACGACAGAGGGAACCTGTTTTGATTTGACCGGCACGGGTTGCTACAGCTAAATCAGCGATCGTTGTATCCTCAGTTTCACCAGAACGATGGCTAATTACTGAACGGATGCTGTTGCGAGTTGCCAAATCAATCGTTTCCAAGGTTTCGGTAAGAGAACCAATTTGATTGAGTTTAATCAAAATTGCATTAGCGGCTTTTTCCTGGATACCTCTTTGCAAGCGCGTGGCGTTAGTCACAAATAAGTCATCGCCTACCAATTGCACCCGCGAACCTAACTTTTGGGTGATCAATTGCCAACTTTGCCAATCTTCCTCATGCAAACCATCTTCAATTGACACAATTGGATATTGGTCAACTAGTTGTCCTAAATAATCAATAAACTCAGCCGGGGCGTGAGGTTTACCATCGTAAACATACTGACCATTCTTGTAAAATTCGCTAGCTGCAACATCCAAAGCTAAAGCTACTTCTTCACCTGGCTTATAACCAGCTTTCTTAATGGCAGCAACTAGCAATTCCAAAGCCACCTGGTTAGATTCTAGGTTAGGGGCAAAGCCGCCTTCATCGCCCACACCAGTGAGCAAACCCTTCTCATCTAATACTTGGCTGAGGGTAGCAAATACCTCCGCACCCCAGCGCAATGCTTCCCGAAAGGAAGTTGCGCCAATTGGGACAATCATAAACTCTTGAAAATCCACGTTATTTGAGGCGTGTGCGCCACCGTTAATCACGTTCATCAACGGTACTGGGAGCAAATTCGCTAAAGGGCCACCCAAATAGCGATATAGAGGAATATCTAGAGATTCAGCGCCAGCTTTAGCTGCTGCTAGGGAAACCCCCAAAATCGCATTCGCCCCCAAACTGGATTTGTTAGGAGAACCATCTATGGCGATCATTGTCCGGTCTAGGAGTTCTTGGTTGAGGGCATCCAAGCCTAGTAATTTTGGTGCAAGTGCTTCCTTGACGTTTTGTACTGCCTTGAGTACGCCTTTGCCCCCATAACGGCTTTTATCGCCATCACGCAGTTCGTGAGCCTCAAAAGAGCCAGTAGAAGCACCACTGGGAACCTGCGCTAGTCCGACAACACCGTTGGCTAAATGCACTTCGGCTTCAATTGTCGGTCTACCGCGTGAATCAAGAATTTCACGGGCTGCGATCGCTTCAATTGCAGTATCTAGAAATTTACTCATCTGTACTTTATCCTTTATTCGAGTCTGTTACGCATACAGTCCAGTTGCCTAACCCAATCGCTAGCATAGGCGTTTAAGAGAGTTTAT
Source organism: Nostoc sp. DedVER02 (assembly GCF_034530675.2). NCBI lineage: Bacteria > Bacillati > Cyanobacteriota > Cyanophyceae > Nostocales > Nostocaceae > Nostoc > Nostoc sp. DedVER02. The sequence goes on from NZ_JAVRCP020000014.1 coordinate 154,122, forward strand.
TGGCTGAGATTAAAGAAGATTTCCATTGTATGGATAAGGATCAAGCCAAAAATGGTTAAGGGAACGTCTATCCTGTCTTTTTCTTTGATCGCATTTCTACCTTCAGACTTTGAGCTAGGTAAAATATTGGCAGAGAATAACACTAAATCAGTTACAGAGAAAAGGTCAATATGCGATTACTACATACAATGCTACGGGTGGGCAACCTTGAAGAATCTTTAAAGTTTTACTGTGAACTTCTAGGTATGAAATTACTACGCCGAAAAGATTATCCAGGGGGGGAATTTACTTTAGCTTTTGTGGGCTATGGTGACGAAAGCGACAATGCGGTAATTGAATTAACCTACAACTGGGGGGTGGAAAAGTACGAATTGGGTAATGCTTACGGTCACATTGCCCTTGGGGTTGATGATATTTACGCTACCTGTGAGGAAATCCGCAATCAAGGCGGTAAAGTCGTGCGCGAACCCGGGCCAATGAAACATGGTTCGACAGTAATTGCTTTTGTGGAAGATCCAGATGGGTATAAAATTGAACTGATTCAACTTGGATCTCAAAGTTCAGCAGCCAAACAAGAATCACAAGAGCAACTTGTGAGTCAGTAATTCTTATAATTAAGAATATGTAACGCTTCTCAGTTGAAGGTAATAAAGCTGTAGAAAAATACCCACTGATGTCTTGAAAAGTTGAACCAAATGCGGGTAGATTGATTTTCCCCCAGACAGGTGTCTCGTGCGTCTGCTTAACAGAGTGCGAGACTTTTCCCTTTTTGCATACCCTTTTTAAGCGGGTTAGGCGATCTCCTTTGCGTAAATGCCATTAGTATCAGCAACACTAAGAGCGTAAGCGTAGCCCGTCATAGACATCACCCTACTAACACAATCTAGCAAAGTCCGTTCAGAACAGTATTTTAGTTTTAAATTAGAAAATAGGTAATAGATTAAACTATCACAAAATTACCAATCCTAAATTGCCACTGGAGATACACGCGGATATACGCTAAGAATGTTTGGATAATTAGGGACTGGGGACTGGGGACTGGGGACTAGGGACTAGGGACTGGGGACTAGGGAACAAAGAGAATAATCCATACTCAATCCCCAATCTCCAATCTCCAATCCCCAATCCCCAATCCCCAATCCCCAGTACCCAATCCCTAAACTAAAAATCAAAAGTCTAAAATTTTAAAGATGCAACCTACAGATCCAAATAAATTTACTGATAAAGCCTGGGAAGCAATTGTTAAATCTCAGGATATTGTTCGCGCTTATCAACAACAGCAACTAGATGTTGAACATTTAATTATTGCCCTGTTAGAAGAACCTACTAGTCTAGCAATACGTATCCTAGCTCGATCTGAGGTTGATCCAATCCGCTTCCAACAACAGCTAGAAGCCTTTACCCAACGTCAACCCAAAGTTGGTAAAAGCGATCAGCTTTACCTTAGCCGCAGTTTAGATGTTTTACTAGACCGAGCCGAGGAAGCTAGAGTCAGGATGAAAGATTCCTACATTTCCGTGGAACACATACTTTTAGCCTTTGCTGAAGACGATCGCATTGGACGAAAAATCCTCAAAGGCTTTAGTGCGGATGCAGCTAAATTAGAAGCTACTATTAAAGCCGTTCGCGGTAGCCAAAAGGTAACAGATCAAACGCCAGAATCCCGTTATGAAGCTTTACAAAAATTTGGCAGAGATTTGACAGAACAGGCAAAAGCTGGAAAACTTGACCCGGTAATTGGACGGGATGAGGAAATTCGGCGGGTAATTCAAGTATTGTCTCGTCGTAGTAAAAATAACCCCGTATTGATTGGTGAACCTGGGGTAGGTAAAACTGCGATCGCAGAAGCTTTAGCACAGCGAATGGTAAACGGTGATGTTCCCGAATCTCTGAAAAACCGCCAACTCATCTCTTTAGACATCGGTAGTTTAATCGCTGGGGCAAAATTGCGAGGAGAATTTGAAGAACGTCTGAAAGCTGTCCTCAAAGAAGTGATGGACTCTAACGGCCAAATTGTCCTGTTTATCGACGAACTACATACCGTAGTCGGTACAGGTTCGAGCCAACAAGGGGCAATGGATGCCGGAAATTTACTCAAACCAATGCTGGCGCGGGGAGAACTGCGTTGTATTGGCGCTACTACCCTTGACGAATTCCGCAAACACATTGAGAAAGACGCTGCTTTAGAACGCCGCTTTCAGCAAGTATTTGTCGATCAGCCAAGTGTGGAAAATACTATTTCCATTCTGCGGGGATTGAAAGAACGCTATGAAGTGCATCACAATGTCAAAATTTCTGATTCGGCTTTGGTAGCAGCAGCAACTCTATCAGCGCGTTATATTAGCGATCGCTTTTTACCAGATAAAGCCATCGATTTAGTAGATGAAGCAGCTGCACAGTTAAAAATGGAGATTACCTCCAAACCAGCCGAATTGGAAACCATCGATCGCCGCCTCATGCAGTTAGAAATGGAAAAGCTGTCATTAGCTGGCGAAGAAAAAGGTATTCCTCAAACGAGAGAACGTTTGCAGCGAATTGAGCAAGAAATCGCCAATTTGACCGAAAAGCAGCAAATATTTAACGAGCAATGGCAAGGTGAAAAGCAGATATTAGAGGCGATAAGCGCTTTAAAGAAAGAAGAAGATGCGCTGCGAGTGCAAATTGAACAAGCGGAACGTGCTTATGACTTAAATAAAGCCGCCCAACTCAAATATGGCAAATTGGAAGGAGTGCAGCACGAACGCGAAGCCAAAGAAGCCAGCCTTTTAGAAATTCAAAACCAAGGTTCGACGTTGCTGCGAGAACAAGTTACCGAAGCCGATATTGCGGAAATCGTCGCCAAGTGGACAGGAATTCCCGTTAATCGCTTGTTGGAATCGGAACGCCAAAAATTGCTGCAACTAGAAAGTCATTTGCATCAACGAGTGATTGGGCAAGAAGAGGCTGTAGAAGCGGTAGCAGCAGCCATTCGCCGCGCCCGTGCGGGGATGAAAGATCCCTCGCGTCCCATTGGCTCATTTTTGTTCATGGGCCCCACAGGAGTGGGTAAAACCGAACTCGCCCGTGCTTTAGCTCAGTTTCTCTTTGATTCTGATGATGCCTTGGTGCGCTTAGATATGTCTGAGTATATGGAAAAACACTCAGTTTCTCGGTTAGTGGGTGCGCCTCCAGGATACGTAGGCTATGAAGAAGGCGGACAACTTTCCGAGGCGATTCGCCGCCGTCCCTACTCAGTAGTGCTGCTGGATGAAGTCGAAAAGGCACACCCCGATGTGTTCAATATTTTGTTACAGGTGTTAGATGATGGGAGAATTACTGACTCTCAAGGAAGAACGGTAGATTTTCGCAACAGTGTTATTGTCATGACCAGTAACATAGGCAGCGAACATATTTTGGATGTATCGGGTAATGATTCCCAGTATGAAACGATGCGGAAGCGGGTAATGGAAGGTTTGCGATCGCATTTCCGCCCGGAATTTCTCAACCGCGTTGATGATATTATTCTCTTCCATACCCTAAATCGCACGGAAATGCGGCAGATCATCCGTATTCAACTCAAGCGAGTAGAAAATCTCCTGCGTGAGCAAAAAATCTTCTTTGAGATATCCCAAGCAGCTTGCGATCACCTTGTCGAATCAGGCTATGACCCAGTTTATGGTGCGCGTCCACTCAAACGCGCAATTCAGCGAGAAGTAGAAAATCCCCTCGCCACCAAGTTATTGGAGAATACTTTTATCTCTGGAGACACGATTCTCATTGACAAAAATGAAAATGGTTTGTCTTTTAGTAAAAAAGTGCTGGTGAAGGTGTCAGTACCACAGATTGCTACGTAGTTGGAGAAGGCGATCGCAACATGAGTCATGAGTTGATATTTAGTAATTTATGTGCGATCGCTTTTAATTTAAGCTGCTTAAAACTGAGGCTTAATATACAAATCCCATAATTCTTTTAAGTGCTTGGCATCTGATTCAGAAACTTGCCCGATCTTAGCTAGCAACAAAGATTGTTCTAGACAATCTAATCGAGATAGACGCACAGTTGAAGCAACGCGCAAACCACTTGTAGCCCAATCATTCAAAGGTACATCAGTTTGTGTGCGGGGTTTAGCAGATGTGACTACTGCGGCTACTACATCATTCCCATCTAACCACAACACAAGTATTGGACGTTTTTTAGAACCTCCACCGCTAGTAAATGGAATATCTGCTACCCAAAATTCACCGGCTTGGATAGTCGTCATAAAGTCCTTCATCTTGTGGTGCGTAACCGTTTAAAAAAGCGTCATGGCTGCGGGTACTTTTGGTTTCTTCTGCTTTTTGTTGGATGGTAATTACCCAGTGCCCTGTAGTTATATTTTCCAGTATTGATTCTGGGAGATTCAATTTTTCCCCTGGTTTTAGTTCAATTTCATAAGTCAGAGTAGTCAATTTATTTTGCATAACTGCTAGTTACAATTTTTATAATGTTAGTGTAATTCAATTTAGGGGCGATCGCTTTTAGTTTCAGCTAGTTTTTCAGTGGAAGTGAGAAACCGATCGCTGTATTAATCATTAAATTCAGTTTAGCCGTTATACCTGTAATTTAATTAAAACTTGAAAGCGTTTATCTTGCCGAATACTATCAAAATCTGAGTCAGCTTTTGCCCATTTAATACATTGCTTGTGATTCAAATTAATTGCTTTTTGCAGTTTTTCTAATGCCTGCTCAATATTACCTTTAAGAGCATAACTGCAAGCTTTGTTGTACCAAGCTTGGTGAGAATCTGGTTTGATTCTCAGTACTTGTTCATAGGATGCGATTGCCTCTTCATAACGTCCCAAATCATCTAGTACAATCCCCCGATTGTTCCAAGCTTCATGTTTATTTGGGTTAATTTTCACTACTCGATCGTAAGATACAATTGCTTCTTCTTTGCATCCTAAATTGTATAGAGCAATTCCCCGGTTGTACCAAGCTTCGTGTTTATCTGGTTGAATTTTTAGAGCTTGATCATAGGATGTGATCGCTTCTTTATTGCATCCTAAATTCCGTAGAGCAATTCCCCTATTATACCAAGCCCAATCGTAATTTGGTTGTAATTCGAGTGTTTGATCGTAGGAAGTTATAGCTTCTTTGTAGCGTCCTAAATTGCTTAGAGCAATGCCTCGCTTATTCCAAGTTTTGTAGTCATTTGGTTGAATTTGTATTGCTTGGTCGTAGGATATAATTGCTTCTTCATTGCGTCCTAAATTCTTTAGTGCATTGCCTCTGTTATACCAAGCTTCGTGTTTATCTACTTGAATTTTTAGAGCTTGGTCGTAGGATACAATAGCTGCTTCATATTCTTTCACCGTGATTAACAAGCTTCCCAGTTCAAGTAGTAAGTTAGCCTTACAGTTCTCTGTCTGATATCTTTCCGCTAGTAAATCTTTAATTTCCAGTATTTTCTCAATTTTTTGTTCTGGGCTAAGTTTCAAATATTCCTCATAATCTCCTTGCAACAGCAGGCGATTTGATTCTTGTTCTACTACTTCTGGCGTTGTCGGTAATTCAAACACACCAGAACGCCAATCAAAAAAATCTGGGGCGCGATGAATAAAATAGTTTATCGAAAACGAACTCAAAATAAAAACAAAGCTAATTGGAAAATCATCTCTAAAGCGTTCTCGCTGTTGGTTTAAGTGATTTAAAATATGCGGAACACTGGTTAAATTGCTAAATCTTCCTTCGGTAATTTCGCCAAAGCTTCTTTTTTCATACTTGTATAAAGAATATTCCAGACCTTTAATCAATAAAATATCAACTTGCTTATCTTTAATAAACTCAACTACTCGCTCATATAAATTATCTATTGCCTCAACCAACCGCAAAACTTCAATCTTCTTCTGAGGAATCTCCTGTGGAAGTTTGATAATCAAATTGTCTGCTTCCACAGGTGTACATTGGACAAAAAATAAACCAAATCCTGACTTACGCCTCAGTGCGCGAAGCAAGTCTTGATAAGCTTCTTCTGGTTCTGGGGGTAAATCATCATCCCAATCACTTAAATTTGGGTTCATGAAAGTTTCGCTACGGCTTCTTTAAATTCTGGAATTCCTTGAATCAATGGATGAATATCATACCAACGCTGCATTTCTCCATCATCATCCAAATAACGGTATTCTAAAAGACAGCGATTATACATCAAACTCCGATACAAGTCATCATTAATAATGCGCTTAGAACAAGACACTTCCGCTAACAGACACCATTGATGATTTTCCACAGCGCGGCGATAAGTATCTCTGGCTTGAGTAATTGCTCGTCGCACCGCTTTTTCTGAAACAGGTAAATCTTCAGAACGTCCAATGGCATCTTGAGTTAACAATAGCAAATTCCTCACATGACCTCCACTCATTAAACAAAGTCTGTCTAAGGTTTGGGGACTGTCGAAAATTTCTGTTTCTAGTGATAGTTCTGGTGCAATTTGCCGCACTCGCTTCTTAATTACTTCCTTAACTTTTTCGAGTCCTGGCTGATAAACGTCTCCCTCGAAAGTTTTTACCATAATCATCGGCAAAATTTGGGGGTCGCCGTAGATATCTCTGAGGTCTGTTGCCCTGGTAGAATAGACCATTGAAATGGGGACAGTGTAAATCAAATGGCAATCTAAAGCTTGGAGTTGTTCGCTACGGTCTAAAAAGACTTCTTCATAGTTGGTGCGTTCTCCGTCTTTAACTAACACCATCCGGTCTAAGTTATCGACAATTACCGCCAGTTTATTGTAGCCATTAGGTAAGTGCTGTTTTGCATCCACCAGAAACTCATTTAACACCTGAATTAATGTGACAGTGTAAGGATCAATTTTTTGGCGAATCTTCTGGCGTAATTCAGGAACAGCCCTTAAATTTGCTGTCAACTTGGCAAATTGAGTAAGCTGTGCTTCTACTCCCAGACTCTCAAACTCTATAGGAGTCTGCGCTAAATCTTTCAAATCTTCCCAACGGTTATTTAACCAGTCAAGTATCGGACGAGGACTAGCAATTCCTTTTAAATCTTTGAGCAAACGGCGGGTACAGGCGAGGAGTATATCTGTATATTGGGCATCTTCAGAATCGATATCTTCTTCATCAGCTGCAAAATACACAACATAAAATTCCCGATTTTCTAAATATTTCTTTAACCTAAGTAATTCTGTAGACTTCCCCGCACCCCGATGGCCAGAATACAATTGACAAGTATTTGTATCTGCTAATCGCATCCGATTTCCCAACTCTTGCTCAATATCCGCATCTCCCCGCACATCTTGACAATCTACATATTTTGGATCGCCTGCGGGTAAGGGTTCAAAGGGGTTAAAGGCATTATAGAGTTTTGCGAGTAAGTCAGTACTATTAACCATAGGTAAAAAATATTGCAATGTTGCTCATAATAATGGAGATTATAGAGAATTGAGGTGCTGGGTAAAGGAAGAAATTAGGGAAATGCAAAATATAACACCAGTATTCTTTCCGTCATCGGGTCTAAGTGCTGTTATTTTCACTAGTTTTGCGGGAATCCTGTAGTTGTATACCCACCAAATTTAGTCAGTCCATCAGGTTAGGTAGGCATTATTTATGCAACTCATCACCTCCTTAGATATTAGAAATTCGGAATATTTATCAAAAAATCGACTCATCAGTTATCACCACCAGTTGCGTCTAATTTTTTCGCTGGGTACTCAGGTAAAAAATGTTCTGGAAATTGGGATTTTTAATTCTCTGTTAACAGATATCCTCAAGAACAATGGATACAACGTCACTACTGCTGATGTCGATCCCAACCTGAAGCCAGAAATAATTTTGGATTTGACCACAGATTTTACATTACCGAAAGATAAATTTGATGCGATCGTCCTGTTTCAAGTGCTAGAACATTTTCCTTACGAACAGTCAGAAGAAGCACTGAAAAAACTCGCAGAAGCAACAAAGAAATTTTTGGTGATTTCGATTCCTTATTGCACTCAATACTTGTCATTTCAGATCAAAACCTCTTTCTCAGGTAGACCAAGGCATTTATTATTCAATGTGCCAAAATTCTGGAGTACAACGCCAGTATGTGACGAGCATTACTGGGAAATGGGTTTGAAAGGATATCCCAAAGAGCGGATTTTAAACTCTGTTGCTAACGCTGGGTTAACTGTGAAGCAAGAATTTATCGATCCTACTTATCCGTATCACTATTTTTTGGTCTTGGAAAAAACTAACAATACTTAAACGATAGTCTCAATTAGGCTAATTAACCTGCGGTGAAAATCGGGAGTAGGGAAATCCGAATCAGAAATGGGGGCAAACAATCCTCAAAAAAGGTGCGATCGCCTAACTTATGCTTTTAAAATCCTAATTGGTATCATGCTCTCCTGTGTTCTCCGGGTTTATCCTGGAAAGCAGAGGGCTAGGCTGTATAAGCCACTATTATCATTTCAGATACTAACATCGAAGAATTACCAATTATGCTAGAACAAGGCACTATCAGTATTCATACTGAGAATATTTTCCCGATCATTAAGAAGTCGCTTTACTCAGATCACCAAATCTTCTTGCGGGAACTAGTATCCAACGCTGTAGACGCTATTCAAAAGCTGAAAATGGTATCCCGCGCCGGAGATTATGCTGGCGAGATCGGCGAACCAGAAATTGAAATTGCCATTGACAAAGATAAAAAAACCCTATCTATCTCCGATAACGGTATCGGGATGACCGCAGATGAAGTTAAGAAATATATCAATCAGGTTGCCTTTTCTAGCGCTGAAGAATTTATTCATAAATATGAAGGCAAATCAGATCAACCCATAATTGGCCACTTTGGTCTTGGTTTCTACTCTTCTTTCATGGTGGCGCAAAAGGTAGAAATTGATACCCTTTCCTATCAAGAAGGGGCACAGGCGGTTCACTGGACTTGCGATGGTTCCCCAGCTTTCACCCTAGAAGAATCGTCCCGAACAACTCGCGGCACAACTATCACTCTCAGCCTGCAAGGAGAAGAGGAAGAATTTCTAGAGTCAGCACGGATTAAGAATCTTGTCAAGACTTATTGCGATTTCTTGCCAGTACCAATAAAACTAGACGGTGAGGTATTAAATAAGCAAAAAGCACCGTGGCGAGAGTCTCCAAGTAATCTGAGCAAAGAAGATTATTTAGAGTTTTACCGCTACCTGTATCCTTTTCAGGAAGAACCTTTGTTGTGGGTGCATCTAAATACAGACTATCCCTTTATCATCAACGGGATTTTGTATTTCCCCAAAATGAGGCCGGATGTAGATGTTACTAAAGGGCAGATCAAGCTATTCTGCAATCAAGTTTTTGTTAGCGACAACTGCGAAGAAATTATCCCGCAATTTTTGATGCCGATGCGCGGTGTCATTGATAGCACTGATATTCCGCTCAACGTATCGCGCAGTGCTTTGCAAGGCGATCGCACCGTGAAGCGAATTGGTGACTATATTGCCAAAAAAGTAGGCGATCGCCTCAAAGAACTTTTCCGCGACAACCGCGAACAATACATCAGTGCTTGGAAAGACCTCGGAACCTTTGTAAAATTCGGCGTTCTCAACGACGATAAATTCAAAAAACAAATCGAAGATATCATCGTTTTCCGTACCACCGCCAAGCTAACAGAAAAAGTTGCGGCTGAAACTCCAGTGGTTGAAGTACAGTCTTCAGACGGGGATGCTTGGCAAGATGTGACTCCTTCACCCAGTGCTGAGAACTCAACACCCACCGCTCCTTATACCACACTGAAAGAGTATTTAGAACGAAACAAAGAACGCCACGAAAACCGGGTTTTCTACAGCACCGATGAAACAACCCAAGCTACATACATAGAATTACACAAAAATCAAGGCTTGGAAGTCCTGTTTATGGACTCCTTCATCGACACCCACTTTATCAACTTCCTAGAGCGGGAATATCAAGATGTCAAGTTTACGCGGGTAGACTCAGATTTAGATAATACTCTGCTGGAACAGGATAAAGATAAGGAAATTGTCGATCCGAAGACGAATAAAACTCGGAGTGAGACGATTAAAGAGTTATTTGAGAAATCTCTCAATAAACCTAAACTCAACATCCGTACCGAAGCTTTGAAATCAGACGATCCTCAAGGTACACCACCTGCAATGGTGCTTTTACCAGAGATTCTCCGCCGCCTGCGAGAAATGAACGCCATGATGCAGCAGGGGACAGCAGAGTTTCCCGAAGATCATATTTTGCTGGTGAATACTGCTCATCCGCTAATTCAAAATCTGGCAAATCTGAACCAAAGTAGCATTATCCAAGGTGACGGTCAATCATCTACAGATCAGTTAGTGAACTTGATTTGCCAACACGTCTACGATTTAGCGCTGATGTCTCAGAAAGGATTTGACGCTGAGGGAATGAAATCTTTCGTGGAGCGATCGAATGAGGTACTTACTAAGCTGACGGAACAAGCTAGTAAATAGTGGGAATGGGGAATTGGGAATTGGGCATTGGGCATTAATTCTGACTCTCTCACTCCCCCTGCTCCCCTGCCCCCTGTCCCCTGCCTCTTCCCCATCTCCTCTCTCCACTTCTGTTGTCTTAGACATAGAATGGAAAGGTTGTATTAAAATAAAAATCTGGAGATATTTGCTATGTCTCGTCGCTGTGAACTAACTGGTAAGAAGGCAAATAACGCCTTTGCTGTTTCCCACTCCCACCGCCGTACTAAACGCCTTCAGCACGCAAATCTGCAAAGCAAGCGTGTTTGGTGGCCAGGCGGAAATCGCTGGGTAAAATTAAAGCTGTCTACCAAAGCAATTAAAACCCTAGAAGTTAGAGGGTTAGAAGCAATGGCAAAAGAAGCTGGTATTAACCTCAATCATTACTAAGTGACCTGGTATTTGATAACCTGAGACTATGTACGGGAGACAGGATAAGCGGCTTTGGCCGCTGTTCATCCTGGTTCCCTACCAAAATAAGACTAGAATTAGGCGGCTCACTACCCAAAATTAATTACGAATTACGAATTACGAATTACGAATTATTCTTGTTGTATTTGCTTTTGTACCCAAAGACGAAAAGCTTTGAGCGTTGAATTTCTGCCTGCTGTTGTACTTTGCTTGAGATATTGGGGAATCGCCTCAACTAGGTTAAATCTAGGAAAATTTAGGCTTTGCTGAGACTCTATATAATGCCCACCTTGCAGAACATTAATTTGGAGCTTTCCTTTATTAAAACGCCAAAGCTCAGGTACTTTTAAAGCTTCATAAATATTAGGATGAGTGCGAGAAGTAATATCAATTTCTAAAGCTAAATCTGGAGGAGGATCTACTTCTAAATTTAGTCGCTTCTTCCCGCGAATCTTAGATTCATTTTTTATATAGAAACACTGATCTGGTTCTATACCTTGAGCCATTGCTTGGTTTTTGAAAGTGGTAGAGCCAAGACATCTAAACTCAATATCTAATTCTTCCAGAAGGGCTTTGACTAAATCACTAATAATTTCTTTATCGTCTTCATGTTCTGGCAGTGGTGCCATAATCTCCAATATTCCCCTGTCATAAGCAATTCGTGCTGCGCGATGTTCCCCTAAATCTTCTAGAATTGTTTCCAATTCTTGCCAGGTTACATCTCGTAGTAACACTCTTTGTCCTGGTGGAACATGGATGCGCTTTAATTCCAACAACATCATCTTCACTCCCAGTAGCTTATACCTGAATTTAGCTTACTCTAGTTGACTAATGCACTGTCAATAAGGTTCGGTTAAAAGGGGAAAGGGAAAAGGGGAAAGGTTTTGAATACATCCTTTACCCTTTACCCGCAAACCCATTCCCCAGACCACAAGGAAAATGAAAAATGCTTATCCGAACCGTATTGAATACACTGTGACAATTTTTGCTGCGACATCACTACAGTTTAAAGAAAAAACCTCTGGAATTCCAGAGGTTTTGGTTCCTGATTTAGTTTCTACTTGTTACTACAATTTGTCTTCAGTCATTTCCCGATAAAGAAGCAAATTATTTTATTTGACTAGAGACGCGATAAATCAGACGCGATAAATCGCGTCTCTACTTAGGGCTTACGATCGCAAATCGTGATTAATTCTTCGCCTGTGGTTGTGAACCAGGAATCGTTACATCTATTGGTGTCACCTTTGCTGCTAGCTGCGTCAATGGTGGTTGAATGGCGGCTTGATTCCCGACTACGAGAGTCACGATTTTTTCTGGCTTGAGGTATTCTCGTGCTACCCGTTGCACATCAGCAGCTGTAGTGGCGGCGACGGCTTTTTGATAGCGAAAGAGAAAATCAGCCGGATAGCCGTAATATTCGTATCGCATCAACCGTGATAAGGTTTGGCTGGGATCTTGAAAGTTGAATACAAAAGAGTTGAGTGTAGATTCTTTCGCAAAAGCCAGTTCTTTTGCTGTCACTCTTTGAGTTTGGGTACGCTTGATTTCAGCTTGTAAGGCTTTGACAAACTGCACGGTAGCATCCGATCGCGTTTGTCCGCCAGCAATAAACATGCCAGGATAATCGTAGCGAGGACTCCACTCACCATAAACAGAGTACGCTATGCCTTGGCGCGATCGCACTTCATTAAATAAGCGTCCACCAAATCCATTTAACACCCCATTCAATACATCCAACGCGGCATAATCGGGACTGTCAAACCGTCCGCCTAAATGGCCGATAAGTACGCTACTTTGGGTTAATTGTGGTTGATTGACAAAAAAGACCCCACCTGTATTAGCTGCCGAAACGTCTGGTAACTTGGGTTTAGCAATCCCTGGGTTGCGGTTCCAGTCGCCAAACTTAGCTTGAACAAGCGATCGCATTTTCTTAGAGTCAAAATCTCCCACAATTCCCAAAATTATATTATTGGGGTGAAAATATTGCTGATAAAAGTTGAGCAAATCCTCACGCTCAATCCGATCTACCGTTGCATATTCTATCGTGCGAGCATAAGGACTATCTTTTCCATAGATCAATTTCTTAAATTCTCGACTAGCAATCCCATCTGGATTGTCATTGCGACGGGCAATGCCACCTTTCGCTTGCGTCTTAGCCAAGTCTAGCTTTTCTTGAGCAAATGCTGGCGATCGCAGTACCTCGGCAAATAGCCCAAACACTGTTTCTAAATCTTCACTCAATGCATCAAAGCTAGCACTACCAGAACCTTCACCAATACTAGCTTCAACAGATGCCGCCCGTTGTTCCAACATCTCATTGAGTTCATCAGCCGAATGTTGCTTAGTTCCCCCAGTTCGCATTACCGCGCCTGTAAAACCAGCTAACCCGACTTTCTCCATTGGTTCCAAGCGATTTCCTGTCCGCACAAACGCCGTCCCATTCACCAACGGTAATTCGTGATCCTCCATCAAATAGACAACCAAGCCATTTTGGAGAACAAACCGCTCATATTTCGGTATCTTAATCTCAGGTAACGGTGGCAACTGCAACTCACTATAATGCTTTGCCTGAGTCGTCGCCGCCAGAGAAAAATTACAAGTTAAAAGTAAACACGCAAAAACAGCAACCAAAGCATAAATCAACCCCTTCCCATTTTTGATTTTCAACACCATCCGTCTTTTACCCTTCACCTTGTACCTCTGCATATCTTTTCTTCCTTTGCGCCCTTGGCGACTTGGCGGTTCCTTTCTCTTATCCTTCCTTCGACAACAACTTACCAATCGTGCGATTCTCCGGCGTAAACGTCTCCTTCGCTACTCGCACAATATCTGCCGTCGTCACCGCCGAAATATCATCCAACTGCTTAAATAAATTCCGCCAAGAGCCAGTTTTCACCTCATATTCCAACAATTGTTGAGCCATCCCCATATTTGAATCGAGGGTACGCAACAAACCCGCCCGTGCTTGGGTTTTCACCCGTTCCAAATCAACCGCCGCTACAGGCTCAGTTTTTAATTTGTCAATTTCTTGGCGCAAAGCCACCGCTACTTCATCAACTGTATGACCAGGAGCCGTAAGAGCATAGAAAAAGATCAGATTTGGGTACTTATCTCCAGGAAATCCACTGTAACCTTGAGCATTTAACGCCAAACGCTGTTTTTCTACCAAAGACTTATATAACCGCGATGTGCGCCCATCACTTAATAAACTGCCAATGATTTCATAGACTGCATTATCTGGATCAGTAATTGCCGGACGATGATAACCTTCTAAATACCAAGGTTGGGAAGGTAGTTGTACAGTAACTTCCTGTGTTTGTTTTTGTGGCGGTTCCACCGGGATTTGTTCAACAGCTTTGGTTTTTGCTTTATAGCGGCCAAAATAAGCTTGCGCTAGTTTTTTCACCTCAGTCGGGTTAACATCTCCGACAATTGCGATCGCTAAATTACTTGGTACATAGTGAGTATCAAAGAAATTCTGGACATCATCTGGTGTCAGATTGCGGATATCTTGGTCATAACCAATTACCGGACGCTTGTAAGGATGGACTTTATAAGCAGTATCGATAAACTTTTCTACCATTTGTCCAATGGGTGAATTCTCTACCCGCAGCCGTCGTTCTTCTAAAATTACATCTTTCTCTTTATAAAACTCACGACGAATTACCGGATCGAGAAACCGTTCCGACTCTAGCGACATCCAAAGTTCTAGCTTGTTGGCAGGAAAGCTATAAAAATAACGAGTAGCTTCGGTTGAAGTATTGGCATTTAAACCCACACCTCCCGCTTGTTCAACAATTTGTCCCAATTCGTTTTGCTTGACAAGCTTACCTGCTTGTGATTCTACTTGTTTAAATTCAGTTTCTAACCGCGCAACTTCATCTTTTTTGCCATCGGCTTTTGCTGCTTTAATTTGAGTATCTAACTGCTGCAATTTCTCTAGCAGTGGTTTTTCTGCTTTGTAGTCTTGTGTGCCAATGCGCGTTGTACCTTTAAACGCCAAATGTTCCAGAAAGTGAGCTACACCGGTTTTACCATCTGGCTCATCCACACCACCGACATTTGCATAAGTAAGAAAAGAAACTACAGGCGCTTGATGTCGTTCCAAGACAATGAATTTTAGACCATTGTCAAGACGAAACTCCGTTAACTGTTTAATGACTCGATCCAGATAAGGTTGGATCGAACTTTGAACTGGTGGAGTTTGAGTTTTGGCTTCTTGAGGAGGTGCAGTTTGAGTTTGAGCTAGAGCAATTTCTGGTAGTAATCCCCACCAGAAAACTATCAAAGCCAACAAAGTGACAAACAACCGCCGTAATAAATCTAAAATTGACCGACCGATCTGGTTCATAAGCAAAAATTGAGATAAAGTTACACTACCTGAGAAACAGGATACTTAGCAAAAGGACGTTAATGTTGTATTAAGCTTGTTGAGCTTTTTTACTTGACGTTAGACAATAATGCTACAAATCGTGTTCCGCAAATATTACCAAAACTTTTATGCGAGTTTTTAATTCTTCCCCACCCTCAGAAGCTCAGACGCGCACCCGGATTTTACAGGCAGCACAACGGTTGTTTGCTTCTCAAGGATTTGATGGTACTACCACCCGTGATTTAGCGCAGGCGGCAGGTGTAGCTGAAGGTACTTTATTTCGTCATTTTCCCAATAAAAAAGCAATTTTGGTAGAAGTAGCTACGAATGGCTGGGTAGAGATTCTAACAGATTTGCTAACAGAATTAAGTGAAATGGGCAGCTATAAAGCCGTAGCTCAAGTGATGCGTCGGCGGATGTGGAACTTTCAAAAAAATTCCGATTTAATGCGCGTTTGTTTTATGGAAGTGCAATTTCACCCCGATTTACGCGATCGCATTCAATTAGAAGTGATTACCAAAATGACTGATGTCGGCGAAGCATTCTTTCAAACAGCAATGGATAAAGGCATTTATCGCAAAACAGACGCAAAGCTAGTTGCCAAAGTTTTCTTAGGAATGTTTGCGATCGCAGGTTTTTCTAACAACACCATCATGGAACCTGACGCTTCTCCTCAAGAAATGCAGGAAATGGCCGAAGGACTCGCTGATATCTTCCTTAATGGTGTTTTAGCTAAGGATTAGTCATTAGTCATTAGTCATTAGTTATTCTTTCTTCCCCTGCTCCCCTGCTCCCCTGCTCCCCTGCCCCCTGCTCCCTGCCTATTCCCTATTCCCCACTCAGCACTATTTTCGCTTGCTGACTCCATTGTTGTACTAGCTCGATTGCTGGACACAAATCTCGTCGCTGCATTGTTGCTACTTGCAAGCGCATGATTTGTTGGTGCAATCTGTGAGTGGGTGTCTGTGCCAACTGGGTTACAGAACCAATACCTGCGTGAAGCAATAAACCACAATATTGCACGCCTACGCTGGGAATACGCGCTAAGTCAGCTAAAGCCATCCATTTATTTACATACTGAAGATGAATCTGCAATTTATTTGCTAACGCCAGTCGTGCCTCTAAAGTCTTGCCTTGTTTGACTAGCGCCACTGTGGTATCGATCCCACAATTTTGCAGTTGTGATTGTTCTTCGTGGCTTAATCCAGGTAATTGCTCGATTGGCCAGTCACGAGATGCGAGCAGATTTCGATTATTTGTATTTTTAGTAGACATTTTAAAACTAAATATAGGCTATGTTCACTCAGGTATACAGCAATCCTAAATCATTGGTGAACAACGATATACCTAACTTATCTAAAAACTTGGGTATCTAAACCTTTCAATTTTGGCGTTTTTTACTGCTACCCTGCAAAAACGTTTCACATCTAAATGCAACCTACTGCAATGCCATTGTATCGTCTGACAATGCGATTGTTTGGCTTAACAATGCTATTGTATCGCCTGACAATGCGATTGTTTTGACTAACAATGCCATTGTATCGACTAATATTAGGATTGTTTTGACTAACAATGCCATTGTATCGACTAACATTAGGATTGTTTTGATTAACAATGCCATTGTATCGACTAACATTAGGATTGTTTTGACTAACAATGCCATTGTATTGACTAACATTAGGATAGGCTTATCCAATTGTCTAAGTTCTCAATGCTGAGTTTTTACCGGATGCGATTGATTTGTAATCTAGGTTTATGCGGTAATTAACTCACCTTGCATAACAGTTACCGCTTGTCCCGCGAGTAAGACGCGATCGCCTCCGTTATAGCGGATTTTTACGACTCCACCACGCTGGGATGCTTGATAAGCCAATAACTCATCTTTGTGTAAGCGATCGCGCCAAAAAGGAGCAAGGCAACAATGAGCCGCTCCAGTCACAGGATCTTCATCAATCCCTAAACCCGGCGCAAAAAAGCGAGAGACGAAATCATATTCAGAATCAGAATCGGTAAGGCTGGTGACAATAATCTCAGAAGTAGGCAATGTTTTCAGTATTTGGAAATTTGGCTGTATTTGCCGTACCAAATCTTCAGATTCTAATTCCACTAAATAGCCAAGAGAATTTAAGAAAATAGATTTGTAAGGTACACCCAAAGCTTGTTTGAGTTCTCGTGGGGCGACTGTTTCTTGTGAGTGATTCACAGGGAAATCTAACTCAATCCATTCACCTTGTAACTTAGCAATCAGCACTCCGCTTTTGGTGTAAAAACGCGCAACTTCATCAGGTGATAAATGCCCTTCTGACCAAAGTACATGAGCGCTAGCTAAAGTTGCATGACCACAAAGCGGTACTTCCACCGTGGGCGTAAACCAACGCAGATTAAAGCCATCATCCTGTCTAACTAGAAAAGCCGTCTCAGATAAATTCATCTCCTGTGCTACATTCTGCATCCAGCGTTCGTTTTGGCGAGTGGGCAAAACACAGACAGCAGCAGGATTGCCTGCAAAAGGTCTATTGGTAAAAGCATCAACCTGAGTAATGGTTTGTCCCATTAGAGTCACCTTGAAAATTAGACGGCAATATAATTATCAGTAAAACTGGTGTAGGTTGGGTTGAGAAACGAAACCCAACATTATCAAAGCTTTGTTGGGTAACACTAAAGTTCAACCCAACCTACGATTCTTCTTAACCCAAGCATATTGCCATATACAGTACCTGATAAATTAAGAATACAATCTCCAAAAACTAGGATGATGAGAAAAATCTTCAGAAGCATCTTTGCCACTGTCAACTTAGCGCTAATTTCTGGAGGATTAGTTAGTTGTGTTATTGAGGTACCACAACCATCTGCTCCAACTGAGCAACAAAAACCAGTTATCCAAACTACTCAACAGCCTAATGAGGTAAAGCAGAAGGATAAAGATGATGATGACAAACATAGCGATCGCAAAGATAATAAACACGATGACAAAGACGAGAAAGACGATAACGATTAAATAAAGGCAAAACCATAACCTGAAGTTTCTATTTATGCTGATTCCACAAACTTCTGCTTCCCTCGTCGATAATTTACGCCTGCGACGGCAACGACTAGCTAACCTTATTGATTTTCCCGTAATTCTCTGGTCGGGTAGCAACAGTCCGCGCAACTTTCCGGCAAATCCCTTTCCGTTTCGTGCTAACAGTCATTTCCTCTATTTTGCCGGACTGCCATTATCAAATGCGGCAATTCGTTTAGAAGCAGGCAGGCTAGAACTATTCATCGACGATCCATCACCCAGCAGCGCCCTTTGGCATGGAGAAACGCCAACGCGCGAGGAAATAGCGCAGAACATTGGGGCAGATGTGGCAAGGCCAATGGCAGAATTAGAATCTTGGGTAGAAGATGCCGTCACACTTGCCGTCCAAGATGCAGCGACATGGACGCAACAATCGCAGCTATTAAATAGATGGGTTTTACCTCAAAGTCCTCCCCAAGGAATTGATTTAGACTTAGCCAAAGCGATCGCTTCTATCCGCCTCACCCACGATGAAGCTGCATTAACCGAGTTGCGAAAAGCTGCTGCTGTCACCGTTGAAGCACACAAAGCTGGGATGGCAGCAACACCTCAAGCCAAGCTAGAAGCAGAAGTTCGCGCAGCGATGGAAGGGGTAATTATTGCCCATAACATGACTACTTCCTACAACAGTATTGTCACCGTTCATGGCGAAGTTTTGCATAACGAGCAGTATCACCACCCTCTACAACCAGGTGACTTACTGCTTGCCGATGTTGGCGCTGAAACTGAGATGGGTTGGGCAGGTGATGTAACTCGCACGTGGCCAGTTTCCGGTAAGTTTTCATCTACCCAGAGAGATATTTATAATGTTGTGCTAGCGGCTCATGATGCTTGCATTGCCAAAATACAGCCTGGTGTAGAGTATGAAGATATTCATCTACTAGCTGCCACAGTTATAGCTGAAGGTTTAGTAGAGTTAGGTATTTTCCAAGGAAATCCGCAAGATTTAGTAGAGATGGATGCCCACGCGCTGTTTTTCCCTCATGGTATTGGTCATCTACTGGGTTTAGATGTCCATGATATGGAAGATTTGGGAGATATAGCTGGGTATGAAGAGGGACGTTCTAGGAGCGATCGCTTTGGCTTAGGCTACCTACGTTTAAATCGTCCCCTGCGCCCAGGAATGTTAGTCACAATTGAACCTGGTTTTTATCAAGTACCAGCAATTTTAAATGATGCGAATGTTCGCTCAATATATCAAAATGTGGTGAACTGGCAGCGTTTATCTGAATTCGCCGATGTCCGCGGAATCCGCATTGAAGATGATGTTTTAGTGACATCAGAAGGTAGCGAAGTTTTAACAGCTGCATTACCCAATGATGCTGATACTATAGAAAATTTAGTAGGTCGTTAATCTGTCCATCAGAACACATAAGATGTTATATCAATTGGAAAAAAGAATGCGAAAAATAGACCATTTGTAGAGACGCGATTCATCGCGTCTTGATCCAAGGATGTGTTGCAATCATTAATTGAATTGGTATTACCTCATGATCAAAAACCCCATAGTAGGATTACTACTCAACGGAGTTATTGTCAGCTTCGGACTATTGCCATTGTTAGCTCAAGCACAGCAGCCTGTGCGGGTTTCTGATGCCCAAGTTGCGGCGATGGTAGAAGCATTGCGACAAGCTGCACCGCAGACAAAAAATCCTAACGATGGATATTACAGCGAATGGCAAGTTAAACCAGAAACCCTCAAAGGCTGGTCAAGAACTTGTCTCAAACGAGAACTGACACCGACGCAGTTTGAAAACAGCCCTGCGATCGCTCGTCAAGTCGTCTCTTGCATTACCCGCCGTGAGTTAACCAATCAGTTCCGCGCCACCAACAATAATGAAATTGCATCTGTGCGTGGCGTAGCTTGTTGGTGGATGACTGGTAGTTATAAAGGTTGTGACAAAGGTTTCACTGCTGACTATGTGAAAAAAATTGTGTACTTTTACCAACAACAGCGTTTAAAACCAGTAGCAACTCAATCAGAAAAAATAACTACTGAATCTTGAAGCAGACATGATAGAACTCCGATATCTGGGCAATCTAGTCTTAACGAATCGCGGAGCGCCTTGTAACAAAAAAAGCACTCAGACACGAAAAGGTCATAAATAACATTATATATTTCTGTTTGTGCTATACGTATAATTACAGGAAATTACAAATACATCGGTTAAAAATATAAGTAGAATTAACAACTAAATACTTGAGACACTTGATTGATGCTGGAATTTCCTAAAAGCCTTCTTGCTTATAAACAGTTTATTCCCCACGGTCATTGCTATCTTTGGAAACCAGCATTAGTGGGATTGCATATTGTATCCGATAGTTTGATGGCGCTTGCTTATTATTCCATTCCCATCACACTACCTTATTTTGTCCGCAAGCGCCAAGATTTTCCTTTCAAGTGGGTGTTTGTCCTATTTGCAATATTTATTGTTACTTGTGGTACTACTCACGTCATGGACATTTTGACGCTCTGGTATCAAACTTATTGGTTGAGCGGTTTAATCAAAGCTATTACAGCCATAGTTTCACTGTACACAGCTTGTGAACTTATACCTTTGATGCTAAAAGCACTTGCTTTACCCAGTTCTGCACAACTGGAGGCAGGTAATCGAGAACTGGAGCGGGAAATTAGCGAACGCAAACAGGCAGAACTCGCATTACAAGAGCGTGAAGCTATGTTGCGGAGAATTGGCGATAATCTGCCCAATGGGGCAATTTATAAGGTAATCCGCGAATTTGATGGCAGCGATCGCTTTTCTTATATAAGCGCGGGGATTGAAAGACTGATGGAAGTCAGGGCAGAAGATGCACTCAAAGATTCAAGTTTGCTCTATCGCCAGTTTATCTCAGAAGATGTACCACTTTTCCAAGCAGCAGTCGATGAATCTTGGCAGAATCTCTCGGTGTTTGATATACAAGTGCGAATCCAAACGCCTAGCGGTCTGCTTAAATGGCTCCATTTTCGTTCTACGCCACGCCGATTCGAGGATGGAAGGGTGGTTTGGGATGGGTTGGTGGTGGATGTCACCGACCTCAAACGTGGTGAAGAAACACTACGCAAGAGTGAAGCCTTATTAGAAGAATCTCAGCAAGTTGCTCGTCTCGGTAATTGGGAATTTGATATTGCCACGGGCAAAATTACCTGGTCAAAGCAGCTTTTCGCCCTCTTCAATCGAGATCCCGCACTTCTTGGGCCGAACTACCAAGAAAATCTGCAATTGTACTGCCCAGAAGATGCCGGAAAATTAGCCCGAGCCGTTGAACGGGCAATGTCAACTGGTGAATCCTACAAACTCATCTTGCGTGCGTCTCAAACTGACGGGTCTATTATTTATATTGAGGGGATTGGACATGCAGAATTTAACGCGGATGGAAAAGTAATTCGCCTCTATGGGACTGCCCAAGATGTTACAGAACGGCAAGCCGCACTCAACGAACGCAAACAAGCCGAGGCAGAACTCCGACGCAGTGAAACGCTCCTAACTACTGCTCAAAAGATTGCCCATCTAGGCAGTTGGGAATGGTACTTAGAGTCTCAAAAACAAATTTGGTCAGCCGAAACCTTCCGCATTTTTGGTTTAAATCCTGCTGAATCAGCACCGACACAGGCTACATTTCTCCAGATGGTTCACCCAGAAGACCGACCAGTGTTGCAGAGGCATCTATTAAAAGCGATCGCCAATAAAACCCCTTTCAATCTTGAATCTCGCATTATCCGACCTGATGGCTCATTGCGCTACCTGGAGTTAAGAGTAGAGGTAGCTTATGATACCGAGGGTAAGACTGTTAGACTGTATGGAGCTATTCTAGATATTACAGAACGCAAAGAAAGCGAGTTAGAAATCACCAAAAGCCGTGACTTGCTAGAAGCTGTCTTTAACGAATCTGCTGATGCGCTCTTTTTGATAGATACAGAAACGTTACTGACCATTGACTGTAATAATCGCGCAGTAGAACTATTTGCAGCCTCAAGTAAAGCTGAACTCATTGGTATTGAAGGTCAAGCTCTACAAAAAGAGCAGTTTACTTCTGATGAACTAACTACCATCGTCAGACAAATTAGCCAGCAAAGGTTGTGGAGTCGGGAAATTGAATACTTCACTAAGCAGGGCAATTGCTTTTGGGGAAACATGGCAATCAAACAAATTAGGGTTGCTGACCGAGTGATGAATTTGGTACGAGTTACGGATATTACTCCCAAGAAGCGGATCGAAGAAGAACGCCAACGAGCAGAAATAGCCTTAGCCAAAAGTGAAGAACAACTCAGGCTGACAATGGAATTTAACTATATCGGTAGTTGGGATTGGAATTTGTTTCAGAAGACAGTTATCTGGAACGACAACCACTATCGCTTGTTAGGATTAGAACCAGAAACGTCATCAGCTACATATCAGTTATGGCGCGATGCTGTTCATCCAGAGGATATTGACCGAGTTGAACAGACTATATTCAATGCCCTGACTCAGCATACTAATTATGAAGCTGAATATCGGGTGATTCATCCCGATGGCAAGATACGCTGGCTGGTTGGAAAAGGACGCAGTATTTACAACGAAGCAGGTAAACCTGTACGGATGTTAGGTGTGGTGATTGATATCAGCGATCGCAAGCAAGCAGAAATTGCTTTGAAAGAAAGCGAGATTCGCTACCGTGCCATTGTCGAAGATCAGACTGAACTCATCACCCGATATTTACCAGACGGCACACTCACCTTTGTCAACCAAGCTTATGCACTTTATTTTGGGCGATCGCTAGAGGAATTGATCGGCAGCCGCTATCAACCGGCTATCTTTGAGGAAGATCGGGAGCGAGTTGCTCAATTAGTCGCTTCAATTAGTATTGATAATCCTGTAGTCATCAGTGAGAATCGCGTGGTTGTGGCAAATGAGGTGCGTTGGACTCAGTGGCATAACCGAATGCTGTTTGACGAGCAAGGATGCTTTATCGAATTTCAATCAGTGGGACGCGATATCACAGCCCTCAAGGAAATAGAAGAAACACTTTTTCAAGAAAAAGAATTAGCTCAGGTGACGTTGCAATCCATTGGAGATGCAGTTATAACCACAGATGCCTTTAGCAGGATTCAATACCTCAATCCCATTGCAGAATCTCTGATTGGATGCACTGAAGCATGGGCACAAGGGTTGCCGTTAGGAGAAGTCTTTAGAATTGTGCATGAAATTACACGCGAGCCAGTTCCGAACCCAATTGACCTAGCATTACAGGAAAATCGAATTGTGGGTTTAGCAAACCATACCGTCTTAATTGCTCGAAATGGTCAAGAGATTGCCATTGAAGATTCAGCCGCGCCCATTCGCAATCGTGAGGGAGAAGTTATTGGCGGGGTTATGGTGTTTCATGACGTGACTCAGAACCGCAAGCTTGCGCGTCAGCTATCCTGGCAGGCAAGCCACGATCCCTTAACCGGATTGGTGAATCGCCAGGAATTTGAGCGGCGCGTTGAACAATCATTACAGCT
Organism: Nostoc sp. DedVER02; assembly: GCF_034530675.2. Taxonomy (NCBI): domain Bacteria; kingdom Bacillati; phylum Cyanobacteriota; class Cyanophyceae; order Nostocales; family Nostocaceae; genus Nostoc; species Nostoc sp. DedVER02. The sequence continues at coordinate 177,904 of NZ_JAVRCP020000014.1, forward strand.
TGCCAAGTTAGACTACCAGGTTCATGCGTTGTGCTATTTGGATCTCGATCACTTCAAAATTGTCAATGATACCTGTGGTCATCTGGCTGGAGACGAATTACTGTGTCAAATTACTGCCCTATTGCAGGAAAAGATTCGGAAAACTGACACACTGGCACGCTTAGGGGGCGATGAATTTGGCGTATTACTCAATCAGTGTATGCCAGAGCAAGCTTTACGAGTCGCCAATGATCTGCTTTCGTGTGTTCAAGAGTTCCGCTTTGTTTGGGAAAAGCAGGTATTCTCAATTGGAGTAAGTATCGGCTTGGTTGGTATTGACGCGCATAGCGAGAGCCTTGCAGAAATTATCAGTACGGCTGATGCAGCTTGTTATGCCGCAAAAAATCGGGGGCGCAATCGCGTGTATGTTGCTCAGACTGACGACCAAGAGCGACTGCAACAGCGCGGCGAGATGCAGTGGGCCAGTCGCATTTCTCAAGCTTTAGAAAGTGATTGGTTTTGTCTCTATGCTCAAAAGATTGCTGCGTTAGCGAAGCTCACCGTTGGCAAAGCCTCTCGTAGAGAAGGTATCGCCCCGGCAGATCAAAACGAAGACCATTATGAAGTCTTGCTGCGGCTTCGGGATGAGCAGGGAAATTTAGTGCAGCCGATGGCGTTTATTCCAGCAGCAGAACGCTACAACTTGATGCACCTGATCGATCGCTGGGTAATTCGGACTCTGTTCAGCAATTGGACAAGAGTCGTTGGCGATGAACAAAGCATCTATGCCATTAACCTTTCTGGCTCTAGCATCAATGACGATCAGTTCATTGACTTCCTGTATGAGCAGTTTACCTTATACCCCATCTCACCTCAACGCATCTGTTTTGAGATTACCGAAAGTGTGGCGATCGCTAACCTGCTCAAAGCCAAGCAGTTTATTCAGTCACTTCAACGGATGGGTTGTCGCTTCGCGCTGGACGATTTTGGGGTGGGGATGTCGTCGTTTGCTTACCTCAAGTCTCTGCCTGTGGATTACCTCAAAATTGACGGGAGCTTTATTCGTAACATTGTCGATAATCCTCTGGATAATGCGATCGTCACAGCTATCACGCAGATTGGTAGTGTCATGGGTATTCAGACGATCGCAGAGTTTGTGGAAAATGACGCGATTTTAGAGCGGATTACGGCACTAGGAATTGATTACGCACAGGGATATGGCATTGCAGTACCTCGCCCATTGGGGTAGATATAGCCTCATACCAATTCTGTATGAAGATGCGCCAAACTACGTCAAACTTATAGATGGGTGCATTTAGTAATTTTGTTATGAGTC